>JAILAA010000077.1 GCA_024681875.1 Prevotella sp.
ATCAGAAGCATCATCATATCCACCATCGGCGTGAAGTCGACGCGGACATTCATTTTTTTCTGCTTGCTTTCTTTTTTCTTAGCCATAGTTATTCGTCCGATTTTTTATACTGTGTAACCAATTTGTAGCGGCTCTCATTGATATCCTGCAGTTCGTTGAGCACCTGCTTGAAGGTGACATAGGGAGCTGCGGCGTCGGCCTTGATGCAGATTTCCAGCCTGTCGGCTGCTGATGCCTTTGTAGCATCATCCTGCTCGTTGTACCATTCTTTGTATCCTTTCTTGAGAGCTTTCACCCAGAGCTGGAATTCACTCATCTGGTCTTCTCTGCTTTCCTTGAGACTATCGGTAGGGATACCTGCTCCTTTCAGCAGCTTCACTTGGTTCTCATGGCTCTGTGCCAGGAACTCGGGCAGCTGCTTCACGGGGATACCTATCTGTGTCTCCTGCAGAAAAGCCTTCTTCTGCTCATCATTGAGCGTGACGCCTCTTTCGGTCAGCATCTGTGCCAGAGCCTTCTCCATCGTCACGGTCTTGTCAGTGGCAAGGAACACCCTGCCCTCCGGGTCGATCGTGATGTCAAGAGTAGCCGTTGCAGGCACTTTAGCCATTGTCTCCGAAGCCGGTGTGACGACTTTCACCACTTCATTCTTCACGAAGTTTGCACTCAGCATGAAGAACGTCAGCAGCAGCACCATCACGTCCGACATAGGAGTCATGTCGATCCAGACGTCGCTTTTCTTAACTTTCAACTTAGCCATAGTCGTAAATGGGTTTTAGATTGGACTAAGCGGGAAATTAAGCTTCTTCGGCGTGAGTGGCTGCGTAGGTCTGTGCGATTGAGTAACCGATTTCGTCCAGCGCAAAGGCAATCTTGTCGATGCGGTTGGTGAAGAAGTTGTAGGACACCACAGCGAGCCAAGAGGTACCGATACCGAAGGCCGTGTTAATCAGAGCCTCAGAGATACCTGCAGACAGCTCGACGGAGTCACCGCCACCACCCTGTGCCAGAGCCTGGAACGACTTGATCATACCTACCACAGTACCGAGCAGACCGGTCAGTGTACCCAGCGTAACGATAGTAGCGATAATGGGAAGGTTCATTGTGAGGGTAGGCATCTCAACGGCGATGGCCTCCTCGTGTGCCTGCTGGATGCGAGCCAGCTTCACTTCCTTCTTGATGCCGGTGGCAGCGTCAGCCTCCTTGTATGCCATAACGGCAGCGCGGACGACGTTGGCAACAGAACCACCCTGATAGTCGCAGTTCTTCAGGACTGCGTCAAAGTCCTTAGCCTTCAGGTTCTTCTTTACCTTGCCCACGAAGGTAGCGAGTTTCTCCTTACCGATGCACTTGCTCAGAGCGATGACACGCTCGACGGCCATGAAGAGCACGGTGAGCAACAGTGTGTGGATGACAGGCACGATGATACCGCCCTTGAAGATGGTACCCCAGATGTTGGCGGGGCTTCCCTCGGTGTCGCCGTCAACGAAGTTGCTGGGACTTCCCAGGTTGAAGAAGAAGTTGCAGAATGCGATGACAGCACAGATAGCAATCACCCAGATTGCATCTTTGATACCGATACTGCTTGTTCCTTTAGCCTTTGGGGCATTTTGCTGCTTAGGAGCAGCGGCTTGTGTAGTTGCCATAGATGTTTGTTTTTGTTTTTAAGTTATAAAAATAGATTAAGTTGTAAAGTTACGAAATGTGATTAGTTGTACGATTATAGGCTGCTAGCTCGCAGCGGTGTTTTGCATAATCCGCGACAAAGATAACATAAAAAAGTGGACTTTGTAAGGATTTAACAACGTTTAACTCGTATTTTTTTTATCTTTTCAGCTTGCCGAGGGCTTCTGCGATGCGTCTGATGGCTTCGCGTATGTTCTCATCGCTTGTGGCGTAGCTCATGCGGAAACAGTCGGGGTCTCCGAAGGCGTCGCCTCCTACGGTGGCCACGTGTGCCTCTTCCAGGAGATAGAGCGCCAATTCCGTGCTGTTGTTGATTGTCCTGTCAGTTGCGACACCGTCGTGGCAGACGTTGCTGCCATAGAATGCGCTACACTTGGGGAAGAGGTAGAAGGCGCCTTCAGGCACGTTCACCTCGAGTCCTGGAATCTGCCGTGCGAGGCTGACAATGAGGTTGCGTCTTCTCTCGAAGGCCTGCCGCATCTCTTCCACGCACTGCTGGCTTGCCACATAGGCAGCCTCGGCAGCTTTCTGGCTCACCGAGCACGGCCCGCTAGTATACTGTCCCTGCAGCTTGTTGCAGCCTTTCACTATCCACTCCGGTGCGGCGATGTAGCCGATGCGCCAGCCCGTCATGGCGTAGGCCTTGCTGACGCCGTTGACGATGATGGTGCGTTCCTTCATTCCTTGGAACTGTGCGATCGACTCGTGATGTCCCACGTAGTTGATGTGCTCATAGATTTCGTCGGCCAGGACGTAGATGTCCTGATGCTTCAGTATAATGTTCGCGAGCGCGCGCAATTCATCTTTACTATAGACGGATCCTGTGGGGTTGCTGGGCGAGCAGAGGATGAGCAGTCGCGTCCTGGGTGTGATGGCAGCCTCGAGCTGCTCAGGTGTCATCTTGAAGTTCTGTTCGAAGGTGGCATTTACAAACACCGGTGTTCCTCCTGCCAGCAGTGCCATCTGCGGATAGCTGACCCAGTAAGGTGCTGGGATGATGACCTCCTCTCCGGGATTGACCAGTGCCATGACCGTATTGCATACGCTTTGCTTGGCGCCGTTGGAGACCAGGATTTCGCTTGTCTGGTAGTCCAGCCCATTTTCTCGCTTCAGTTTTTCCACGATGGCTTTCCGCAGCTCGGGGTAGCCAGGCACGGGTGAATAGCGTGAGTAGTTCTGGTCGATGGCCTGCTTTGCAGCTTCCTTGATATGGTCGGGGGTGTTGAAGTCGGGCTCGCCTACGCTCATGTTAATGACGTCGATGCCCTGCGCCTTCATCTCGGCGCTCTTCTGTGACATGGCCAGTGTGGCCGATGGTGCCAGTCGTTGCAGACGGTTAGATAATTGTGCCATTATGATA
>JAILAA010000098.1 GCA_024681875.1 Prevotella sp.
ATTTGTAACTGGCTGCAAAGTTACAAAATCATCATAAACAAACCAAACATTTTTGGCGCATTTTTGGCGTTTTTTACTTAAATTGGCGTGATTCAACCGAATTTTGGCGGAAAAGTCAATTTTGTAAGTTTCTTATAACTATCTGATATTTAACGTTATAGTATTTTTTGCGTTGGTTCGATTAAGAAAATTGTGTCGCAAGTGTCGACACAGGAAAAATCGCAGGTAGCTTTTATAAGCCACCTGCGAAATTTTTGTAGGCTGTTTGGGGCCTTTTCTCAGCCCTCATTTTTTTTGTTTTGTAGGCGCTGTTTGGCTCTTAGGTGCCCCATAAAAACTCCCCGCCCCTCCGCTCGGCATCCCGAAGGGGGCAAGCGTCACCCTCCGGGATACCGAGCGGAGGGGTGGGGAGTTGAGATACCTCTGGGTGCTGCTGAGAGAATGATGATAAAAATGGCAGGCGCTGTGTTAAAAAATAATAAACATTGCTTGTTACTGTGTTTTTTTAGTATCTTTGCGGCAATTATGACCAATCATGTGATGAAGAAAGGCATACTAACCCTGTTGCTGTTTGTGGCGATTGCCATAAGCGCACATTCGCAAGGAAAGACAAGTGTCGCCATTTTCGGTGACTCGTATTCCACCTATGAAGGCTATCTCACGCCAGACACTATGGAGACTTGGTACTTCAACCGGCACGACGACCCGAAGCGCACTGACGTCTTCAGTGTCAGGCAGACGTGGTGGTGGCAGGTGATTCAGCGTATGAACTGGAAATTGGAGGTGAACAACTCGTATAGCGGCTCAACCATCTGCAACACAGGCTATAACGATGCCGACTACACCCACCGCTCGTTCATCACACGCCACAAGTCGCTGGGACACCCCGACGTCATCCTGCTCTTTGGCGGCACCAACGACTCGTGGAGCGGCGCCCCCATCGGCGAGTTCAAGTATGCCGACTGGAAACGTGCCGACCTCTACACCTTCCGCCCCGCTCTTGCCTATCTGCTGGAGCACATGCAGGACCGCTATCCCACGGCCAGGATATACTTCATGCTGAACAGTGACCTGAAGGAGGTTGTCAACACCAGTGTGGCCGAGATATGCAAGCACTACAATGTGCCTGTCATCCGTCTGCATGACATCGACAAGTCATCGGGCCATCCCAATCAGAAGGGTATGAAGCAGATAGCCGACCAGGTGGTTGAGGCGTTGAAGAATTAAGAATTGGGAATTGAGAGTTGAGAATTGAGAATGAAGAAAAGCGTTACATTCTTCACATTAACAAAAAGGCTCTTTCTGGTGGTGCTGCTGCTGGGAGGGGTGACTTTAAATCTCAAATCTCAAATCTCAGATCTCAACGCACGGTACACCAAGGAGCATCCGTTGGTCTATATTGACGCATGGGACCTCTGGCCATACGTTTTCCTCGACGAGGCAGGCCATCCTACAGGCTACAACGTTGACCTGCTGAAAATGATTCTCGAGGAGCTTAAAATCCCCTATGAAATCCACCTGAAACCCACATCAAAGGCTCTTGACGACCTGTTCAACGGACGTTCAGACCTGATGCTGGGCATGGTGGCAAGTTTCCACGACCACGACGGTGTGCACTATGGCAAGAGTTTCATACAGTTGTTCACGCACAGCGTGGCTCATGTCAAAGGCGAGTCACATACCGTAAGAAGACTTGAAGACTTGGCCAACGAACAGGTCGTCGTACATGACGGCAGTTTCAGCCATCACTTGATGATTGACCATGGGTGGGACCATAATGCCACGCCGCAAGGCGATATGGACAAGGCCATACAGCTGGTCAGCGCCAACGGCAGTGGACAGGTGCTGTGGAACACCATGTCGCTGAAGTGGCTCATCCACAAGTATCATACAGACAACCTTGTCCTTGAACCCGTGGATATGCCGTCAGGCGACTACCGCTTTATGTCGTCTGACGAACAGCTGCTGAGGGCACTTGATGACACCTATGCCAAGCTGAAGGCTGAAGACCGCCTGCATCTTATTGAGCAGAAATGGTTCTATCCGGAAGAAAGCCTGAACAGCGGACCGCCACGATGGACATGGCTGTTGGTAGCCGCTATTGGAGCCATCGCCCTTATTCTGGCTGTCGCCAGCATCATCTACCACTTCCGCGAGAGGCGGGCCACACACGAGGGACGATTGCGTAACGCCCGGCTGGCCCTGATCTTGAAGGCTTGCCAGGTGACCATCTGGACCTATGACGTGGCAAAGAAGACGTTTATCTCGTACGGGGCCGGCGCACACATGCGCAAAACCTATGGGCGGAACGAGTTTGCAGCACGCTTCAATGGCGATGACTACCAGCGGCTGGCAGAGTCTGTGATACAACTCGTCAACCGTGAGCGCACGCACGACCGCCTGCAGTTGAGAGGCAAGGACATGGAGGGCAAGCAAATGCACACCTACATTGTCAATGTATCGGTGCTGCATAGCGAAAACGGACAGCCCACCGTCATTATCGGAAACGAAATCGATGTCACTGAGGAATACGAGCGCCAGCAGCGTGCATCGCAGATGATGCACCGCTATCAGGCCATCTTCAACAACGCTATGGTGGACATGGTCTACTATGACAGCAAGGGGCGCATCATCAGAATGAACGGCAGGGCACAGAACACGTTTAAGATGCCTATCGAGGCTGTAAGAGCGGAAGGCGTGCATCTGAGCGACATTCTCAGTACCGAAGATTTCGACATCACCGACTTTGCCCACCGCGACCGCTTCTACTCCACGCTCTTCATCGACTACAGCAAGGAGAAACAACTGGATTCGCGCAAGCGTGAGGGCAGCATCGCCTACGAGCTGCAGTTGGTGCCCGTCTACAGTGATGCCCACCAGCTGCTGGGAGCCTTCGGCACTGGACGCGAGGTGACGGAGGTGGCCCGCAACTTCCAGCGTGCCCGTCAGGGCGTGCGCCAGCTGCGTGATGCCATGCGGGAGCTGACAGACAATATCGACAACATCAACTATGCCCTGCAGGTGGGCGGTGTGCGAATGGTTACTTATTCGCCGCAGACACACATGCTCACCATCAACCACAGGATGCATGAGGCACAGTATATCCTCACTCAGCAACGCTGCATCAGCCTCACAGCCGATGAATCGATGCGTCAGGTGATGCGCGGATTCCGTATGATGGATAGTAGGCGGAACATGGCGGTGTCGTGTGAGGTGCGCTCCAGCCTGCGGCTCCCTGGGGGCAAGAACCTGTGGCTGCAACTGCTGCTTTTCCCCACTTTGGCCGACGACGGCACCGTGACGGAGTATTCGGGCATTTGCCGCGACACCACCGAGTTGAAGCATACTGAAGCCATGCTACAGCTGGAAACGGAGAAGGCACAGGAAATTGAGCAGGTGAAAATCAAGTTCCTGCATAATATGTGCTACGAGATACGCACACCGTTGGACACTGTCGTCAAGAGCGCCGAGAAGTTCGAGCTGCAGCACTCGCCTGAGGATGAGGAACAGTACATCAAGGAAATCAAGGAGAACTCCACCTACCTGCTCAGCCTCATCAACGACATCCTCTTCCTCTCGCGCCTCGACGCTAAGATGGTGGAAATCAACATCGAGCCCACCGACTTTGCGCAAACATTCGAGAGCCGCTGTGAACAGGCATGGGCTAACGGACGGCGCGAAGGCGTGAAGTATATTGTAGAAAACCAGTACAACCACCTTGTAGTCAACATTGACGAGACTAACATCGGACGCATCATACACCAAATTATAGAAAACTCGGTGAATTACACCACGCAGGGCTATGTCCGTGCACACTACGAATACATTGGCGGTAGACTCATCATCGTTGTCGAAGATACTGGTAAAGGCATTCCTGCCGACAAGCTGCCCCATATCTTCGAGCGGTTTAGCGACACCTCAGCAAACATGCAGGGCACAGGGTTGGGATTGCCCATCTGTAAAGAACTGGTGACACAACTCGGAGGCACCATCGATGTGAGCAGCGAGGTAGAAAAGGGTACCTTGGTGTGGGTTCTCATCCCATGTGAGGCAAGCCTCATAGAACATAAGAAAGAAAACTGACAATACATGCAAAGGCAGACCATTAGCATCATATCACGCTACGCAAAGCTGCTCGCACTGCTTTGCATGTTCTTCGTCATGGACCTACCGGCGCAGGCGAAGAAGAAAATCACCATTGTCTGCGACTGGGATTTTGCACCTTACGAGTTCCTCAACAGCGAAGGCAAGCCTGATGGCTACAACATTGAACTGCTGTGTGAAATACTTAAACGCCTTGATGTCCCCTACGAGTTCGTCATGAAGGCACGAAAGCAAAACATCGGCATTTTCTTGGCTCATAAGGCAGACCTCATCATTGATTACCGCGACCGCTATATAGGGCCGGGCTACTACCGCACGCGGACCCCTATGGGCTACTATCGTGTGGTGGCTGCTCGTAAATACGACACGCCGCCTATCAGCAATACACGGCAATTGATGAAAAACGGATCGGTCGTTTTTAATAGCTCCAACGACTCCATCTCCTACACCCTGCTTGGAAGCATGGCCGACAGCCTCGACCAAATGGACTTCCAGTCGCCGCGAACAGCACTTAGCGGAGTTGCAGAAGGCCTGTACAAATACTTCATTTGGGGCGAACAGCCTTTGAAATGGAAAATCAAGGAGTATAATGTTGAGGGCGTTTCCTGCGACGTGCTGAAGGATTTGAAAGCCACGGAGATACACGTGGTGGGATACGACAGGCAGCTTATCGACGATATAGATAATATGTACGTGCGTATGCAGCAGAGCGGCGAGGTTGACCAGCTGACCGACAGGTGGTACCATCCAGAGCTCGTCGAGGAAAATGCATCGCCCATCGTCATCTACATTGCTCTCATCGTGTTGGCGCTTACAGTGTTCACCCTGTTCGTCTTCCGCTTCATGCGTAACAAGGTGAAGACTGCCCTGAAACGCAACAATGAAATGGAGGAGATGATGCATCAGGCTCTGAACATGGGAAATTTCAGCGTTTTCGTCATCGACTTAAGACATGGACGTGTTTACAACCAGCACGGCCATGTGCTGCCGGAAGGCGGCATCACCATGCAGGAAATGATGCAATACGTGCATCCTGATGACCAGGAGAAGATTTTCAAAAGGAGAAACAGGAAGGATGCCGCCCACCAACAGGCCACGCCCTTTACCCTGCGATGGAACGATGGAACGGCTGACAACCCGCACTGGATAGACATCATGGGCTATTCCTATCCAGAATTCAACACGCACCACAGGCCTGTCAGCGTGGTCATTGCCTCGCGCGACATCAGTGAGGAGAAAAAGAAAGAACAGGAAGACCGTGATATGGCCAGCCATTTCCACAAGATGTTCGAGTCAACGCTTCTCGCTATGTCGTTCTATGACAAGGAAGGCCGTCTGATTGACCTGAACGACAAGATGCGAGAGCTGAGCGGAATCAACGACGAGATGCTGGAATACTTTAAGGAAACCAACCTGTTTGATGCTGCAATGGTGAAGGGAATCCTCTCAAAAGGCACTACCGAGAACTTCCATGTCTGCCAGCACATGTACTATCCCAGCTTAGGGCTTGACAAATATGCAGAGATGCGCGTCTGGCCAGCTCTCGATGCCGATGGCGAGGTGATGTATTACATTATTACTGCGCGCGACATCTCCGAGGAGCGTGAGATGTATCGCGAGCTGAAGAGCCAGTCGATGGCACTGAAGGAAGCAGAGCAAAGCAACCGCAGCTATGAGGCAGAGTTGCGTACACTGCTTGAGAACTGCAACATGTGGGTATGGCACACTAATATCAGTTCGCGTGTCATCTATTTCTCGCGCTCTCTGCATGAACAGGAATTCTCCGAGACGATGGATGATTACGCTAACGGTATGTACGAGGAGCACCGCAGACAGGCTCTGAAAAATATTCAGAACATCAGCAATTTCAAAGAACCCTTCAATGTCGTCCATCACTTCCATCATACACCTGTTGGCAATAAGGATGCATGGTTCTCGGTAAGCGGTATGCCCCTGTTCGACTCAGAAGGAAATGTCACTAAGCTGTTTGGCGTCGTACGTGACGTCACCACACTCATGGAGGCTCAGGAGAAACTAAAGGAAGAGACTGCGCGTGCTGAGAATTCCGCCATGCTGAAGAGTACGTTCCTGGCCAACATGACGCACGAGATACGCACGCCGCTGAACGCCATTGTAGGCTTCACCGACCTGCTTCAGATGGTCGATTCGCCTGACGAGCGAAAGGAATTCATACGCATCATCCACAACAACTGCGACATGCTCATGCGCCTCATCAATGACATTTTTGAGGCTTCTACTATGGATATCAAGCCTCTGGAGATTGTGCCGCGTGAAGTGGATTTTGCTTCCGAGTTTGACATCGTATGTCAGTCGCTCTCACAGCGTGTACAGGAGCCTGGAGTGGAGTTTATCGTCGACAATCCCGTCAGCACTTTCGTGACACGCATAGACATGGGCCGTATGCAGCAGGTCATCACTAACTTTGTTACCAATGCCGTGAAATACACGCATCAGGGGCATATCCGCGTGGGCTGGGAATACAAGGAGTCTGGCATATATATGTATTGCGAGGACACCGGCACCGGCATTCCGAAGGATAAGCAGAAGAAAGTGTTCGACCGCTTTGTCAAACTGAACGACTTTGTGCAGGGTACTGGTCTGGGACTGAGCATCTGCAAGAGCATAGCCGAGCGTTCTGGCGGAAGCATTGGCGTGCAGAGTGAAGGCGACGGTCATGGCTCTATTTTCTGGATATGGGTGCCGTGCCATGAAATCAAGTAAAGCGAGCGCATCTTCCTGTTCAGCTGTCATAGCAAGGGATAGCTAATGTATGGAAAAAAGACGGACAGTTATTATCGGAGGCGGGGCAGCAGGCTTTTTCCTGGCCATCAACCTGAAGGAGATGTGTCCGCAGATGGAGGTGACCATCATGGAGCGTGCCCAGCGGGTGCTGAGGAAGGTGGAAGTAAGCGGCGGTGGACGCTGCAACCTGACGAACACCTTTGAGGATATACGTGACTTGAAAGACGTCTATCCGCGTGGCCACCAGCTTTTGAAACGGCTCTTCCGTCAGTTCGACCACCATGACACCTGGCAGTGGTTCCAGCAGCGGGGCGTCAGGCTGGTGGCTCAGGACGACCACTGTGTGTTTCCGCAGTCGCAGGACGCCCATACTATCATCAATCTTTTTCTTTCCGAGGCCCACCGACTGGGCGTCATCATCCAGACAGGACGTGGCGTCAGCTCACTCGACGAGCTGGCCGACGATGACTATGTCTGTGTCACCACAGGCGGACAGCCTCGCCGTGAGGCACTTGCCTGGCTGGGGCAGGAGGTGGAGGAACCCGTGCCGTCGCTGTTTACGCTGAGCATCGACGATACGGCACTCACCAGCCTGACGGGTACGGTGGTGGAGCGTGCCTCGGCTATGATTCCTGGCACGAAACTACGCGCTCATGGGCCGCTGCTCCTCACCCACTGGGGCATGAGCGGTCCCTGCATCCTACGGCTGTCAAGCTATGCCGCCCGTCATCTGGCCGAGGCGCACTACCACTCGCCGCTGCTGGTAAACTGGACAGGCGCTACAGAGACAGAGGCTGTGGGGGCGCTTCAGGAGCAGATGCACCAATATCAGCAAAAACGCATCACAACCGTACCGCCGATGGCGCTGCCGCAGCGGCTGTGGGCTTTTCTGTCTGGGAAAGCATTGCAATCTCGTGCACTTGCCCCGTGGAGTAGCCTCAATGCGAAAGAGGTGCACCGGCTGGCCAATGTGCTCACTGCCGACGTGTATCAGATCAGCGGTCGCGCACCCCATCGCGACGAGTTCGTCACCTGTGGCGGAGTGAGTCTGCGTGCCGTCAATCCTCAGACACTGGAAAGCCGCACTCGTACAGGCCTGTTCTTCGCCGGTGAGGTGCTTGACATCGACGGCGTCACTGGCGGCTTTAACTTTCAAGCCGCCTGGACCACTGCCTACACTGTGGCCCGAGGCATCGCATCAGACAGCTTGCGTGAAAACTAATGCAAGTATTTCGTAGAAAAAATTTGGCCATTTCATCAGAAAATAGTATTTTTGCATTGTTAAAAACAAAGACAAGATGAGCAAGAAGAAAATCGTTGTTTTGACAGGAGCCGGCATGTCGGTGGAGAGCGGTTTAAAGACATTCCGCGACGCCGACGGCCTGTGGGAGGAGTACCCTGTGGCTCAGGTGGCAACGCACGAAGGCTGGGAGGCTGATCCCGTGCTGGTGACAAACTTCTATAACATGCTACGCAAGAAGTGCTGGGGCGTGAAGCCCAACGAGGGCCATCGGCTGGTGGCTGAGTTGGAAAAGAAATATGACGTGACGGTGGTGACGCAAAATGTCGACAACCTGCACGAGATGGCTGGCTCTACCCATGTGGTGCATTTGCACGGCGAACTGATGAAGGTCTGTTCCAGTCGTGATGTCGACGACCCGCGCTACATTCAGCAGCTCACACCCGAGAATTGTGAGGTGGAGCCAGGCACGAAGGCGGGCGACGGCTCGCTGCTGAGACCCTACATTGTCTTCTTTGGCGAGGCCGTTCCGAATATCTCCGTTGCCATCGAGTATGCCCAGCTGGCCGACATCTTTATTATCATCGGCACGTCGCTGAATGTCTATCCCGCCGCTGGCCTTTTCCACTATGTGCGGCCTGGCGTGCCTGTTTATCTCATCGACCCCAATCCCATTAGCGTAGGCGGGAGCGTAAAACAGATTCAGAAAGGCGCTTCTGAGGGTATGCGCGAGCTGATGAAGATACTCGGCTAAACGTTTTTTAACGCGAAAAACTTTGACAGTTGGGGAAAAAGGCATAACTTTGCACCCACTAACAACAACTTAACAGGACAAGGATTCCGACCCTGAGAGAATGGTCGGGATTCTTTACTTTTTTTGAAAATACCAAAAACGTAAATCGTAAAATTGTAATCTAAGATGGCATACATGTCACAAGAGGGCTATGATAATCTCATAGCCGAACTGAAGCGCTTAGAGGGCATTGAGCGCCCCAAGGCGTCGGCCGCTATTGCGGAAGCCCGCGACAAAGGCGACCTGAGTGAGAACAGCGAGTATGAGGCTGCTAAAGAGGCACAGGCACACTTGGAGTCGAAGATTAACCAGCTGAAGGTGGCTATCTCTGAAGCAAAGATTGTCGACACGTCAAGACTTAGCGCCGACTCAGTACAGATCCTCTCTAAAGTGGAGATGACCAATATGGCTAATAAAGCCCATATGACCTATACTATCGTCAGTGAGAGCGAGGCCGACCTGCGTCAGGGTAAGATCAGTATCCAGACACCTATTGCACAAGGCTTGCTCAACCACAAAGTAGGTGATGAAGTGGAAGTGAAAATTCCTCGTGGCACCATTAAGCTGCGCATTGACAAAATCACTGTGGGATAATGATGAATTTTGAATTATAAATTATTATAAATGGATATTTTCAGTAAGATTGCAGCTGGCGAGATTCCCAGCTATAAGTGTGCCGAGAACGACGAGTTCTACGCTTTTCTTGACATCAATCCCTTGGTAAAAGGCCATACGCTGGTCATACCGCGCCGTGAGGTGGACTATTTCTTTGACATGGAGGACGACGAGCTGGCGCGCTATCAGCAGTTTGCCAAGCGTGTGGCCATCGCCATCAAACAGGCTTTCCCCTGCAAGAAAGTGGCACAGGTGGTGCTGGGCCTTGAGGTTGCTCATGCACACATCCATCTCATTCCTATGCAGAGCGAGGCTGACGCCGACTTCCGTCGCGAGAAGCTGAAACTGAGTGCCGAGGAGATGCAACAGACTGCCGATAAGATTCTTGCTGCGTTCTCCAATAACCAATAACCGTTAACCAATAACCGTTAAGATGAACATTGCCGTCTTTGCATCGGGCAGCGGGTCGAACTGCGAAAACCTCATCCGTCACTTTGCTGACTCAGAGGTGGCTCGCGTGGCTGTTGTTGTCTGCAACAAGCCCGACGCCTACGTCTTGGAGCGTGCCCGCAAGTTGGGCGTGCCTTCCGTCGTTGTAACCCGACAGGAGTTGCAGCAGCCAGAGGTCGTCATGCCCCTGATGGAGAAGTATCAGATAGGCTTTGTGGCTTTGGCCGGTTTCCTGCCTATCGTGCCCGATTTTCTCATCAATGCTTTTCCGCGCCGCATGGTCAATATCCACCCGTCGTTATTGCCGAAGTTCGGTGGTAAGGGTATGTGGGGGCATCATGTGCATGAGGCTGTGAAGGCCGCCGGTGAGACAGAGACGGGCATGACTGTGCACTATGTCACATCGCAGTGTGATGGAGGCGATATCGTTGCTCAGTTCCGCACACCCCTTGATCCTGCCGATACCCCTGATGACATTGCCGCAAAGGAACATGTCTTGGAAATGAAGTATTTCCCACAGGTGGTGGAAGAACTCGTCAGTCATTTGTAATCATCCTAAAATAGTAATCATCCAGAGGATATGAAGAGAAACATATTGTTCATCACCTTACTCCTTGCTGTATGTTCGGCAGTACAGGGCAAGGTGCAGATTCGTCGTAATCAGGTAGGCAACTATCCTGGGCAAGAGCATGTGATTGTTGTTGAGGGCGTGAATCCCTCTGGAAAGATGCGTGTAACGACGCCTGACGGGCGTGTGTTGAAGCCGAAAGTGGTGCGCAAAGCCGTCTCGCCGTGGTCGAAGAAGGCACGCTACATCGTTGACCTTGGCGATTTGGCTGACATTGGCAACTATCACGTCAGCGTAGGTGGCGAAGTGTGCGACCTCGTGGTTGATGAACATCCCTATAGCGCCATTGCTACGTCATCGCTGCGCCTCTTCTATCTCATCCGCTCTGGTGTGCCCATTGACCAAGCAGGTGTCTACAACCGTCCTGCAGGTCATCCCGACAATATGGTGATGGTGCACCCGTCTGCTGCTTCGACGCTTCGTCCGGCTGGTACCATCATCAGTTCACCCTACGGTTGGTATGACGCGGGCGACTATAATAAATATGTGGTTAATTCCGCATTCAGCATGGGTCTGATATTTGCCGTCTATGAGCAGTTGCCGGATTATTTCGCACGCTTAAAGACCGACATCCCCGAGAGCCATAACGCAACGCCGGACGTGTTGGACGAGATGATGTTCAATCTGCGCTGGCTCATCACCATGCAAGATCCTTTCGATGGTGGTGTCTATCATAAGCTGACAACACCCAATTTTGAGTCGTTCGTTCTGCCCAAAGACTGCCGCCAGCCGCGTTTCGTGGTGCAGAAGAGCGTGACGGCTACGCTTGACTTTGCCGCCGTAATGGCTGATGCAGCGCGTCTGTTCGAGCCTTTCGGTCAGGATTATCCTGGCTTCTCTGCGCTGGCCGCTGCTATGGCCGAGCGTGCCTATCTGTGGGCCAAGGCCAATCCCACGGCCTTCTATCATCAGGAGCAATTGAAGGATCCCGCTATCACCACGGGCACCTACGGCGACAATAGGGCCCGCGATGAGTTTTTCTGGGCTGCTACGGCGCTCTATCGCCTGACTGGCAAGCAGCAATACCTTGACGACGCCCGTCAGTATCAGCCTGAGGCCTTCACTACTCCCACATGGGGCAATGTGGCCTCGTTAGGCGCTTTCGAGTGGCTGGCTTTTGGCGACAAATCGGCATTGTATGAAACGATGTTGCAGCAGCTGGTAGCCTATTGTGAAGCTTCCGTGAAGGATGTGGACAAGTCTTGCTTCCAGTCGCCCTACGGCAATAAGGCAGCTGACTTTGGCTGGGGGTGTCTGGCTGAGTTCTGCTGCTGTCAGGCCGTAGCCCTGCTTTATGCTGACAGGCTGACTGAAGAGTCCTATCGACGCTTCGCCTTTGAGAATGCAGACTATCTGTTAGGCCGCAATGCTACTGGCTATTGCTTCGTGACTGGATTCGGTGACCAGAGTCCCATGCATCCGCACCACCGCATCTCTGAGGCCGACGGTATTGAGGCTCCTTTCCCAGGTATGCTCGTGGGTGGTCCGAATCCGGGTCAGCAGGACAAGTCTGACATGCCCGTTCCATACGTCTCTAATTATCCCGACGAGTCATATATGGACGTGATGCAGTCTTACGCCTCCAACGAAATTGCTATCAACTGGAACGCCTCTCTCGTGGCTTTCCTTTGCTGGCTTGATGCGCTGAGGCCGTAGGAGAAGGCACTGATGCGTTTTTGTAGGGCTATTGTCCTACTGAGTGCTTATACTCTAATAATTTGTTCTGATAATCAGCGTATGCATCGGTCTGCTTGTCGCGTGCCTGCTGAAAGAGCAGCTGCGCCTCAAGCAGATCGCTAATTCTTGCTGTACCTGCGTGGTAATAATCTCGGTTAAGGCGTAGGTTCTCCTCAGCCTGCTCAATGCCGCGCTGGGCCAACAGGAGTTGCTGATAGGACTCCTGTACGCCGTTCCATGTGTTCTGTCTGCGGATTTGCAGCAGCTGGGCATTGTCTTCCAACTGTTCCACAGCCTTTTGGTATTCAGCCTTCTTGCGTTTGATGGCGTGCGAGCCGCCCCACCAGTCGCTGATGGGTACGCTGACGGTGGCAAAGATCATGGCAAAGGTGTGGTCATTGTCCATCAGGTTGTGGTAATTGTATCCGGCCCCGACGGCCACGGTGGGCATGTTCTTCCCAATGGCTATCTTGCGCTGAAGGTTGGTGGCTTCCACCTGCTGTTGCAGGAGCTGGTATTCAGGCAGAAGTCCCAATAGATCCTCCCCTTGCCCTTCCCTGTTGAGGGAGGGGAGTAAACAGTCTTGCTGATCAAGACGGGGAACTGCTACCTCGAAGTTGTATATGCTCTCCTCTCCCACTGGAGAGGGGGTGAGGCATGCATACTGGCCTAAGAGTTGCTTGACAATGAAGATGCCGTTCTGCAGTTTGAGGCGCTGGCTCTCGATGTCGTTCTGTCGCAGCTGCACCTGCAGCAGGTCGTTGCGCATGGCTACGCCAGCCCGCACGGCCACTTCTACATCTTTATGGATACTTGCCAGTAGCGTGTCGACGGCATCGAGCGTTCTTGTCTTCTCCTGCAGAGACACCAGTTGCCAGTAGTATTTCTCTACGGTCTCCTCCACCTCGTTCTCCGATAGCTGGAGCTGCAGTCGGCTGACGTCCTCGCCCACCTTGGCCAGCTTGTTGCCGCTGGTAATCTGGCCGCCAGCATATATGGGCTGTATGGCGCTGACGCTGGCTATGGTGCCGTTTTTCATCATCGAGATGCTGACAGGGCTGGCCAATGCGGCGAGTGCTTCGACAGGAAGCATCTGACTCATCATGGAGCCCATCTCCGCAGGAATCATCTCCGAAGGGTTCATCTCCATCTTCGCCATGCCGCGGTTGGCGTTGAACCAAAGCCCTGTGCCGCTGACGTTAGGGAAATATTTGGTGAAGGCCTCCTTGCGCTGCTCGCTGGCAGCTTCGATGCTGAGCCGTGCGTTGCGGATGGCGATGTTGTTGTGAAGGGCGGAGTCCTTGAGCTGTTCTAACGTGTAGTTTTGGGCTGCAACAAAGTTGCTGCATACAGAACAAAGGATGAGGAATATCAGTTTTTTCATGGGTTATTTCTTTGAAATTTTCCAGTAAACGACGGGCAGCATGGTGACAACCATGATGAGCGAGCCGATGCCACCTGCGAAGATGGTGACGCCAACAGGCATCCAGAACGACGAGCCGGCAATGATCATCGGCACCACACCGACGGCAGTAGTGGCCGTAGTGAGGAAGATGGGCACCATGCGGCGCTTGCCGGCTTCGTAGGCAGCTTGCTTCACATCTACCTCTTTCTTCCTGAGGTCGTTGGCGTGCTCGAAGATGAGAATCTCGTTACGCATGATCATTCCCATCAGTGTGATGACGCCCATGATGGATGTCAGGCCCAGCGTGCGATTCATCAGACCGAGACCGATGAGGGCGCCGGGTGCCATCAGTGCCAGTGCGACGATGCAGACGATGGTAATGGGGAACTTCTTGAAGTTGAAGAGCAGGAAGAAGAAGATGATGACCATGGCGATGGCCACGCCGCCGATAATCTGCGGCATCATCTCGCCGTTGTACTCTATCTCACCGCCCACCTCGGTGCGCACGCCCGGCGGCAGCGGCAGCTCGTCCATCATCGTGGCGAGGCGCATCTCGATGGGTGCGGCATAGACGCCTTGCGCAAACTGGGCAGTGACCGTCATGCAGCGCTCGCCGCCGCGGTGCATGATGCGGCTCTCGCTCCACTTCGGCGAGACGTTGGCCACCTGTCGCAGGGGAACGCTGGTGCTCGTGCCCTCTATCCCGCCTGACAGCATGGTGAGCGGCGTGGTGACGGGCAGATTCTCGATGTCGGAGAAAGACAGGGCGCTGGTGTCGCGCAGCACGATGGGCAGCGGGTAGTCGCCTTCCCACAACTGGCCCACCGACAGGTCGCCGGTGGCGGTGCTGAGGGCGAGGGCTGCCGTGGTGCGGCTGATGCCCAGCTGTGCGGTGACAACGGGGTCGAGCTCGACGCTTACTACCGGATGGGGCTGCATGAAGTCGGTGTGCACCCACTCCAGTTCAGGCATCTGGCGCATCTGTGCCATCAGCTTCTCGGCCACGGCATGCAGCGAGTCGAGGTCTTCGCCATAGAAACGATACTCCAGCTCCGACACCTCAAGATAGTCGAGACGCTTGAAGCGGACATAGGCCTCAGGGAAATGCTCGCTCCACATGGGCTGATACTTAGCCAGGAGGTCGAGCGTGGCCTGCTGCGACGTGGTGTTGACGATAAGTTGCGCGAAGTTCTTGCCGGCCATCTGCGGGGCGTAGCACACCATGAAGCGGGGCGAGGAGCAGCCGATGAACGAGGTGACGCTGGTGACACGCTTGTCCTCCGACAGCGACAGCCGGACGGAGTCGGCGAGCGCACTGGCGTCGGCGAAGCCCTTGCCGTCGGGCAGGAAAAACTCTACGGCAAACTGGTCGCGGTCGGCGTATGGGAATTGGCGCATCTTCAGGCTCGGCACGATGAGCAGCGACAGCAGGATGATGCCGATGCCGCCGAGGATGGTCGCCCACGGATGGCGGAACGTGGCATTGAGGATGCGGTTGTAGGTGCTCTGTACAACTCTTGTGATGGCATTGCCGCCCGTCGTCTTCATCTTGTCGGGCTTGATGATGAGCACCTCAAGGAAAGGAATGACGGTGACGGCGAGGAAGAGCGACACCATCAGGTTGATGGTGATGGTCCACGGGAAGTCGTGCAGCGCGTCGTGGCCGGCGCCTTTCATCGTCAGCAGCAGCGGGAAGAAGATGGCGCAGATGCACAGCGTGGCCAGCATCATCGGCATGAAATACTGTCGCGACGACTCCATGGCGGCATCTTTCGGCTTGTAGCCCTTGCCGAGATATTCCAAGTAGCCGTCAATGACCACGATGCTGTTGTCGACCACCATGCCGAGCACGACGATGAGCGCAGCCAGCGTGACGATGTTGAGCTCGATGCCCGCCAAGTACATGATGCCCACCGAAATGAAGGTGCTGAGCGGGATGGTGATGGCGGCGACGATGGCGCTGCGCAGCGGGAAGAGCACCATCATCACCACGATGATGATGACCATCGAGATGAGCAGGTCGCGCAAGAAATCGTAGACGCTTGTGGCCACCACTTTCGGCTGGTCGGCTATGCGGGTGAGCTTCACATCGTCGGGCAGCTCATCGGTGCGGAATTGGTCGAGCACGCGGTCTACGTCTTTTCCATACTGCACAATGTTGTTGCCGGGTGTCATCTCGAGTGATAGCAGCACGCAGGGATGCCCGTCCTGCTCGATGTATCCGCCGCTGGTGTCGTATTCGCGGCGCACGGTGGCGATGTCGCGGACGCGGACCGTCTTGCCCGTGGCGGGGTCGCTGAACACGATGAGGTTCTCCACCTCCTCCTCGCTGTGCTGTGTGGGTTCGATGTGGATGGGCATCTGTTGCGTGGCAGTGTTGATGCTGCCGCTCATGGTCGTGAGGCCTTGCTGCTGCAGCTGGGCAAGCAGCATCTGCTGGCCGATGCCGTAGGCCTGCAGGCGCTGGCGGTCGATGTAGAGCGACAGCTGTTCCTGCTGCTCGCCGAAGCTGCGCACGTTGGCCACAGACGGTATGCGGCGCAGACGGTCGCCCAGACGGTCGCAGTAGTCGTGCAACTCGCGGTAGCTGCGCTCAGGACTCTCGATGGCGATGAGCAGGGCCGAGGTGTTGCCGAAGTCGTCGTTGGCCACGAGGGCCAGTACGCCGGCAGGCAGCTGCTGCTTGAACAGGTTGAGGCCGTGCTTGATCTTGCTCCACACCCCGTCCTTGTTGTTCACATTGTCGTTCAAGTACACCTGCACAATGCACATTCCGTTCTGCGACGTCGTCGTGGTCTTTTCGCGACGCACCTCCTTGAACGTGAAGAGATAGCGCTCCAAGGGCTTGGCCACCTGTTCCTCCACCTCCTCGGCTGTGGCGCCCGGGTAGACGGCCACCACCACGCCCTGTCTGATGGTGAAGGCTGGGAACTCGTCTTTCGGCATCTCCTTCATGCCGAAGATGCCGATGCCCAGCAGGATGACAACCAGTAATATCGTGATAGGGTAGTGCTCCAACGGCCAGCGGAGCCAAGACATATGTTTCATTTACTAATTTTCGATTTTCGATTTAATACACCACGCGGGTGCCTTCACTCAGTTTCTGATACCCCTCGGTCACTACACACTCACCATTCTCGATGCCACTGCTGATGACAATGCGGTTGCCCTGGGTCTCGCCCGTAGTCACCGCGGTGCGGTGGGCCGTACTGTCGTTGGCCACCGTCCATACGAAGAGCGAGCCGTCAGCCCTGCGCTGCACTGCTGTGACAGGTATTAAGACATCCCCTCCTTGGGCGGGGCTTGGGGAGGCTTTTATCTGAACCGAGGCCACCATGCCAGGCAGCAGTTGCTTATCCCTGTTTGTTACATTGATGCGGATGTCATAGGTGTGCGTCAGGGCATCGGCAATCACGCCCTTCTCTATCCTGCCGCCCTCGAAGGTGCCGTCGATGGCTTCCACCTTAATAATAGAAGATGTGTTTGGACTGATGCTGCTGATTTCTGTCTCGGGGATGCTGACCTTCACCTTCACGCTGCTGATGTCGAAGATGGACACCACGGCCTGCGAGGGCATGGCCGTCTCGCCGGCGCCGACGTACTTGCGCCCGATGATGCCGCTCACGGGGGCCACCAACCGGCAGTCGGCCAGGTTCTTCTTCGCCACTGCAAGCTGCGACTTCGCCTGTGCCACCTTGCTCTGAATCTCCACCCATTGCACCTCGGGCAGCGAGCCTGCATCGTGCAGCATCGTGTATCTTTCCAACGCGTCGTTGGCCTGCGCCATGGCGGCTTCAGCGCCACTGAGTAGGTTGCGTGCCTGCGTGTCGTCCATTTCGGCGATGAGTTGTCCGCGGCTCACGGCCTGTCCCTCGCTTACCAGGACACGGCGTACCACACCCATGCCTGTAAAGCTGACGGCCGTAGCCTCACCCTCCTCAACAGTGCCCACGTAGGTCTGTCTGTCGGTGCTGGCCGACGATGAAACGACCTCAGTCTCTACCCTTGTGGGAGCCTTTTTCTTCTGCTTCTCTTTCTGTGCGCAACTGCTGACAAAAATAATCATCAGCAGCATCAAAATGTACTTTTTCATCACTTGATTGTTTGATTTGAATGCAAAATTATCCATTTTTTCCTTTTTGTCGATGTCCAAAATAGCCGATTTTTTAATTATTTTTACTCCTAAACGTATAATCGACAATAAAATGATACAATTTGAACATAATTTGTTCTGCAAAATGCGTATCTTTGCACACACTATGCAACAAGAAGAGGTAACAATCCAAACGCTAACCGATAATGAGGACATTCATGTCGGTTATTCCGACAACGACATTGTCATCATCGATAGCATCCAGAAGTTTGCCGAGGTCAGTGCCGCTCATGTGGCCATGAACGCCATCGCCATCTGCACGCAAGGCAAGGTGCAGGGTAAGCTGAACAGCCAGCAGATCATTCTGCATAAAAACCAGGTGGCCATTATCCCCCAGAGTGTGATAGTGACCGACTTGATGGTCAGTCCAGATTTCGACCTCAAGGCTATGTTCCTGACCAATCGCATCCTGCAGAGCTTCCTCCGCGAGAAAATGAACGTATGGAACGATATCGTCTATGTGCGCCGCCTGCATATCGTTACTTTGGAAGATATTGATCTTCAGTTCTATACCAATTTCTACGAGATGCTCAGAATGTGTTACGACAAGCGCATTGACTATCCATTCCGTAGCGAAGTCATCCAGTCGCTTCTGCGTGCTGCCATCCTTGCACTTTTTGGTGCTCTGAAGCAGAGGGTCCTTTCCGATGACCACCTGCTTGGCATGGCCACTTCAGCCAACCATTTCCAGCGCTTCCTCAATTTGTTGCATACTGTCGATGTGAAGCGTCGGCCGGTGGAGTGGTATGCCTCTGAGCTCTGCATCTCGCCCAAATACCTCTCTGTCCTCTGCAAGAAACAATCGGGCAAGACCGCCAACGAGTGGATTCGCGAGCAGGTGCTGGAAGATGTCCGCTACTACCTGCAGCAGACTGAACTGAGCATGAAGCAGATTTGTGACCGTATGGGCTTTCCTAACCCCTCTTTCTTTGGCAAGTACGTGAAGCTTTATTATGGTATGACTCCCATGCAGTTTCGTTGCAGGGGACTTGCCTCTGATGAGTGTCGTTTTTCTTTACAAAAGTGATGCTGAACGAGAAGTTGGTAATAAAACTAGAGAAGGCTATCTTCGACCAGCGTCCATTGAAGTCGCAAAAGTGCCGAAATTGGGGCCTTAACGTAAGGTGTAAGGATGTAAGGATGTAAGGATGACTCATATTTAACCTAAAAAACGGGCGCGTGCTATCACAGCAGGCGTCCGTTTCCATGAAGACAGAAATCAGCAGTATTGTCAGAAAACAGGTCCGAAGCCCATGCAGCTGGTGGTGGTCAGGGCGGTGATGGCTGCCGTCAGCATGGCCACGATTACCTCGACGGCCTTGCGTTTGACAGCCTTCCACACAACCTTACCAACGTTGTTAAGCACGTTCATGCCTCACCCTCCTTTCAGTTTAAGGGTTCACCACAGGCTCGGTGTTGCCGCCGCCGCTGCCGCTGCCGCCGGTGGTGGCCAGGTACTCGCCCTTGCGGCTGGAGAGGGTGGCCTCGCCGTTCTTGATGCGCTGAGCCAGAGAGGTGTAGCCAATCTGGGCGGCTGCCGTCATCAGCTTGGGCACGGCCTTGCCCGTGGGACGGCACTGCATACGCACGGACTTGATGTTGCCAGCGCCATGGCCCGTCGTGTCAATCGACAGGTCGAAGGTCTCCACGTCGTTGGCGGGGTTGGCGCTGATGGCGGGACGGAAGATGCACAGGTTGTCAATCTTCACCGGGGTGCCGCCCAGCACCAGCTCGCGCGTGCACTTGGCAATAGCCTTCAGCACGCCGTGGATGACGTCAGCGGTGTAAGGTGAGCCGTGCTCAGCGATGTGGTCGGCCAACTCGTCGATGCCAATCATCTTGTTGGCCTTCACGCGGGCGTACACCTTGCCCAGGTTCTCGTCGCCCTGGCGC
>JAILAA010000110.1 GCA_024681875.1 Prevotella sp.
GTCCTTCATCTCCTCCTCATGCTGCTTGATAAGTGCCTGCTGGATGTCGTTCGGCACAAGCTCGTAGCTGGCAAACTTCGTTGAGAAGGATGCACGGCCACCCGTGAGCGACGAGAGGGCAATGCTATAGCTTGAGAGCTCTTTCAGAGGAATCTTAGCCGAAAGCTTCTGGTAGCCAGCCTCAGAATCCATGCCCATGATGATGGCGCGGCGACCCTGCAGGTCACTCATGACATCGCCCATGTAGTCGGCAGGAACGAGCACTTCCAGGTCGTAGATGGGTTCGAGCACCTTGGGACCAGCCTCGCGGAATGCCATAGAGAAGGCGTTGCGGGCTGCAAGCATGAACGAAAGTTCGTTGGAGTCGACAGGGTGCATCTTGCCATCATAGACAATGACGCGCACATCGCGAGCATAACTGCCGGTGAGCGGGCCTTGCTCCATGCGCTGCATGATGCCCTTGAGAATAGCTGGCATGAAGCGCAGGTCGATGGCACCACCAACAACGCTGTTGATGAAGACGAGCTTGCCGCCCCATTCCAGGTCGATTTCTTCCTTGCCCTTGATGTTCATCTTGAACTCCTGGCCGTTGATGGTGAAGCTGGTGGGATCCTCCATGCCCTCGGTGTAGGGCTCGATGATGAGATGCACCTCACCGAACTGACCAGAACCACCCGACTGCTTCTTGTGGCGGTAGTCGGCGCGAGCCATCTTGGAGATGGTCTCACGATATGGAATCTTCGGCTCCTGATACTCAATCTGAATCTTCTCGTTGTTCTCCATGCGCCACTTCAGTGTGCGCAGGTGGAACTCGCCCTGTCCGTGAACGATGATCTGGCGGAGCTCCTTCGACTGCTCGACGACCCATGTGGGATCCTCCTGACGCATCTTGTTCAGGGCAGCCATCATCTTCTCGGTCTCGCTCTCGTTGACGGCCTTGATGGCACGTGAGAACTTCGAGTTGGGGAACTTGATGAAGTCGAACTTCCAGTCGGCGTTGTCCTTGCCGTTCAGGGTGTTGCCCGTCTTCACGTCCTTCAGCTTCACGGTGCAACCGATGTCACCAGCGTTCAGCTGATCCACCTGAATACGGTTGGCACCGGCGCAGGCGTAGAGCGTACCGATGCGCTCCTTAGAGCCGCGGTCGGCGTTGCTGAGGTCGTCACCGCTCTTCACGGTGCCACTCATCACCTTGAAGTAAGACACCTCACCGATGTGGGGCTCGATACCGGTCTTGAAGAAATAGAGTGATGCGGGACCTGCTGCATCGGGAGTAACCTCGGTGCCAGCAGCATTCTTCACCTTCGGCATCTCGCTGACGAAAGGAACGACGTTGCCGAGGAACTCCATCAGACGGCGCACACCCATGTCCTTGCCTGCGCAGACGCAGAAGACAGGGTAGATACTGCGGGTGACCAGACCCTTGCGGATGCCTTCGCGCATCTCGTCCTCGCTCAGGTCTTCAGTCTCGAAGAACTTCTCCATCAGGGCGTCGTCGCCAGCGGCGGCAGCCTCGACGAGGGCAGCCTTCATCTCCTTGGCCTTGTCAAGCTGGTCGGCGGGAATCTCCTCAATCGTGGGAGCGCCGCCCTCGGGCTTCCATGTCAGCTTCTTCATAATCAGCACGTCGATGATGCTGTTGAAGTCGGGACCGGTGGCCACGGGATACTGCACGGGCACGCAGTTGTTGCCGTATACCTCCTGCAGTTGGTGCAGAATCTGGTCGAAGTCGCAGTGCTCGCGGTCAAGCTGGTTGACCAGGAAAATGACGGGCTTCTGCAGCTTCTCGGTGTTGCGGAAGGCGTTCATCGTTCCCACCTCGGGGCCGTACTGGCCATTGACGAGGATGAGAGCCTGGTCGGTGACGTTCAGGGCTGTGATGGCACCGCCCACGAAGTCGTCAGAGCCCGGGCAGTCGATGATGTTCAGCTTCTTGTTGTTCCACTCGGTGTGGAAGACGGTTGAGAAGACCGAATAGCCATATTCCTGCTCCACGGGGAAGTAGTCGCTCATGGTGTTCTTACCCTCTACGGTGCCGCGGCGCTTGATGATGCCGGCTTCGTAGACCATTGACTCGGCAAGAGTGGTCTTGCCGCTACCCGCACTGCCGATGAGTGCGATGTTCTTAATCTCGTTTGTCTGATAGACTTTCATGTAGTTGTTGTTATTGTTATTAGGTAAATGTGCGTTATAGGTCGCTAAAGCGGGCCAAAATTACAAATTTTTAGCCGAAAAGCCAAGAAAATCTTTAAAATATTAAGCAAATTTAGGAATGAACGTCTGTAGAGCGTTTCGCAATTGCTGTGCGGCAGACTTTTGTTCGTCAAGATGCTTCTTTTTCTGAGTTGGTGGCCCCTGAAAAAGTAAAACAAGTTGTTTTACTGAAAAAGTCATATGACTTTTTTTCAAAAGGGGGCCCTTTTTTCAGTAAAACAACTTGTTTTACTTTTACGCCTCTGTCTTCCCCTTTATTTTCGGGCATTTTCATGGCCGTATGGATTTTTCTTTGTAATTTTGCCGTGGCAGACATGATAATGATGGCTGGATTGTATATTCATATTCCCTTCTGTAGCAGCCGCTGTGTGTATTGCGGCTTCTTCTCTACTACGCGCCTGGAACAGCGGCAGGCCTACGTGGAGGCACTTGGCCACGAGATGCGGCTGCGGTCTGGTGACTCCATCTCTTCCCGGATTGATACAGTCTATTTGGGTGGTGGCACACCGTCGCAGCTCACGGGAGAGCAGTTGCAGCAGCTCTTTTTATATATAAATAATGTATATGATGTGTCGCCGCAAGCCGAGGTGACCATCGAGTGCAACCCTGATGACGTTAACGTCCCGTTTGTCGCAACGCTGTCGCGACTGCCTGTCAACCGTGTAAGTATGGGCGCTCAGACCTTCAACGACGAGCGTCTGCGCTTCCTGCGCCGCCGACACAGTGCCTCTCAGGTGGGTGAGGCTGTGCAGCGGCTGAGGGATGGCGGCATCACGAACATCAGCATCGACCTGATGTACGGCTTTCCCGACGAGACAATGGAGGAGTGGAACGCCGACCTCGATGCGGCTTTGGCCCTCCATGTAGAGCATATGTCGGCCTATGCGCTCTCCTACGAAGAAGGAACGCCGCTCTATTCAATGCTACAGCAAGGCCGGATAAAGGAGCTGGATGAGGAGCTGCAGCGCAAGATGTACTATGCTCTGAAAGACCGTTTGGAGTCCGCAGGCTATGAGCACTACGAACTGTCGAACTTTGCGAAGAAAGTAGTGGGGGGGGAGCTGAGTTTCCGCTCACGCCACAACAGTGCTTACTGGCATCATACGCCTTATGTCGGCATTGGAGCTGGTGCGCATAGCTTTGACGGCTTGCGGCGCCAATGGAATGTTGCCAGTGTGGAGCAATATATAAAAGCCATCGGCGAGGGTAGGGTACCTGCCGATGGCGAAACGATTGGCGTTATAACACGCTATAATGAAAAGGTTATGACAGCATTACGCACGTGTGACGGTCTCTTTTTCAATGAACTTTCCCCCATACAGCGTGCCTATTGTCTTCGTCAGGCGGAAAAGTACATCGCCTGCGGGTGGCTTTGCATGCCCGATCATCAGACATTGCGCCTTACCCGCGACGGTCTTTTTGTGAGTGACACAGTCATGAGTGATCTGATGGCAGATGCCGATGCTGATGATGAGACCGCTTTCAGATTATCAGACCTCCCAGCCAATGGCCGAGGCGCCGAGGACGGCTGCTGATGCACCGTCGAGTCCGCTGACGAGGAACTTCGCCTTGTCGCGGAAAATCTTCAGCACATGCTCGTTGTAGGCACGTTTGATGGGATCCATAATCAGATCGCCTGCCTTGACCATTCCACCGAAGAAGATAAATGCCTCAGGCGAGGAGAAAGCAGCGAAGTCAGCACAGGCTTCGCCCAGCATTTTGCCGGTAAACTCGTATATTTCCTTGGCCAGTGCATCTCCTTTGCCCGCAGCAATGCTGACGTCGAGCGACGTGATGTCGTCGGGATTCATTTCACGCAACAGAGACGGACGGTCGGTCTTGGCCAGTAGTTCGCGAGCCGTGCGTGCCACACCAGTGGCCGAGCAATAGGCTTCAAGGCAGCCTGTACGTCCGCAACCGCAGGGGCGTCCTTCTTTACCGCGCACCATCGTTACATGTCCCAGCTCTCCGGCAAAACCGTCGCAACCATAGAGCAACTGGCCGTTTATCACGATGCCAGAGCCGACGCCCGTTCCCAGTGTAATGACGATAAAGTTCTTCATGCCGCGTGCCACACCGTAGACCATTTCGCCGATAGCGGCAGCATTGGCGTCGTTGGTCAGGCCTACTGGAATGCCACCCAGTTTATCGCTGAACATCTTGGCCAAAGGCACTTTCGTGTTGTGTGCCCATGGCAGGTTAGGGGCAAACTCAATGGTTCCAGTATAGTAGTTCCCATTAGGCGCACCAATGCCCATTGCCTTGATTTTCTCTATGCCGCCCACTTGCTCGATTATGGGTTGCAAGGCGTTGACAGAGGCCTCGACGTAGGCCTCGGCAGTGTCGTAGCCACCTGTCTTGATGGCTGTCGTAGCCTTAATCTCGCCGCGTGAGTCGACAATGCCGAAAACTGAATTTGTGCCGCCCAAGTCCAGTCCGATGACGTAGGGCTTCATTCCTGCTTGTTCATTCATAATAGTATTAGTTGTTAGTTGAATATGTTTCTTGCAAAGGTACGAATTTGTTGAGAGTTGAGAGTTGAGAGTTGAGAGATATTTCTGCGTGCTTAACTTTTTTTATCATTTTATACGAGAAAAACTCCTAACTCCTAACTCCTAACTCCTAACTATTTCGTACCTTTGCACCCATGTTACAGGTAGTACCAAATATCTTGGACTTTGTGTTCAAGGGTATGCTTATTGGCATGATAGCCTCTGCTCCCATGGGTCCTGTGGGTATTCTATGCGTACAGCGTACTTTGAATAAAGGACGGTGGTATGGTTTCGTTACTGGCGTGGGTGCTGCTGCCAGCGACTTGATCTATGTTCTTATCACGGGCGTAGGCATGAGCTTTATTACCGATTTCGTCAACGATCCTACTTACCGCTTCTATCTTCAGGTGATAGGCAGCATTGTGCTGCTCATCTTCGGTTTTTACACATACCGTAATGACCCGTTGAAGAAAATGAGACAGTCTGGAAAGCAAAAGGGAACGCTGTGGTATAACGGTTGGACAGCCTTTCTCGTTACGCTTTCCAATCCGCTTATCATCATTCTTTTCGGTGCACTCTTTGCTCAGTTTGCCTTTGCCCCAAGCCACCCCTTTGACATGTTAGTGAGCTTCCTCAGCGTTGCTGGCGGTGCGTTGCTGTGGTGGTACGGTCTGACTTGGCTCATAGACAAGATCCGTGCAAAGTTTGATAACAACGGCATTCGCCTCATCAACCAGATTATCGGTGCTGTTGTCATACTTGTTAGCGTCATCATTTTGTTGGGAACTGTTACGAATTTGTCCCGTATTTTCTAATTCTAACCATCGGGAATGTTTATTTCAAAAGAACTCAGAAAGAATAATATTGCCGAGTATCTTCTTTATATGTGGCAGGTAGAGGATACGATTCGTGCCTTTGGCTGTTCTTTACCACGCATACGCCGCGAGTATGTGGCCCGCTTCGACTACGATGAGGAACAGAAAGAAGAACTGATAGACTGGTATGGCAATCTGATACGCATGATGAACGAGGAAGGATGCCGTGAGCACGGACATCTGCGCATTAACCGCATCACGATGCAGCTGCTTAATGATTTGCACTTGCAGTTGCTGCAATCGCCAAAGTTCCCGTTCTATAATGCTGCTTATTACAAAGTTCTGCCTTTTATCGTGGAGTTGCGCAGCCGTGGTGCCGATAAGGAAGAGGGCGAGGTTGAGACGTGTCTGAATCTTCTCTATGGCGTGATGATGCTGCGCCTGCAGAAGAAAGAGATAACGCCTAACACCGAGCACGCCGTCCATGAGGTGTCTTCTTTTATTGGGATGCTCAGCGACTATTACAAGAAAGACAAGGAAGAAGGATTAAAGTTTGAATAGATGAATATCTTGATAACGGGCTGTAATGGCCAACTTGGCAGCGAATTGCGCTTGCTTGAGGATGAATACCCTACACATATTTATTATAATACGGACGTGGCCGAACTTGACATCTTGGACAAGGATGCCGTGGCGGCCTTCGTCAGTGACCACGCTATTGACGGCATCGTGAATTGCGCTGCATATACGGCAGTGGATAAGGCCGAGGAGAACGAAGAAATGGCATACAGGCTTAATGCATTGGCACCAGGCTATCTGGCCGAAGCCATGGAGAAACGCGGCGGCTGGCTCGTCCAGATTTCCACTGACTATGTCTTCGACGGCACGAATCACACACCTTATACACCTGACGAGCCGACATGCCCCAATAGTGTCTATGGTCGTACCAAGCTTGAGGGCGAGCAGCAGGCAATGAAAGCCTGTCGGCGTGCTGTGATAATTCGTACAGCCTGGTTATACAGTACCTATGGCAATAACTTCGTAAAGACGATGATTCGTCTTGGCAAAGAGAAGAACGAACTGGGCGTTATCTTCGACCAAATAGGGACACCAACCTATGCCAGAGACTTAGCCCGCTGCATCTTTACTGTCATTGAGAAAGGCATCATACCTGGCGTCTATCATTTCAGCAACGAGGGTGTCATTTCATGGTATGACTTTACGAAAGCCATCCACCGCCTCGCTGGTATCACAACGTGCCACGTACGCCCTCTGCATACTTTCGAATATCCTACTCCAGCCTCTCGTCCTCACTATAGTGTTCTCGACAAAGCGAAGATAAAGGAAACTTATGGCATCGACATCCCCTATTGGGAAGAGAGTCTTGCCGAGTGCATTCATGCCATGTAGAATGCGATGTCATGAACTTTGCAGCGCAGTACACAAGATGGCATATTAGTGTTTCAAAGCGTCAAACAGTTTGTCGAGGGCAGCGTCAGCATTGCCCTCGGCTTCGTTTAAGAGGGTGACGAACTTTGAACCGATGATGGCACCGGCGGCGTTGTCCTGGGCTGCTTTGAGTGTCTGGGCGTTAGAGATTCCGAAGCCAATCATGCGGGGATTGCGCAGGTGCATGGCGTTGATGCGGCGGAAGTAGGCTTGCTTTGCATCGTCGAAACTCTTCTGTGCACCGGTGATGGCGGCACTGCTGACCATATAGATGAAGCCGTCAGTATGCTCGTCGATGAAACGGATGCGGTCGTCGCTGGTTTCAGGGGTGATGAGCATGATGACGCGCAAATCATATTTGTCGGCAACGGGTTTGACGAGATTCAGGTAGTCATCGAAGGGGAGGTCGGGGATAATCATACCACTGGCGCCAGCCTCGACGCAAGACTTGCAAAAAGCCTCGATGCCGTAGTGCAGGATGGGATTAAGATAACCCATGAGGATGAGGGGAATCTCCACTTCGTTCTTGATGGCCTTCAACTGGTCGAAAAGCAGCTGCACACTCATGCCATTCTTGAGGGCCTGCGTGGCGGCACTCTGGATGACGGGTCCGTCAGCCAGTGGGTCGCTGAAGGGGATGCCGACCTCGATGAAGTCGATGCCTCGGCGCTGCATGGTTTTTATGACGTCGCCCGTGCTGTTGAGCGTCGGACAGCCGGCGCAGAAGTAGAGGCTTAATAGCTTCCGATCGCCACAAGTGGCGAAAACTTGGTTGATCTTGTTCATGGTATTCTTTGTTTAGAGTTGTTGGATAAAGTTGTGAAAGGCAACGCCTGGGTCGGCGGCTTTCATGAAGGTTTCGCCAATGAGGAAGCCGCGGAAACCAGCCTGGCGTAGCTCCTTGACAGTTTGTGGGTTGCTGATGCCGCTCTCGCTTACTAACACCGTCCTATTGGTGGCGATACTATCGCCACATATAGAACAAAGTTTCTCGGCCAGACGGAAACTGGTCTCCACGTCGGTAACAAACGAACCGAGGTGGCGGTTGTTGATACCGCAAAGGTCTGGCTGCAGCTCAGCGTATTCCAACTCTGTCTCATCGTGCATCTCCAACAGTACCTCCAGGCCCAACTCATGCGCCTTTTCTAAGAGTGTTTTGCACTCCTGTTTCTTCATGCATGCCGCAATGAGCAATACGGCGCTGGCCCCACACATGGTCGCGGCATAAAGCTGTGCCTCGTCGATAACGAAGTTTTTATACAATATTGGTATCGTCACTCCAGACTGACGGGCGGTTCGGATGAAGTCGTCGTGCCCGCCAAAGTAGTTCTCGTCGGTGAGGATGCTGATGGCTGCTGCACCGTTCTGCTGATAGCTTAGCGGGATGATGTCGGCGCGACCTTCCTCCTTGATCCAGCCCTTCGACGGCGACTTGCGTTTGAACTCGGCAATGATGCCCGTCTTGCTCTGAAGCAAAGCCTCGCGCAGGGACGGCTTCTTGGCCTTTAACAGCGCGAGCTCCTCACGCTTGTGATCAATGATTTCTTGTAGGATGTCTTTCATCATCATGTCATTATAACGTGATAACGTTCTATCGTTATTACGAATTTAACTCGACGAATTTCTTGAAGGTGCGGAGGGCAGCGCCGCTGTCGATGCTCTCGCGGGCAATGGCGATACATTCCTCGATGGTTTTCTCGCCTTTTTCGAGCACCTGGATGCCGAAGGCGGCGTTGGCCAACACGATGTTCTTCTGTGCGGGCAGGGCGCGGTTTTCGAGGACAGAGTCGAAGATTTGTGCGGCCTCTTCCTCAGTAGCGCCACCGACGAGTTCCTCGGGCTTGGCAATCTCGAAGCCGAGATCCTGAGGCTTGAAGATGCGCTCATAGTCCTTTGTCGTGACCTTGAAGTCGCCCGTCAGCGAAATCTCGTCGTAGCCGTCGATGCTGTTGACGATGCCGTAGTCGATGCCAATCTTCTGATACACCTGATGATAGAGGCGCATCTGGTCGAGGTTGGCGACGCCGAGCAACTGGCACTTCGGCTGGCTGGGATTCACCAGCGGTCCAAGCAGGTTGAAGATAGTGGGAAACTGCAGTGCCTTACGAATCGGACCAACGAACTTCATAGCCTTGGCGAAGAGCTGGGCATGGAGATAGACGATGCCTGCCTCGTCGAGTGAGCGGTTCAGCTTGTCGATATCGTCCGTGAACTTGATGCCGTGATGGGCAATGACATTCGAGGCGCCACTCACACTTGTAGCGGCGTAGTTGCCATGCTTGGCCACCTTATAGCCTGCACCTGCGATGACGAAGCAACTGGTGGTAGAGATGTTAAAGGTGTTCTTGCGATCACCACCTGTACCGACGACGTCGATGTAGCGGTCGGCATTGAGGATGGCGGGCACACCCGTCTCAAGGATGCCGTCGCGGAAGCCAAGCAGCTCGTCGACGGTGACACCACGCATCTGCAGGGCCGTCAGCAGGGCAGTAATCTGCTCTGTAGGATACTCACTCTGAGTGATACCAATTAGAATATTCTTCATTTCTTCACGAGACAGCTCCTCGTGGTTCAGCATCCTGTTTAGGATGTCTTTCATTGTCTGTGCCATATGTTTTCAATTTTTCAATTTTTCAATTCTTAAAGAAACATCCAGTTTTGCAGCATCTTCTTGCCATCGGGCGTGAGGACACTCTCAGGGTGGAACTGGATGCCGCGCACATTGAGCGTCTTGTGTTTGAGGGCCATGATTTGTCCTTCGTCGCTTACAGCGGTGATTTCGAGGCAGTCAGGGAAGCCATCCTTCGAAACCACCCACGAGTGGTAGCGGCCGATGGTAATGTTGCGGTCTATACCGCTGAAGATAGGGTCGTTGCTGATGATGTGGCAGGGCGTGGCGACACCGTGGAATACGTCGCTTAGATTCTCAAGCTTGCCTCCGAAGGCCTCACCAATGGCCTGATGACCAAGACAAACGCCTAGGATAGGCTTGCGCCCCGCGTAGGTGCGGATGACATCGAGTAGTAGGCCTGCCTCTGAGGGAATACCTGGGCCAGGTGAGAGGATAATCTTGCCGAACTCCTCCAACTGCGGTAGCTCAAACTGGTCGTTGCGATACACCGTTACCTCGGCGCCAAGTTCCTTTACCAAATGACTCAGATTATAGGTAAAGGAGTCGTAGTTGTCAATGATTACTATCTTCATAACCTTACATTTTTTCAGCCATTAATATAGCGCGGCGCAATGCGCCAAGTTTGTTGTTCACTTCCTGCAGCTCGTATTCCTCGTCGCTCTTGGCCACGATGCCGCCACCAGCCTGGAACCATAGTTCGCCGTTGCGCGAGACAAAGGTTCGGATGGTGATGGCCTGATTCAATGAGCCGTTAAGACCGATATAGCCGATGCAACCGCCATAGGCACCACGATTATGGGGCTCGTACTCAGAGATGAGCTGCATGGCACGCACCTTAGGCGCTCCTGAGAGCGTACCAGCAGGGAAGGTGTCGATAAAGGCTTTGATAGAATCAGCACCTTCGTCGAGCTCACCACTCACACGGCTTACCAGATGGATGACGTGAGAGTAATACTGCAGGTCCTTGTAGAAGTCGACCTTTACGCCATGACAGTTGCGGCTCAGGTCATTGCGGGCCAGGTCTACCAGCATCACATGCTCTGCGTTCTCTTTAGGATCGTTGCGCAGGTATTCTGCTCCCTTGCGGTCGGCTTCGGCATCGCCCGTACGCTTGGTCGTTCCTGCGATGGGGTCGATGTAGGCTTTTCTCCCTTCAATTCTACAGTGCGTCTCAGGCGAAGAACCGAAGATGCGAAAGCCACCGAAGTCAAAGTAGAAGAGGTAGGGCGAGGGGTTGATGCTGCGCAGGGCACGATAGAGCTTGAAGTCGTCGCCCTCGTACTTCTGGATGAAGCGGCGGCTGAGTACAATCTGGAACACATCGCCACGCAGACAGTGCTGGATGCCCTTGCGGATGTTCGCCTTGTGCTCCTCGTCGGTCAATGGACTTGTCGTCTCGCCAACGGGATGAAAATCGTAGGCCTTCACATTGGCTTTGTTCATCTGTTTGTAGATGGCATCGAGCTCGGCCTCATCTCCTAATGACACGATGGTCAACGAGTTGTTGAAATGGTCGAATACTATAACATCTTTATATAAGATGTAGAGCATATCAGGGGCATCGTTGCGCTCCTGTGTCTCATCCTTCACGGCGATGTTCTCGAAATAGCGCACTGCATTGAACGAAGTGTAGCCGTAGAGGCCGCAGAACTCCGAGTGGTTGCCCTTCACCTCGATGCGGTCGATGAGGGCGTTGATGGCTTCGGCAGAACCGAAGCTCGCATTGAGTTCGCGCTGCATGCTGTTGCCGTCAGGGAAGGTGATAGTGGTGAGCCCGTGTCCGATGGCGACACTGGCCATGGGATTGATGCCGATGAAGGAGCGTGAGTTGTCCTTCTCATGATAGTCGGAACTCTCCATCAGTGCACTCTGCGGATAGATATCCCTCAGTCGCATATATACTCCCACTGGCGTATACAGGTCTGCCAGAATGGTCTTACTGATTGTCGTATATTTAAAAGTTTCCATATTCCTTTGCCATTTGTTTGTTCTTCAGATAGGTCTCCACGTCTTTATCGCCACGACCGCTGACCGTCAGCACCACTACGTCAGAGGGCTTGAAGCTTAATTTGGAAAGCGCGGCGATGGCGTGGGCTGATTCGATGGCGGGGATGATACCCTCCATGCGCGTCAGCTCATATCCGCCGTAGATGGCCTCGTCGTCGTTGATGCTTAGCACCTCCGTGCGGCCCTTTTTCGCCATATTACAGTGCATGGGGCCTACGCCGGGATAGTCGAGGCCTGCACTAATCGTAAAGGCCTCCTGAATCTGCCCGTCCTCGTTCTGCATCACCAGCATTTTTGCACCGTGCAGGATACCCGTCGAACCTTTATGAATGGTGGCTGCCGTGTAGTCCGTCTCCCAGCCATGACCGCCAGCCTCGGCCAGCACTATTTTTACTCTATCATCGTCCATGTAGTGGTAGATGGTGCCTGCGGCATTCGAACCACCGCCGATGCAGGCCACGAGATAGTCGGGATAGTCGCGGCCTGTCTTCTCCTCCAATTGCCACTTGATCTCCTCAGAGATGACGCTTTGCATGCGGGCCACGAGGTCAGGGTAGGGATGCGGCCCCATCGTAGAGCCGACAATGTAAAAGGTGTCGGCAGGATGGCAGCACCAGTCGCGGATAGCCTCCGAGCAGGCGTCAGAGAGCGTCATGTTACCTGTGCGGACGGGATGTACCTCGGCCCCAAGCATCTTCATGCGCTCAACGTTAGTGTGCTGGCGCTCTACGTCTGTGGCCCCCATGAAAACCTCACACTTCATGTTCATCAGTGCACAGACCGTTGCCGTAGCCACTCCGTGCTGACCGGCACCCGTCTCGGCTATGATACGCGTCTTACCCATTTTCTTTGCTAAAAGAATCTGTCCGATGGTGTTGTTGATCTTGTGCGCACCGGTGTGGTTGAGGTCTTCGCGCTTCAGGTAGAGCTGGCAGCCATACTTCTTGCTCATCCTGCTGGCGAAGTAGAGTGGACTGGGACGTCCCACGTAGTCCTTCAGCAGAGCGTGGTACTCGGCTTTGAATTCGTCCGACTCGATAATTGGCAAATATGCCTCCTGCAAGTCATGCACACACTTGTAGAGAATTTCTGGTACGTAAGCCCCGCCGAACTCTCCATAGAAACCGTTCTTGTCTACATGGTAATTGCTCATATACTTATAATTTTTGAGTTGATGAAACATTTTTAAACTTTGAGAGGCCCGTCGTAAGAACGACGGGCCTCTCTGTATCTTTCATTGCAAACTATAGGTACGCGGCTATCTTCTCACGATCTGTTAAATCTTGATTCACGCCACCACCAATAGTTTGAGCTTTTATACATAAATGAGTTTTTTGTTACTTTTTCGTGGGCAAAGGTAATGGTTTGTTTTTAAACTGCCAAATTTTTTGCCGTTTTTTTTACGATTTATTACAAATAATAGATGAATAATATGGAAACCATAGAAAGACTACGTTTGCTAACGGATTCTTTCAATTAGTTCCTCAGGTGAAAGAAGGGACTGTTCGCCGGTATCCATATCCTTCAGTGTCACTTTGTTTTGTGCTATCTCGCTATCGCCTGCAAGCACTACGAAGGGAATGTGTTTGGCGTTGGCATAGACCATCTGCTTTTTCATCTTTGCAGCATCAGGGAATAGTTCAGCACGGATGCCGGCCTGACGCACTTGAGCGATGATGGGCAGACAATAGGCCGCTTCACTCTCTCCAAAGTTAATGAAGAGCACGCGGCTGGTCTGTAGCGAGTCTTTCGGATAAAGGTCGAGTGCGTCGAGCACATCGTAAATGCGGTCAACGCCGAAGCTAATGCCTACGCCCGAAAGGCCCGGCATACCGAAAATGCCCGTCAAATTGTCGTAGCGTCCGCCGCCGCTGATGCTGCCCATCGGCGTGTCGAGGGCTTTCACCTCGAAGATGGCACCTGTGTAGTAGTTGAGACCACGGGCAAGGGTGAGATCAAGCTGCAAATGATTATTTAATGACAAGTGTTGAGAGAGGATGAAGCGTAGCTCTTCAACGCCTTTCATACCGGTCTCGCTGTTTTTCAGCACATCGGCGATGGTGGTGAGTTTCTCCTCGTTGGACCCCTCAAGCAGGATGATGGGCTGTAGCTTGCTGATCTGCTCCTCGGTAAGTCCGTCGTTGCGCAGTTCCTCATTCACATTTTCGATGCCGATTTTGTCAAGCTTGTCAATGGCTACGGTGATGTCAACAATCTTGTCGGCAGCGCCGATGACCTCGGCAATGCCCGACAGAATCTTTCGGTTATTAATTTTAATTTGTACGCGCACGCCCAAGCGTGAGAATACGGTATCGAGAATCTGTATCAACTCCACCTCGTTGAGTAGTGAGTCAGATCCCACTACATCGCCGTCGAACTGATAAAACTCACGATAGCGACCTTTCTGCGGACGGTCAGCACGCCACACAGGCTGTACCTGATAGCGCTTGAAAGGCAGTTGTAGCTCTTCACGGTGCATTACAACATAGCGGGCAAAGGGTACGGTGAGATCATAGCGAAGTCCCTTTTCACAGAGCTTTGCGGCCAAATGCAAGGCATTGCGCTCCATTAGTTCCTCGTCGTTTACCTTCTGCAGGAAATCGCCTGAGTTAAGTACCTTGAAGAGCAGTTTGTCGCCCTCCTCGCCATATTTGCCCATCAGTGTCTGCAGGGTCTCCATTGCAGGTGTCTCGATCTGCTGGAATCCATATAGCTCGTATACCTCGCGGATGGTGTTCAGGATGTAGTTGCGCTTGGACATTTCTATAGGGCCGAAGTCGCGCGTTCCTTTTACTATTGATGGTTTCATATTTTAAAAGCCCACCCAAGCCCTCCCAGAGGGAGGGATGTGGATTACATTAAATTATTCTGTTAATAACGATTAGATTATCTTTGATATTACAGTTTCTAAATCTGTGAGAACTTGGTCGTTGGTAAAACGAATTACTCAAAAACCTTTGCGTTGCAAGTATTCTGTTCGAGCTGCATCATCTATTTGTTGGTCTGAAGACATGTGGTACGACCCATCTATTTCGATGATGAGATAATTATTGAGTGAGACGAAATCAGCAATATACATTCCAATGACATGCTGACGACGGAAATGCACTCCCAGTTTGCTACCTCGAAGCTGTTCATTGCCCTCTCGGTTAGCATTAGGTACTCAACATCCCTCCCTTTGGGAGGGCTTGGGTGGGCTCTTACCTCACAATCGTCTGCTCACGGTCAGGACCGATGCTAATAATCTTGATAGGTGTCTCGAGCTGCTGTTCCAAGAAATCAATGTAGTTCTTGAATTCTTCGGGGAACTGCTCTTCGCTGGTGAAATGAGTCATGTCCGTCTTCCAGCCAGGAAGCTCCTTGTATACGGGCTCAATTCCTTCTTCAATGTTATAAGGAAAGTAGTTGATTATCTGGCCGTTCTGCTTGTAGGCCACGCAAGCTTTAATAGTAGTGAATCCGTCAAGAACATCACTCTTCATCATAATAAGCTGGGTCACGCCGTTCACCATGATACTGTAGCGCAGAGCTACCAGGTCAATCCATCCGCAACGGCGTTCACGGCCTGTCACAGCACCATATTCGTGTCCCAGGTCGCGAATCTTCTTACCCGTCTCGTCGAACAGCTCTGTTGGGAACGGACCGGCACCTACGCGAGTGCAGTAAGCCTTCATGATGCCGTAGACCTCGCCGATTCTGTTGGGGCCGATGCCAAGACCTGTGCAGGCTCCGGCACAGATAGTGTTAGAAGAGGTGACAAAGGGGTAGGAGCCAAAGTCAACGTCAAGCATTGTGCCCTGTGCACCTTCGCACAATATTGACTTGCCCTCATTTAACAGACCGTTAATCTCATGCTCGCTATCTACAATAGGGAATTGGCGCAGATACTCCACTCCTTCCAGCCATTTCTTCTCTACCTCGGTAATGTCGTATTCAAAGCCAAGAGATTTCAATATGGCCTCATGGCGAGCCTTTGCAGCTGCATATTTGTCGTTGAAATGGTCGAGGATGTCACCTACGCGCAGGCCTGTACGGCTGACCTTGTCGGTATAGGTAGGGCCGATGCCCTTGCCCGTGGTGCCCACTTTGTTCTTGCCTTTCTGGGCCTCATAGGCGGCATCAAGCACACGGTGTGTGGGCATAATGAGGTGTGCCTTCTTCGAGATGTGCAGGCGTTCTTTCAAAGGGTGTCCGCTCTGCTCCAGCGCTTTTGCCTCATCCATGAATAGATCGGGTGCCAGCACTACGCCGTTGCCGATGATGTTCACCTTGTCACCTTGGAAGATGCCAGAGGGAATGCTGCGCAACACATATTTCTGCCCCTCAAACTCCAGTGTGTGTCCGGCATTAGGGCCGCCCTGAAAACGGGCCACCACGTCATAGCGGGGAGTAAGCACATCCACAACTTTTCCCTTTCCCTCGTCGCCCCACTGCAATCCTAGCAGGACGTCAACCTTTCCTTTCTTCTTCATCATTATTATCAGGTGTTTTATGTTTGTTGCTCTTTCGGGTTATGACAGACTGACAAGTGGAGCAGATGCCATAGATATAGAGTGAAAAAACGTCTTGGCGGAAACGCTTAAGGTGCATAGACTCAATGGCTTTTCTTACTTCCGGAGCTTTTACTTCAGTTACTTTGCCACACATAGTACATATCTGATGACAATGGTTGTCGCCAGGATAATATGCTTCGTACTTCGTTATGCCCTGAATGTTGTGGCGGATGACGATACGCAACTCAATAAAAAGGTTCAGGGTGTTGTACAATGTAGCCCTCGATACAGGGAAATGAAGTCCGTCGGCCAGTTTCTGTCCCAAGTCTTCAAGAGAGAAGTGGCCGTCAATATCGTACACAGCCTTCAAAATCGCATAGCGCTCGGGTGTCTTGCGGTAATTATTCATCTCCAAATAATTATCCAAGATGCGCTCACTGGCCTGGCGTACATTGTCTTTTTTCTCAGCTGCCTTCATAAACCAAGGCACAAAATTACAAATAAAGATTGAAGTTGACGTTGACGCGATGTTAAAAATGGCTAAATACTTATTTTATGTCAAAGTTTTTTGGTCATATCACAAAGAATGTGTAACTTTACACCCAAAAACTGAAACAATACACAAATCATATAAACTTAAAACCCAAAAAACAATGAAATCATTAAGGAAAACAATGCTTGGGGCTAGCGCCATTACGGCACTCGCCTTTGCTGCCTGCACTGGCAGTCAGCAACCTACTGCACAACTGACAGCATCTGGTCTAGACCCCGTCAAGTTTGAAACAGTGGTTGGTAGCGACAGTGTGAAGCTGTACACCCTGAAGGGGGACAATGGCATGGAGGTGTGCATTACCAATTTTGGCGGACGCGTCGTCTCACTGATGGTGCCTGACAAGGACGGAAACCTCGTAGACGTGGTGCTGGGTTTCGACAACATCGACCAGTACATGGAGAAGACCACCGACTATGGCTCAAGCGTAGGCCGCTATGCCAACCGCATCAACATGGGTCGGTTTGTTCTTGACGGCGACACCATTCAACTGAAGCAGAACGACAAGCATGATGGCGGGCGTGACCACTGCCTGCATGGCGGCGGCGATACTGGCTGGATGAACCAAGTCTATAAGGCTGAGCAAATTGACAGTGCTACGCTGAAGCTAACCATTAAAGCACAGGATGGCGAAAACGGATTCCCTGGCACTATTGAGGCTGTCACGACATACAAGATTGTAGACGGCAACACACTTGACATTACTTGGGAAGCTACAACCGACAAGCCCACCGTCATCAACCAGACTAATCATAACTATTACAATCTGAGTGGCGATCTGGAGCACGCAGGCTATGACCAGGTCCTGTATGTCAACGCCGACTCGTTCACCGAGAGCGACGAGAGCTATATGCCAACTGGCGTCATCCTGCCCGTAGAAGGCACGCCGATGGACTTCCGCACACCGCACGCCGTGGGCGACAGCATCAAGTCGGAATACTATCAGATTAAGAACGCTCATGGCTATGACCACAACTGGTGCCTGAACACCTATAAGGACGGCAAGGGCGATGATACGCAGGTTTGCGCTAGCCTCTACAGTCCCAAGACTGGTATCTTTATGGAGATGTATACCAATGAACCAGGTGTGCAGGTCTACAGCGGTAATTTCCAGGGCGTCAATGGAGAAGAGAATGTTGTGCGTAAGCTGGGCAAAAAGTATCCGCAGCATGTCAGCATATGTCTGGAGAGCCAGAAATATCCCGATAGCCCCAATCATCCTGAGTGGGCCAGCCCAGTGCTCCGTCCGGGTGAGAATTATTTCAGCCATGCTGCCTATAAGTTCACCACTAAATAAGATATTGGAATGAACAATCAAGAAAACGGTAGCCGCGGCTACCTCATTGGCATTGTGATGGTGGCTGTGCTAGGCGGTCTGCTCTTCGGCTACGACACGGCTGTTATCTCTGGTGCTGAGAAAGGCTTGCAGGCTTTCTTCAAAGAGGCACAGGACTTTGACTACACTGACGGATGGCACGGATTTACCTCCGCTTCTGCACTCATTGGCTGTATCATCGGCTCCGCACTGAGCGGACTGTTGGCTACACGCCTGGGCCGTAAAAAGTCGCTCATCATTGCAGGCTTGCTTTTCTTCGTTTCGGCACTGGGCTCGATGACGCCCGAATTCCTTTTTTTTGAGCATGGTAAGCCCACCTACTCGCTGCTCATCATGTTCAACATCTACCGTATTATTGGCGGTATCGGCGTTGGACTAGCCTCGGCTATCTGCCCGATGTACATTGGCGAGGTGGCCCCCTCGAACATTCGTGGTATGCTTGTCTCTTGGAACCAGTTTGCCATTATCTTCGGTCAGCTGGTCGTTTACTTCGTCAACTTCTTTATCTTGGGCGACCACATTCAGCCCCTCGTAGAGGAAATGGGCAAAGGTATTGCCGCCATCGACCCCAGAGCACAGTGGACGGTAACCACAGGCTGGCGCTATATGTTCGGATCTGAGGCAGTACCCGCTGGACTATTCGCTCTGCTTATCTGCTTTGTACCTGAGACACCGCGCTATCTGGTTAGTATCGGCAAGGATCAGAAGGCACTGGGCATCCTCTCGCGTATCAATGGCACGTCGAAGGCTCAGCAGATTCTGACTGAGATTAAGAACACGATGACCGTGAAGACCGAGAAGCTGATGACTTACGGTGTAATGTGTATCTTCATTGGCATCATGCTCTCAGTGTTCCAGCAGGCCGTCGGCATCAACGCCGTACTCTATTACGCACCGCGTATCTTCGGCGACATGGGTATGGACAACCCGATGATGATTACCGTTTTCATGGGCATCATCAACATTCTCTTTACCCTTGTGGCCATCTTCACCGTTGAGAAATGGGGACGCAAGCCCTTGCTCATCAGCGGTTCATTAGGAATGGCAGCAGGTGCTCTTGGCGTTGCCGTTACCTTCGGTCATGCCGGAATGGAGTTTGTCACTGCAGCATCACTGCTTATCTACTCTGCTTCGTTCATGTTCTCGTGGGGGCCCATCTGCTGGGTGCTCATCGCCGAGATCTTCCCCAACACCATCCGTGGAGCTGCTGTGGCCATCGCCGTGGCCTTCCAGTGGATTTTCAACTTCATCGTCAGTTCGACCTTCGTGCCTATGTTCAACATGCACTTGTCAGAGGGCGATGACTTCGGTCACTGGTTTACCTACGGTCTCTATGGTATCATCTGCGTGGTGGCTGCCGTCTTCGTCTGGAAGCTTGTTCCTGAGACGAAGGGCAAGACACTGGAGGATATGACCCAGATGTGGAAAAACAGAAAAAAATAAAAGAACATAATTAACAAATTTACAAATCAAAATGGATTGGAACGCAAAAGAATTTATTTGGCTTGACTGGCTCGTCATGGTTTTAGGCATTGCTTGCGTCGTCTGGCTTGTCTATCGTGCCATCAAGAAGGACAAAGAGAAGATGAAGGGTGCCGACTCGCAGGACTATCTGTTCGGCAAGGGCGAGCCCTGGTATGTGATTGGTATGGCCATCTTCGCCGCCAACATCGGTTCAGAGCACCTCGTTGGTCTGGCTGGTACTGGAGCCAAGGATGGTGTGGGTATGGCTCATTGGGAGATGCAGGGCTGGATGATTCTCATCCTTGGCTGGCTGTTCGTACCTTTCTATCAGCTTCTGAATAATAAGATGGGCAAGATTATCACGATGCCCGACTTCCTGAAGTTCCGCTATACCAAAAAGACCGGCTCGTGGTTGAGCATCATCACGCTGGTGGCCTATATCCTGACTAAGGTCAGTGTGACTGCCTTCACTGGTGGTATCTTCTTCAACTATCTCTGGGGCTTGAACTTCTGGGTAGGCGCTCTCGGTCTTATTTTCATTACGACAATTTTCACCGTCATCGGTGGTATGAAAGGCGTGATGACCATGTCGACCATTCAAACGCCTATCCTCATCGTCGGTTCCTTCCTCGTGCTCTTCCTTGGCTTGGCAGCTTTGGGCGGTGGAAGCATCGCTGAAGGCTGGTCGAACATGATGGACTACTGTCGCACGCTGCACGACGGCTATGGCACAACGCACATGTTCCACTGGGAGGACATCAATGCTTCAGGCAATCCTGATCCGCTTTACCATGAGTATCCTGGCTTTGTGGTATTCATCGGCGCTTCCATAATTGGTTTCTGGTACTGGTGTACCGACCAGCACATCGTTCAGCGTGTGCTCGGACAGCAGAAGGGTGAGAGCAACACGGAGGTGATGAAGCGCGCACGTCGCGGTTCTATCGCTGCCGGCTACTTCAAGCTGCTGCCCGTGTTCATGTTCCTGATTCCTGGTATGGTGGCAATTGCTCTGGCCCAGGATCCGTCCAGCGGCATCACCATGGACATCACCAACAAGGACGATACCGACGGTGCCTTCGCCATGATGGTGAAGAACATCCTGCCTGCAGGCGTAAAGGGTATTGTGACCATCGGCTTCCTCTGCGCACTCGTCACCTCGCTGGCTGCTTTCTTCAACAGCTGCGCCACGCTCTTCACCGAGGACTTCTACAAGCCCATGAAGAAAGGCCTGAGTGAGGCTCACTACGTGCTCGTTGGCCGTATCGCCACGGTGGCTGTCGTTGTGCTCGGTCTGGCTTGGCTTCCCGTCATGCGTGGTATGGGCAACCTGTACAGTTATCTGCAGGGCATCCAGTCGCTGCTGGCTCCCGCTATGGTTGCCGTATTCACATTGGGTATCTTGTCAAAGAAAATCAGCCCGAAGGCTGGTGAATGGGGCCTCATCGGTGGCTTCGTCATCGGTATGCTCAGACTGGTCACCAACGTCATCACTGATACGGGCTCCAAGGTGATGGAAGGCGGTTTCTGGGATGCCACGGCTTGGTTCTGGCAGACCAACTGGCTCGTCTTCGAGTGCTGGCTGCTCGTATTCATTGTCCTGCTGATGGTGGCTGTGAGTTTCTTTACTCCTGCTCCTTCGAAAGAACAGGTTGAGGCTATTACTTTCACACCGGAATATCGCAAGCAGATACGTGAGAGTTGGGGTCTCTGGGACATCGTCGGTACGCTGGGCGTAATCGTCCTCTGCGGACTCTTCTATGCATACTTCTTCTAAACGTTGAACGTTAAATGTATTACTTAGATCATCAGAAACTCTACGTTTCCGTTGACGTCATCGTCTTTGGCTTCGAGGAAAATCGCTTGAAGGTGCTCATCGGCAGACGTAAGATGGATCCTGGTCGTGGCGAATGGAGCCTCTACGGAGGCTTCGTCGCTGCCGACGAGGGCATCGACCAGTGTGCAGAGCGCACATTGCTGGAGTTGACCGGTTTGAAGAAACTGTTCATTCGTCAGGTAGGAGCCTTCGGCGCTATTGACCGTGACCCGGGTGAGCGTGTCGTCTCTGTAGCCTATTATGCCCTCATTAACGTGAAGGACTATGACGAGAAACTCCGAGTGAAGCACAACGTGGAATGGGTGGATGTCAACCAGCTCCCCGCACTCTATTCTGACCATAATGAGATGGTGCGGCAGGCCCTTCGTCGTATGCAGCTGAAAATGCGCACCGAGCCCATTGGCTTTCGTCTGCTTCCGCAGCTATTTACTCTTACACAGCTGCAGCGTCTCTATGAGGCAGTGAGCGGACAGGAAATAGACAAGCGCAATTTCCGTAAGCGTATCAAGGAAATGGACTTCATCGAGAAAACAGAGCTTATCGATAAGTATTCGTCAAAGCGTGGAGCGGCTCTATACCGTTTCAACAAGAAGGCATATTACGAAGATCCTAACTTTAAATTATAATAGCAATGTTAGAAGAACTCAAACAGAAAGTATTCAAAGCCAACCTTGACCTTGTCAAGCAGGGACTGGTCATTTTTACTTGGGGAAATGTCTCAGGTATTGACCGTGAGAAAGGTCTTGTTGTCATCAAGCCCTCAGGCGTCAGCTATGACGAGATGAAGGCTGAAGATATGGTGGTAGTAGACCTGGAAACGGGCAAAGTGGTTGAGGGCGACCTCAATCCTTCAAGCGACACGCCCACACATCTTATATTATATAAGGCGTTCCCCAACATTATGGGAGTGGTGCATACGCACAGCACCTATGCCACGGCTTTCGCTCAGGCTGGCCGCGACATCCCCAACATCGGCACTACGCACGCTGACTATTTCTACAAGGACATTCCCTGTACGCGTGATATGACCAAGGAGGAGGTGGAAGGCCAGTATGAATTGGAGACCGGCAATGTCATCGTCGACGAGATTCTGAACATCCGCAAGATCAATCCCGACCATACACCAGCTGTGTTGGTGAAAAACCACGGTCCGTTCTCGTGGGGTACGTCGCCCGACAACGCCGTCTACAACGCCAAGGTGATGGAGCAGTGTGCTAAGATGGCCTTCGTGGCCTTCTCGGTCAACCCCAACCTGACCATGAACCCGCTTCTCATCGAGAAGCACTATAGTCGCAAACATGGTCCCAACGCCTATTACGGCCAGAAGGGACAAAAACACTAGAATCATTTCTGAATCATTCAGATGAACAATCCCTGGGGCGTCTTTCGCTTCAGGGATTTGTTCTTTCCTTCACTTAACATCCTTGGACGAAAGTCTCTTTTGAATGGTGGAAGCTAATTTTTATTTAATTTAAGTGATTGAACGAATGTAAATTCAAGGCTCTGGCAAGCAAACAGAGTTTAAACGGACAAAAGAAAATGTTAAAATGAAAGAAAAGAAACTGACAATTTGTCTGTATTAAATCTTTTTCCCTTATATTTGCATAGGTGTTTACAGCACGGAAAACAGATATTAACAAAACAAATACGAATATGAAAAAAATCCTCAGTTATTTAGTTCCTGGCACCAGCTTCGCTGCCATCGTCTTTGCTATTGCTGCTTTTAGCAGCACCAATGCCGCAACGCATCCGTTGCCCGTTACAACTCCAGAAAGACCCGTCATGACCGACGTTCAGGCTGTACCTGTGGCCCAACCTGTCGATTTGACCTATGCCGCAGAAAAGGCATTGCCTTCGGTTGTACATATTAAGAACACTCAGAATTCAAAGATTCAGACCGTAGAATATTCTGATCCGTTTGAGGACTTTTTCAGCGATCCATTTGGCGGATTCTTTGGACGCGGTCAGGGGGGCAATGGTGGCACCCGCAAGCGCCAGGTGCAGACACCGAAGCGCACGGCTGCAGGTAGTGGCGTTATCATTCGTAGCGATGGTTACATTGTCACTAACAACCACGTTGTAGAAGGTGCTGACGAACTGACTGTCACCCTGTCAGACAATAAGGAGTATTCGGCACGTATTATCGGCACAGATAAAACCACCGACCTTGCTCTGATCAAGATTGACGGACGTAACCTGCCTGCCATCGAGATTGCCAATAGCGACCAGGTGAAAGTAGGCGAATGGGTACTGGCCATCGGCAACCCGCTGGGGTTGAACAATACTGTGACCGCTGGCATCATCTCCGCTAAGGCACGTACGCTGGGTGCCAACGGCGTGGAAAGCTTCATACAGACAGACGCCGCCATCAACGCCGGCAACTCAGGTGGTGCGTTGGTGAATACCAATGGACAGCTGGTAGGTATCAACGCAATGCTCTACTCGCAGACGGGTTCCTATAGCGGCTATGGCTTTGCAATACCTACCACGATGATGAACAAGGTCGTGGACGACTTGAAGGAATACGGCACCGTGCAACGCGCCATTCTCGGCATCATGGGCACCGACGTGAAGAACTACGTTGACCAGGAGAAGGAAAAGGGTAACGATGTAGACCTTGGCACGATGGAAGGTATCTACGTGGACAAAGTGGTGGAAGAAAGCGCAGCCGAGGAGGCCGGCCTTGAGAAGGGTGACGTTATTATTGAGGTGGACGGTCAGAAAGTGACTAAATTCGGTGACCTCACAGGCATCATCGCCCAAAAGCGACCAGGCGAAAAGATGAGCCTCGTCTACATGCGTGACAAGAAGAAGCACTCGAAGACCGTGACGTTGAAGAACGAACAGGGCAACACGCAGGTGGTGAAAAACGCCGATCTGGACATTCTGGGTGCCGACTTCCGCGAGCTGACTCAGCAGCAGAAAGAACAGCTTGACGTACAGTACGGTTTGGAGGTCATCAAGGTGAAAGGTGGCAAGTTGAAGGATGCAGGCATAGAGAAAGGCTTCGTCATCCGCCAGGTGAATGATCAGCCTGTCAGCACCGCCGAGGAACTGGATGCCATAGTAAAGGACGTGAGTACCTCGAAAGATCCTGTACTCATCATCAAGGGCATCTATCCTTCTGGTAAGAAGAAAACCTATGTAGTGGAGCTGGGAGATTAAGGATTCTCGAGTTGGGAGTTTTGAGTTAGGAGTTTTGAGTTAGTAGATGGGAGTTAAAAAAAATTAAACAATGGAAAATAACTCCTTTCTCCTAACTCCAAACTCCTAACTCTTTCGTACCTTTGCACGATAAAAACCGCTTTAATCCTAATACCACACAAAATGAGACAGCTCAAAATTACTAAATCTATCACGAATCGTGAGAGCGAGGCCCTGGAGAAATATCTTCAGGAAATCAGCAAGGAAGAGCTTATCAGTATTGAAGAGGAGATTGAGCTGGCACAGCGTATCCGTCAGGGTGACCGCAAGGCGGTTGAACGGTTGGCAAAAGCGAATCTGCGTTTTGTGGTATCGGTAGCAAAGCAATATCAAAATCAGGGTCTGTCGTTGCCCGACCTCATCAACGAAGGCAATCTGGGACTATTACGCGCCGCGGAGAAATTTGATGAGACGCGCGGTTTCAAGTTCATCAGTTATGCTGTGTGGTGGATCAGGCAGAGCATCCTGCAGGCTTTGGCAGAGCAGAGCCGCATTGTACGCCTACCTCTGAATCAGGTGGGTGCTGTTAACAAGATCAGCCGTGCGGCAAATAAGTTTGAGCAGGAAAATGAACGCAAGCCTTCGGCAGAGGAGTTGTCAGCAGATACTGACATGCCTGTGGAGAAGATTGACGAAGCGATGGCGGCTAACACCCGCCATGTGTCGGTAGATGCTCCTTTTAGTGAAAGTGATGACAGCTCGCTGCTCGACCTGCTGACCAACGAGGATATTCCCGACACCGACAGTACGCTGGTTGACGAGTCGCTGAAGACAGAGGTAGCACAGGCATTGAAGACGCTTAGCGAGCGCGAGCGCAACATTGTGAAAGCCTTTTTCGGTATTGGGCAGCCAGAGATGACGCTCGACGAGATAGGGATGAAGTTTGGTTTGACCCGTGAGCGTGTCAGACAAATAAAGGAAAAAGCACTCCGCCACTTGCGTACTAATCATAAATATAATATTTTGAAAGGATATTTGGGAAAATGAAAAAATATATACTGATGTTATGCCTGCTGATTGTGGGTATAGGAACAGCAAACGCACGAAAGAAACAGGTGCCGCGGATGTATATGTTTGGAATGGCCGCCGCCTTTACCGACACTATTGTGCACTTTACTAATATTCAGACAGTTGACAGCGTTTGGATTGAATCAAAGAATGAGTTCCTTCAAAACCGTAATGCCTATTCCTACCAGTTGCGTGACTATCTGAGCATGCAACAGATGCCACATCGCACCTGTATCGTCTTTTATTCTCCCAAACGTGAAAAGCTGGAAAAGAAATACCAGAAGATGAGACGCCTCTATGGCAAGGACAAACGCGGCGTCCAGCATTTTGACATCAGGTACATAACCGATACAGAATTCATGTTTCAAACAGTAAAGATGGAGGAGGGACAGCAGGATGAGTAGCAGCCACTACTTCTGCATTGCCGGACATAATATCCGCATCAGTTTCAACGACGACGACAGACAGAATAACATGGAACTGCTGCCGTCGTTTCGTCCTTTCATTACCCAACAAGAGACACACGATACGCTCTTTACCCTTGATGTTGATGACAGCTTGCGTCCAAGGAAGGACAAAAAGCTTGTGAGGAAGTTCGATACGGGCAATGGTGACACCATCGTATACCAGTTGTCTGACGGAGGCTATCAATATATTGTGCGCGATATCATGGGCGGTGACTGTTGCCTGCTCATTACCAATGAAAAGTTTTCGCACTGCAGTTGTGCCTTGAATGGCACTTGGACGATGCGCTCTTTTGGTCTTAACAATGCACTGATGATGATCTACGCTTTCGCCGGCGCTTTTCACCAGACTATGCTCATACACGCCTCGGCCACTATGCTGAAGGCAGAAGACGGAGGCGAGGCCATCGGTTTTCCCTTCATTGCTGCCAGCGGCACGGGTAAGAGCACGCATACTTCGCTTTGGCTGAAACATATTGAAGGTGTACAATTGCTAAACGATGACAATCCTGTCATCCGTATTATTGAGGGCCGTCCCTATCTTTACGGATCGCCATGGAGTGGTAAGACGACCTGCTATCGTAACCGCAGGACACGTCTTGGTGCTGTCACTCGTATTGAACGGGCATCACAGAACAGCATCGAGCAGCTGTCACCTGTGGCAGCCTTTGCATCGTTGTTGCCTGCCTGCTCCAGCATGAAATGGGATGAGAGTATCTATCGCTTGTTGGGCGATGCTGTTACGCGCATCATTGAGACAACACCAATATATACTCTCCATTGCCTGCCTGATGAGGAGGCGGCGAGATTGTCGTACAAAACACTAACGGAGACATGGAAAGTGTGATGTATCTTCCCAACGATGTGTTCCTGCCGATGGTGCTTGACGAACTACGACAGCATCCTGACAAGACGGCAACCATCAATCTGCGAGGTCGCAGTATGAGACCATTCCTCGAAGACGGACGCGACAAGGCCATTCTGCAGCTCGTTACAGGCGACGAATGTCGCAAGGGGGATGCCGTGTTAGCTGAGATAACGCCTGGCCACTATGTGTTGCACCGCATTGATTCTATCCGTAGTGATGGTGCTGTCACGCTGATGGGTGATGGCAATCTGGGTTATGAGCATTGTCGTAAGGATGATATCAGGGCGAAGGCTGTAGGCTTCCTGCGCAAAGGCAGGGAGAAGGCAGACATGACCAATGCTCGCAAATGGCTTATTTACTCATGGCTCTGGACACGTCTCAAACCTGTGCGCCGTTATCTGCTTTTTGCTATGCATCCACACATTCCGCAATCACTAAAACATAATATAAAATGAGAATAAAGAAAGGATTTAACTTGAGAGCCGTGTGCGGCGAGAACATCATCGTTGCCGAAGGGCTTAGCAACATCGACTTCAGTCGTATCATTAGCCTTAATGAGAGTGCTGTATACTTATGGAAGAACATACAAGGAAAGGATTTCAATCAGGAAATGCTTGCCGACCTGCTGATGCAGGAATATGAAGTAGAAAAGGATACTGCTCTACGAGATGCCGAGATGCTTATCGGACAGTGGAAAGAAGCCGGACTGATAGAAGAGTAACAGAGAAAAACATCAGCACGCCCACAAAGTGCAACAATATGAATCCAGAAATTGAACGCAGGCGGACATTCGCCATCATCTCTCATCCTGATGCCGGTAAGACCACACTGACTGAAAAGTTCCTGCTTTTCGGTGGACAGATACAGGTAGCCGGTGCGGTAAAGAACAACAAGATAAGGAAGACGGCAACGTCTGACTGGATGGACATTGAGAAGCAGCGCGGCATCTCTGTGTCAACCTCAGTCATGGAGTTTGACTACACTCCCGATGGCAAGGACATTGAATACAAAGTCAATATCCTTGACACCCCTGGTCACCAGGATTTTGCCGAAGATACGTTCCGCACGCTGACGGCTGTAGACAGTGCCATCATTGTGGTAGACGGTGCCAAGGGCGTGGAGACACAGACACGCAAGCTGATGACCGTCTGCCGCATGAGAAAGACGCCTGTCATCATCTTTATCAACAAGATGGATCGCGAGGGTCGCGACCCCTTTGACCTGCTCGACGAATTGGAGAAGGAACTGGAAATCAAGGTACGTCCGCTGAGCTGGCCTATCAATCAGGGCGCGAAGTTCAAGGGCGTGTACAATATCTATGAACAGAAGCTTGACCTCTTCACTCCTGACAAGCAACGCGTGACGGAAAAAGTGGAAGTGGACATCAATAGCGATGAGCTGGACAACAGGGTGGGAGAGCTGGATGCTGAGAAACTGCGCGAGGATCTCGAACTGGTCGACGGTGTCTATCCTGAGTTCGATGTTGAGACCTATCGCTCGGCCGAGGTTGCGCCCGTCTTCTTTGGCTCTGCGCTGAACAACTTCGGTGTGCAGGAGCTGTTGAACTGCTTTGTAGAGATTGCTCCTTCACCCCGTCCTACAAAGGCTGATGAGCGCGACGTGCAGCCTGAAGAGCCGAAGTTTACAGGCTTCATCTTTAAAATTACCGCCAACATCGACCCTAACCACCGTTCATGTATTGCCTTTTGCAAGGTATGTAGCGGAAAATTCCAGCGCAACGTGCCCTACCTTCATGTGCGACAGGGAAAGACGATGCGCTTTACCTCTCCTACACAGTTCATGGCGCAGCGTAAGAGCACTATCGACGAGGCATGGCCCGGCGACATCGTGGGCTTGCCCGATACAGGCGGCGTCTTCAAGATTGGTGACACGCTGACGGAAGGCGAGCAGTTGCATTTCCGCGGACTGCCCAGCTTTTCGCCCGAGCTGTTCAAGTATATCGAGAACGATGACCCGATGAAGACGAAGCAGTTGCAGAAAGGCATCGACCAGCTGATGGACGAGGGCGTGGCGCAATTGTTTGTCAATCAGTTTAACAACCGCAAGATTATCGGAACGGTGGGACAGCTGCAGTTCGAGGTAATCCAGTACCGCTTGGAGAACGAGTACAATGCGAAGTGCCGCTGGGAGCCTGTGCACCTCTACAAGGCCTGCTGGATTTCCTCAGACGACGATGACGAGCTGGAGCAGTTCAAGAAACGCAAGTATCAATACATGGCGAAGGACAAAGAGGGTAGGGACGTCTTCCTGGCTGATAGCGGCTATATGCTGCAGATGGCCCAGCAGGACTTTAAACACCTGCAGTTCCACTTCACCAGTGAGTTTTAATAATGAAGATTAAAAATTGAAGATTAAGAAAAAACACTTTGTCTTTGGCGTTGTCGCTGTGGTGCTGCTCATAGGCGGCATCATTGCCTATACACTCTATGGGCAAATCAATGCACCCCTGCTTAAAGAGGGGCAGTCTGCATATACCATATATATATACGACAACGACACCCCCGATTCCGTCCTTGACAAGCTCTCTGATGTCAGCACAGAAAGCGGCATGAAGGGGCTGAGGCTGTTGGCCAACCACTACGACTATGTAGTACGCACAGGCCGTTATGTGATTGAGCCGGGAAAGAAAGCCCTCGATGTGTTCCGCCAGCTCAGGAACGGCCAGCAGACCCCCGTCATGCTCACCGTGCCCGAGGTGCGCACCGTTGACCGATTAGCCGGACGACTCAGCGCAAAACTGATGCTCGACAGCACCACCATTGTACAGGCGCTGACCAACCAGCACTTTTGCCAGCAGTTGGGCTATGACACCGCTACTGTCTTCTGCCTCTTCGTGCCTAATTCCTACGAGGTTTACTGGAACATCTCGCTTGAGGCACTTATGCAGCGTATGCAGAAGGAACATGATGCCTTTTGGAACGAGGAGCGACGCCACAAAGCCGAGGCGCTGGGTCTGACGCCCAATGAGGTAGTGACCCTGGCCAGCATTATCGACGAGGAAACAGCCAACAATGCCGAGAAACCCGTTATTGCCGGCATGTACCTGAATCGACTGAAGAAGGGCATGTTGCTGCAGGCTGATCCAACAGTGAAGTATGCATTGGGCGACTTCACCCTGCGCCGCATCCTCAATAAGCACTTGGAGGTTGACAGCCCCTATAACACCTACAAATATGCCGGTCTGATGCCCGGGCCCATCCGTTTGCCGTCAGTACAGGGCGTTGAAGCCGTGCTTAACCCCAACGACAACGAGTACCTCTACATGTGTGCCAAGGAGGACTTCTCAGGCACCCACAACTTCGCCCGCACTTTGGCTGAACACAGCCAGAACGCGCGCCGTTATCAGCAGGCACTCAACCAGCGCGGTATCAGGTGACAGAATACAAGCACATTCAAATTAAAGTGAAAGAAATATGGCAGAGAATATTTTGACAGAGAAAGAGGAGAAGAAGCCGGTGAGCTTCGTTGAACAGAAGGTGATTGACGACCTGGCAGCAGGCAAGAACGGAGGGCGTATGCAGACGCGCTTCCCGCCTGAGCCCAACGGCTACTTGCACATAGGCCATGCCAAGGCCATAGCCATCGACTTCGGACTGGCCAAGAAATACGGCGGCGAGTGCAACCTGCGCTTCGATGATACCAACCCCCAGAAAGAGGACACAGAATATATCGAGAGCATCGAGCAGGACATCAAGTGGCTGGGCTTCGAGTGGGCACACATCTACTACGCCAGCGACTACTTCCAGCCGCTGTGGGATTTTGCCGTGTGGCTCATCAAGCAGGGCCGTGCCTATGTGGACGAGCAGAGTGCTGAGGTGATTGCCCAGCAGAAGGGCACCACCACCAGCCCGGGCACTAACTCGCCCTTCCGCGACCGTCCTGTGGAGGAGAGCCTGCGCCTCTTCGAATATATGAACAGCGGCCAGTGCCAGCCCGGTACGCTCACCCTGCGCGCCAAGATTGACATGGCCCATCCCAACATGCTCTTCCGCGATCCGCTCATCTATCGCGTGCTCAATATGCCGCATGTGAAGACGGGTAACAAGTGGAACGCCTATCCCATGTATGACTTCGCCCACGGGCAGAGCGACTATTTGGAGGGAGTCACCCACTCGTGGTGCACGCTGGAGTTTGTCGAGCACCGTCCCTTGTACGACCTCTTTGTCACATGGATGAAGGAATGGAAGGGAGAGACCGACAACATTGAGGACAACCGTCCGCGTCAGACAGAGTTCAACAAGCTGAATCTGAACTACATCCTGCTGTCGAAGCGCAACCTGCGCACGCTGGTCAGCGAGGGTGTGGTCAGCGGATGGGACGACCCGCGTATGCCCACAATCTGTGGCTATCGCCGTCGTGGCTATTCGCCCGAGGGCATTAAGAAGTTCATTGAGAAAATTGGCTATACCAAGATTGACGCCTTGAACGATACCGCCCTGTTCGAGAGTTCCCTGCGTGAAGACCTGAATACCCGCGCCCTGCGAGTCAGCGCCGTTCTCGACCCCGTGAAGGTGGTGTTTACCAACTATCCCGAAGGCCAGACGGAAATGCTTACTGCCGTGAACAACCCCGAAAACGAGGCCGACGGCACACACGAGGTGGAGTTCAGCCGCGAGATATGGATTGAGCGCGACGACTTCATGGAGGTGGCCGAGAAGAAGTTTATGCGTCTGGCTCCTGGCAAGGAGGTGCGCCTGAAGAACGCCTATATCATCAAGTGCGACGAGGAGCATCCCTGCGACAAGGACGCCGAGGGCCGCGTTACCACCATCTACTGCACCTACGACCCCGAGACGCGTAGCGGACTGCCCGGTGCCGACCGCAAGATTAAGGGCAAGACCTTGCATTGGGTCAGTTGCCACAATGCTGTGAAAGCCGAGGTACGCCTCTACGACCGCCTATGGAAGGTAGAGAATCCTCGCGACGAGCTGAAGCGCATTGAGGAAGAGGAAGGCCTGAAGGGCATCGACGCCATGCGTGCGATGATGAATCCTGACAACCTCCGCATATTGACTGACTGCTACGTTGAGCCCTTCGCTGCTCAGCTGCCCGCACTCAGCTATTTACAGTTCCAGCGCATCGGTTACTTCAACGTTGATCCCGACTCCACTCCCCAGAAGCCGGTCTTCAACCGCACTGTTGGACTTAAAAACAAATAATTTGAACTCTGACGGTTATTTTGACAGCGAGGAATTCCGCGAGTTATTAGCGGAATACGAGAACGCCGTGAACATGGGAATGCCCGTGTTCATGGATGCAGACGAGCTGTCGGAGATTGCCGACTACTATCAGATGTTGGAGCGCTATGACGAGGCTGACGAGGCCATCAACTTGGCGCTCAGTCTCTCGCCCGGTGCCATTGCTCCCTTGTCCTATAAGATACACGAAGCCCTATGGAGAGGTGACACCAAGGAGGCGCGCAATTATCTGAATCAGATAACAGAGACCGACGAGCCCGACTACGTCTACGACAAGGCCGAGATTATGTTGGCGGAGGAACGCGTGGAGGAAGCCGACCGCTATCTGCGTGAAGAGTTCAAGAAAGTGCCGCCCGAGGAATATCAGGACTATGTCATTGACGTTGCCAACATTTATGCCGACTATGACTATCCGGAGCAGGCTATGCAGTGGATGGCACGCGCCAAGCAGGAAGACTCGCCAGAGTTTAAGGAGCTGATGGCGCGTACCCTCTTCGGACTGGGTAAATACAAGGACAGCGAGAAACTGTGGGGTGAGCTCATCGATACCGACCCCTTCTCAAAGCATTATTGGAACGCGCTGGCCAACACACAGCTTATGAGTGAGGATTATAGCAGTTCCGTTGAGAGCAGTGAATTTGCCATTGCCATCGACCCCGATGATCCTGAAAGCCTGCTTTCAAAGGCCAACGGCCTCTACCATCTGGAGAACTTCGAGGAGGCTCTGGTCTTTTTCCAGCGTTACAATGAACGAATGCCCGACGATGAGATAGGACTGATGAACCAGGGAATGTGTCTCATCAACCTGGAAAGATACGATGAAGCAATCACTATCTTGCATAAAGCAGCTGACCTCGCACCAACCGACTCTGTCTATCTCGGCGACATCTTCCAGGAACTTGCTTTCGCCTACAGTGAGAAAAATGACAAGGAAAAGGCACTGGAGATGCTTGACATGGCCGACCTCTATGATAGCGACAAGGAGCAGACCTTAGTGGTGCGAGGCCACATCCTTCTCTCAACAGGCAACGTAAAGGATGCCCGTAAATATTTCCGCCAGGCTGTGGTCATGAGCAACGACCCCTGGCAGACGCTGTTGCGCATCTTTGTCTCTGTCTACGACAATAGCTATATCGACGCCGCCTACAATCTCTTTAAGAGATATTTCCGAATGGTGGATGAGGACTATCCCAATGGCTACGCCTATATGGCCCTCTGCTGCTATGACCTGAAGAAGTATGACGAGTTCCTCAACTACCTGAAGGAAGCTTGCCGCCGCAATCCCCAAGAGTGTAGGACAGCCCTCTCACATATCTTTCCAGACAACGTCGAGCCGAAGGACTACTATGACTATATCAAGGACAGAATGCAGTAAGCTCGGTGTCATTTAAACGGAAACTATTGCAACATATACGATAGCTCGTCTGAACCATTCTCCGTATTATTGAACATGTTGCTTTGTATAGTGCAGGTAAGCATGATTGCCGCTACTACCAATTCTAACCCCAAAGTTTTGACAGACGAATTAGAGGCTGATCAAGCTGAAAGCCGTATTTGTCACAGGAATATTTGGGAAGAAGAGTAATTGACATTCTAACGGGCTGACAACAGTCCGTCAATATATTCACGTAGGTCGTCGCCACGAAGCCCTTTTTTCAGGATAGTGCCAACGCTGTCTACGACAACCATGTATGGAATGGCGTGTATGCGGAAGGCGCGAGCTACATCTGCATCTCTTCCTTTCAGGTCTGACAGCTGCGTCCACTCCATCTTCAGATCAGTGATGGCTTTCTGCCAGTCTTCGGCGTTGTCGTCTAGCGAGATGCCTATGATGCCGAGACCTTTCGCGCTGAAGTCGGCGTAGAGCTGCCTCATGAAAGACATTTCTGTACGGCAGGGATTACACCACGAGGCCCAGAAGTCGATGATTGTGAACTTATGCTGCTTCACCACACCTATCACGCTTGTCGGTACTCCGTCGGGCGTATTCAGCTTGAAGTCGGGCATGGTGCGCCCTTCCACAGTAGTCTCGTAGCTGTTGAGTTGGGTTAGCAGATTGATCACAGGCTTACGCTGGCGGAATTTTTCCGGCATTTTTGCGATGAGCTCCCTTAAGAGCTGTATATTCTGCTCTTCGTCGATGAATCTGACTACCAGCATGTAGCCCAGCTCGTTGTCGATGTTCTGGGCAGCAGCCTCCTTCATCTTACGCTCAATCTCGCCGTAGAACTGCATGTAGCGCTCGCCGATGGCCCAGTCGCTTTCGGGACTGAGGGTGGTGTCGTTGGCGACGATGTCCTCCAGTTCGTTGATTTTTTCATAGTAGGGATTGGTCTCCTGCATGAGCACGTTCAGGGCGTCATTGGCCGTGGTGCCACCTACGGAAGCCTCGCCCGTCTTGGCCGTTATTCTTACTTGCACGGTGCCCGGCTCGGTGAAGATGTTGACGTTGTTTGAGGGGTTGTTCATCACAAAGATGGTGAAGAAACTCACCGTGTCGGTCTTTGCCGAATAGGCAAATTTCCCCTGTGCCACGGTCATGGTATCAATGACCTGTCCGTCGATGTCTGTCAACAATAGTTTCTCACCATCGGGTAGGCCCTCCACCGTGCCATCTATATGGAAATTCTTTCCGTCATCCTTGGGCTTCTCGGTGCACGAAAATATGAGCAGCGATACAGCTGCAATCAGTAATTTTTTCAATTCTTCAATTCTTCAATTCTTCAATCCTTCAATTCTTCAATCCTTACACAAGATACTGGTCGCTAATGCTCTCGTTGTTGATGACGCGGCGGATGGTCTCGGCAAACATGTCGGCCACGCTGATTTGCTTCACCTTGGCACAGCGTTGTGTATAGGGGATGCTGTCGGTGAAGACGATTTCTGTAAGGGCCGACTCCTGTACGCGCTCGCTGGCAGGGCCGCTCATCACGCAATGGCTAGCGCAGGCACGCACGCTCTTGGCGCCTGATGCCATCATCAGGTCGGCAGCCTTGGTGATGGTGCCGGCCGTGTCGACCATGTCGTCAATAATTACCACATTCTTGCCTTCCACCTCTCCAATGATCTGCATCGTGGCCACTACGTTGGCGCGGGCACGGGTCTTGTTGCACAGCACCAGCGGACAGCCCAGATACTTGGCATAGGTGTTGGCACGCTTCGAGCCACCCACGTCGGGCGAGGCGATGACCAGGTCGTCAAGCTTTAGGCTCTGCAGATAGGGTAGGAGGACGCCCGAGGCGTAGAGGTGGTCGACAGGCACGTCGAAGAAACCCTGTATCTGGTCGGCGTGCAGGTCCATCGTGATGACGCGGTTGACGCCAGCCACGCTCAGCAGGTCGGCCACCAGCTTGGCGCCTATCGATACGCGGGGCTTGTCCTTGCGGTCCTGGCGGGCCCATCCGAAATAAGGAATGACAGCGTTGATGGTCCGTGCCGAGGCGCGCTTGGCAGCGTCAATCATCAGCAGAAGCTCCATCAGGTTGTCGCTGTTGGGAAAAGTGCTCTGTACAAGGAAGATGTCGCGTCCGCGGATGCTCTCCTCGTAGCTCACGGCGAACTCTCCGTCAGAGAACTTCGTGATTTGCAACTTGCCCAGCGGACAACCCAGGCTTTGACAGATTTTTTCTGCCAGATATCTCGTGGCAGTGCCCGAGAAAACCATATAGTTTTGCGTACTCATTATTATAAATATTGTCTGTATCTCTTGAAATGAGCAATGAGCTCCTTGAAATCCTGTCCTTGATGGATATTAAAGCGATTCCAAAGGTCGCCGCATACCACCACACCGCCAAAGCCCCAATCGGCTATCTGGCTGATATTGTCGAGGCTGACGCCGCCAAGCGCATAGACGTGGCGATCGATGAGGCCCTGTCGAGAGGCTTCCTCCAACTCTTTCTTGGTAAATGATTGTCTGTCAGCAGGATTGCTATGACTGTTGAAGAGAGACTTCAAGAACACGTACTTGCTGTTCTTCTTCGCTTCACGTAATTGAGAAAGCGCCGTGCAAGTACGGCTGACATGTCCACGATAGCCGTAGGGCAACTCATCGTCAGGATGCTCCAGATGAATTCCCTTGAGGCCATACTCCTCGCGCAGATAAAAGTGCTCGTGAACAGTGATGCGTTTATAGTAATCTTCGGAAAGCAGCGTAAGCAGTCGCTCGGAATATACAGGCTCCGACATGGGCTTGTACAGGTGTAGGTTGTCCAAGCCTTCCTCAAAGAGGGCAGTCAGGATTTTGTCTTCTTCCACGAAGAACGTGGAACGTGTCATAATGATGAGTTTCATCCTTACGTCGCTGTTTGCGCTGCAAAGTTATAAAAAAAACAGCCATTGACATCAATATTTCCGCAAAATTTCTGTAAAACTTCGCATTTTATGCCGAAAGTATAGATTAAAATTGCTTAAAACGGCAGGAGTTTGGAGAAAAAACACTACCTTTGCAGTCGCAATGGAAAGGTGAAAAATGCGCCTGCGGGCTTTAAAATGGCCTCTACGGCGATTTTCCGTCTTTAGTGAATAGTAAAATGTAAACAAGTTAATTATAGATTATCACAGTGGACCAGACGTTTGACAACGACAGAATTCTGAAGATCAACATTGAGGAGGAGATGAAAAGCTCCTACATCGACTACTCCATGTCGGTGATTGTTGCCCGTGCCCTTCCTGATGTGCGCGATGGCTTCAAGCCTGTACACCGCCGCATCCTTTATGGCATGATGGGCATCAACAATGTAAGTACACAACCTTATAAGAAATGCGCGCGCGTAGTGGGCGAGGTGCTGGGTAAGTATCATCCCCACGGCGACAGCTCTGTATATGGTGCACTCGTCCGCATGGGACAGGCATGGAATATGCGTTACATGCTGGTTGACGGACAAGGCAACTTTGGTTCTGTGGACGGCGATTCACCCGCTGCCATGCGTTATACTGAGTGCCGTCTCTCGAAGATGGGCGAGCACATCATGGACGACCTGGACAAGGACACTGTCGACATGGAGCCCAACTTCGACGACTCGCTGAAGGAGCCCAGCGTCATGCCTACCAAAGTGCCCAACCTGCTGGTGAACGGCGGCAACGGCATTGCTGTGGGTATGGCCACGAATATGCCGACACACAATTTGGGAGAGGTCATCGACGGCTGCTGTGCCTTTATCGACAATCCCGACATCGACACCGACGGACTGATGGAGTATATTCCCGGTCCCGACTTCCCTACAGGTGCTTATATCTATGGCTTGCAGGGCGTGCGCGATGCCTATGAGACTGGACGCGGACGCATCGTCATGCGCGCCAAGGCTGAGATTGAGCCTGGCGAGCAGCACGACAAGATCGTGGTGACAGAGCTGCCCTACGGCGTGAACAAGGCCGAGCTGGTGACCTACATCGCCGAGCTGGCCAACCAGCACAAGGTAGAGGGCATCGCCAACGTGAACGACGAGTCGGGCCGTCAGGGTATGCGTATCGTGGTCGACTGCAAGCGTGATGCCAATGCCAACGTCATCCTGAATAAGCTCTTTAAGATGACAGCTCTACAGAGCTCATTCTCAGTAAATAGCATTGCTTTGGTGCCCATTTCCGGCACGCACGGCAAACTGCGCCCGAAGCTGCTGACGCTGAAGGAGTGCATCCGTTACTTCATCGACCACCGCCACGAGGTGACCATTCGCCGTACAAAGTTCGACCTGAAGAAGGCGCAGGAACGTGCCCATATCCTCGAAGGCTTGATTATCGCCGTCAACAACATCGACGAGGTGGTGCACATCATTCGAAATTCAAAGACTCCTACCGATGCTCAGCGCAACCTCGAGGCCCGCTTCAACCTGGACGAGCCCCAGTCGAAGGCCATCGTCGATATGCGCCTCTCGCAGCTCACCGGTCTGCGTGTCGACCAGCTGCATCAGGAGTACGACGACCTGATGAAGCTCATTGCCGACCTGCAGGAGATTCTCGACAATCCCGAGCGCTGCAAGCAGGTGATGAAGGACGACCTCATGGAGGTGAAGGAGAAATATGGCGACGAGCGCCGTACGGAGATTATCCCCTTCGACCACGAATTCAATGCCGAGGACTTCTACCCCGACGATCCTGTCGTCATCACCATTTCGCACATGGGCTATATCAAGCGTACACCGCTCAACGACTTCCATGCACAGAGCCGTGGAGGCCTGGGCAGCAAGGGCGCACGTCACCGCGACAACGACTTCACCGAGTATATCTATCCCGCCACGATGCACAACACGCTGCTCTTCTTCACCCAGAAGGGACGTTGCTACTGGCAGAAGTGCTACGAGATTCCCGAGGGCGACAAGAACTCGAAGGGCCGTGCCATTCAGAACATGCTCAACATCGAGCCCGATGATGCCGTCAATGCTGTGCTGCGTATCAAGAACTTCAATGACGACGAGTTCCTCAAGTCTCACTACGTGGTGTTCGCCACTAAGCAGGGAATTGTCAAGAAGACCTGTCTTGATGCCTACAAGAACGTACGTGCCGCAGGCGTGAAAGCCCTGCTCATTAACGAAGGCGACGAAGTGATTGGCGTACGCCTGACCAACGGCAAGAACGAAATCATTATGGCCAACCGCAATGGTCGTGCCGTGCGCTTCAACGAAGACCAGATACGTCCCATGGGCCGTGTGTCAACGGGTGTCATCGGTATGCGTCCAGATGAGGGCGATGATGAAGTGATAGGCATGGTATGTGTCAACGACCCGCAGACAGAGACCATCATGGTGGTCTCGGAGAACGGCTACGGCAAGCGTACCGACATTGAGGACTACCGCAAGACGGCCCGTGGTGCCAAGGGTGTGAAGACCCTCGCCATCACTGAGAAGACAGGCCGACTGGTTGCTATCAAGGTGGTGACCGACGAGAACGACCTGATGATTATCAACAAGAGCGGCATCCTTATCCGTCTGAATGTATCCGAGGTTCGAGTCATGGGACGTGCCACACAGGGTGTGCGCCTCATCAATCTCACGAAGAAGAACGACGTCATCGCCTCCGTCTGCAAGGTCCAGAAAGCCACCGAGGAGGAGTTGGCCGAAGAAGCCGAGACCGAGGAATACTCAGAAGCTCCGGAAGTCTCGGAAACTCCGGAAGAATAAATAGTAAATCGTCAAATAGTAAATAACATCAACCTTTTTAATAACTCAAAAACATGAAAAAGATTCTCATGATGGCCATGATGGCAGCAGCTGCCACCACAGCCTTTGCCCAGGATGCCCTGGTGAAAGAAGCAAAGAAGCTGTACTCGTCCGGTAATCTCGACGAGGCCGCCCAAAAGCTTACGCCTGCTCTCACTTCAGCCGAGACTGCCGACAAGGCAGCAGCGTGGAACCTGATGAACGACATCCAATACAAAATTTACAGCGACGAGTACCAGAAGATGATTCTGCACCAGGCCGCCGACACCATGAAGGCCGTCAAGGCTTTCCTCGATGGCTTTAATGCCGCCACCGAGTGCGACAAGTATGCCCAGCAGCCCAACGAGAAGGGCAAGGTGAAGAACCCCTACCGCAAGAACAATGCCCCCCGCTACCTCAACGAGCGCCATCTGATGTACAACATTGGTGCTATGTGCTACCAAAACAGCAACTATAAGGGCGCTGTCAAGGCTTGGCAGTCTTACATCGGAACAGGTGCATCATCAATCTATGATGATAGCAAACTGGCTCCTGACACCCTTATCGCCGATGCTGCCTACAACTCAGCCTACCTGAGCTATCAAGACAAGGACTATGACACCGCCCTCACATTGGCCGAGAAGGCTCTCAGCTATCCTGGTAAGGAGGAAGGCTGTCTGGACCTTATTCTTTACACCATGAAAGATAAGTCCACCAACCATGCAGACTCACTTGTCTATCTGGCACGTCTGAAGGAAGCCCACAAGGCCAATCCCAATCGCGACCTCTACTTCAACCTCCTGCAGGACTACTATGTCCGTGCCAACGACACAGAGGCTCTGATGACATGGGCAAGAGAAGAGACGAAGATTGACGCTGGCAACAAAATGGCATGGGCCCTGCTTGGCGAGGCTGAGATGAACAGCGAGCATTGGGACGAGGCTATCGAGGCCTTCAAGAAAGCCGCTGAGATTGACCCCAACTGGGTGCCTGTGGTGTTCAACACCGGCATCTGCTACAACACGAAAGCCATCATACTCAACGAGCAGCTGACCGACAAGAAAACCATGCGCATCAGCAACGAGAACGCCGAGAAGGTGAAGGATGTGGTGCGTGAGGCTCAGAAATATCTGGAGAAGACCCGCGAACTCGACCCCAACCACGAGCAGGCTCGTTGGACCTATCCTCTCTATCGCATCTACTACACTCTTGGCCTGAAAGACAAGATGGCCGAGCTGGAAACCATCGACCCCTCGCTGAAGGACATCTAA
>JAILAA010000133.1 GCA_024681875.1 Prevotella sp.
AACACAAAACTACAAAAAAGCCCCTGAATAGCAATCGCATTCAGGGGTCAATTTTATTTTGCCGCAGAGGGTCATTCATATTTTGCCCGTGAGGGTCAACATCGCTTGCCCTCGGGGGTCAAACACGCTCGGCTTTTCCAATCCTCCCCAATTTGCTTTTTGACCCAAATTGAACTTCCTCGTTTTTCCCTTGATTGCCTTTATTTTAGGCCGAATTGCGTTAATCTTCCAAAATCGCTTCGTAACTACAACTTTTTTTCGTAACTTTGCAGCCATATTAGGGAAAAAATGAAAAAAATACTGACAGCATGTGTTGCATGCTTTTTGATGACAGGGCTGGCATGTGCCCGGCAGCCCGCTGCCAGCAGCGAGCACCCTGCCCCCTGCGGCCCCGTGCCGACAGAAAACCAGTTGCAGTGGCAGGAGATGGAGATGTATGCCTTCATCCACTACTCACTGAACACGTACACTGACCAGGAGTGGGGTTTCGGCAACGAAGACCCCCGGCTGTTCAATCCCGCAGATCTTGACTGCCGCCAGTGGGCCCGCGTGTGCAAGCAGGCTGGCATGAAGGGCATTATCTTTACGGCCAAGCACCACTGCGGCTTCTGCATGTGGCCGTCGGAATATACGGAGTATTCGGTGAAGAACTCCCCCTGGAAGAACGGCAAGGGCGACGTGGTGCGCGAGCTGGCCGATGCCTGCCGTGAAGAGGGCCTGAAGTTTGCCGTCTATCTCTCGCCCTGGGACAGGAATCATGCCGACTATGGCAAGCCTGAGTATGTTGCCTATTTTCGCAACCAGCTGCGCGAACTGCTCACCCAGTACGGCGACATCTTCGAGGTGTGGTTTGACGGCGCCAACGGCGGCGACGGCTGGTATGGCGGTGCCAACGAGACGCGCAAGATTGACCGCACGACCTACTACGGGTGGCCTGAGACCTACAAGATGATCCGTGAGCTGCAGCCCAACTGCCTCATCTGGAACGACGGCAGCGACCGCGGCGACCTGCGCTGGGTGGGCACCGAGGCAGGCAACATGGGCGAGACGAACTGGAGCCTGCTCAACCACGACGGCGAGGTGACATGGCCCATGCTGCACTACGGTCTGGAGGATGGCGACTCGTGGGTGCCTGGCGAGACGAACACCAGCATCCGCCCGGGATGGTTCTACCATGAGACGGAGAACGGGCATGTGAAGAGTCTGTCGAAGCTGATGGACACCTACTATAAGAGCGTTGGCCGTAACTCGACGCTGCTGCTGAACTTCCCCATCGCTCCCAACGGGCGCATTCATCCCACGGACTCGCTGCGCGGCATTGCCTTCAAGAAGATGATTGACGAGGTGTTCAAGAGCCCCCTCCCGGCCTCCCCCCTTAGGGGAGGTGATGGTAAATCCATCATTCTTCGATTTGACGAGCCGACAGCCTGTAATCGTTTTGTGGTAGAGGAGGACATCCGCTACGGCCAGCGTGTGAAGCAATTCACTCTTGATGCCGAGGTGGAAGGCGAATGGGTGCCGCTGCGCGACATGCTAATAGATTCCCCCCTCTCTGCGGAGGGGGACAGGGGGAGGCTTCTCACCACCATCGGCCACCGGCGCATCGTCTGCTTCCCTACCGTGAAGGCTACACGACTTCGTTTCAAGGTGCTCGATGCAAAATGCGAGCCTGTCATCAAGCGCACTTCGGTCTATCTGGCTCCCGAACTGACGGCCGACATTCCCGACAGCGGCGAGAAGCTGAGCAGCAACCTTCACTATTTCTTCAGCAACCCGCAGCAGATGATGATTGACTGGGAATCGGAGCAGACCATCACCGCCTTCCGCTACCTGCCCCCGCAAGACTCGAAGGACGGCACAGTCACTCACTATACCCTCTGGGCCTCCACCAACTGGGCTGACTGGACAAAGGTGGCATCTGGCGAATTCTCGAACATCGTGAACAATCCCATCTGGCAGACGATAAGATTCTCGCCCGTGAAAGCCAGGATTCTGCGCTTGGATGCCGACCGCATTGCCGACGGCGACCGTATGGCTTTCGACGACATAGAAGTAGTCATTGAAAAATGAAACAACTGAAATCCGGAATCTGTTGTATGTTGTGGTTGCTGATGCTGGCCATGACGACGCAGGCACAGGTGGAGTTTACTGTGCCGACAACGCTGTTTGTGATGCACAGCAGCGGCAACCACCTGAAGATGGCAAGCGACTACGGCGGACAGCTGGAGGCGGCTACGGCATCCAATCCCCAGCAGATGACGATGGTGCCCGACGGGAAAGGCTATTACTGCATCAAGAGGGGGACACGCTATCTCTCAAAGCTAAATGCATGGAACACCTCGTTTGTCACCGACTCCACCAGCGACGAGGCGCACTTCTCATTTGAGCAGGCTTCAGGTGCTTACATCCGTATCCGTTGCAAAGGCAATAACCTCTGCTTGGGTACCGACGACAACAATGCCGGCTCAAAAGTTTATTCCAACAAGGACGGCGCCGACATCAAGCATCTGTGGTTTTTCAGCGATAAGGTGAATGGCACCGTACCTACGGACACGCTCTCCTATACGGTATTCCCGTCTGTTGTCCGTCAGAAATTCGACGGATGGGGCGTATCGCTCTGTTGGTGGGCAAACATGTGCGGCAAGTGGGACGACAAGAAGATTGACGAGATTGTGACGTGGATGACGAGCCCTACAGGACTCAACTATAGCCATTTCCGCTACAATATAGGCGGAGGCGACGACCCGGAAAACAAGCATTGTGACCTGCACCACATGGGTAATGGCAAAGGACTGCGGGCAGAGATGGAGGGTTTCAAGGACTTCTCGGGCGACGACTATCACTGGGAACGCGACGAGGCACAACGAAAAATCATGCTGAAGATTCGTGAGAAACGCCCCGACGCCGTGTTCGAAGCGTTCAGCAATTCCTGTCCCTACTACATGACCTACAGCGGATGCGTGAGCGGCAGCACCGATGGCGGCAGCGACAATCTGAAGCCGGAATACTACGAGGAGTTTGCCCATTATCTGGTCGACGTCTGCAAGCACTACAAGGATGAATACGGCATAGAGTTCAAGACGCTGGAGCCGTTCAACGAGTCGGTAACGGGATTCTGGTATGCCAACGGCGTGCAGGAAGGCTGCCACTTCGACTATGCGTCGCAGGTGAAGTTCGTCAAGGTGCTGAAGCCGATACTCGACCTGTCGGGACTCAACACGGTCGTCTCGGCCTCTGACGAGACCAACGTGGGCCTTGCCGTCAACGGATACAAGGCTTTCAAGCAGGGCGGAGCACTGAAGTTGCTGGGACAATGGAATACCCACACCTATTCAGGCAGCAATGCCGACAGGGTGCACATGGCCTTCCTGGCCCATCAGGACGACATGCCACTCTGGATGAGCGAAGTGGGCGCAGGCGGCAACGGCATCGGCGGCAACCTGAGCCTCACTCAGAAACTCTTCGACGACATGCGCTACCTACAGCCTGAGACGTGGATTGACTGGCAATATATGGAGGAAGCCAACGACCAGTGGTGCACCATCAGGGGCAGTTTCAGCCAGCAGACCTACAACAAGGTGAAGAACTTCTACGTGCGACAGCAGTGCTCACGCTTCATCAAACGGGGGTACAACATGGTGACATCGCTCAACGACCAGTCACTGGCTGCCATGAACGAGGCTCGGGACACGCTTGTTCTGGTGCTGCTCAACGAAGGTAGCCTGACGTATCATCAGGTAGACTTGTCACAATTGAAGAATTTGCCAACAGCCAGTACCATCAAGGCCTACCGCACTTCATCTTCCGAAAGTCTGAAAAGCGTGAAAGACTTCACGCTCGAAGGCTCCTCCATGCTGGTTAAACTACCCATGCAAAGCATCACGACCCTCGTGCTGCCTGTCGGAGGTGTGGCGACAGAGCCTCAGACCGTAGCCGACCGCGAATACATCATCGTGCCCCGCCACAATCTGACCGTCGCACTGACTGCCGCAGAAAACGGAAAGGTGACCATTGAAAACACGACATACGGTGAAGGACAGCGGTGGAAGCTCATCGCACAGGACAACGCCTACATTCTCGAGAATGCCCGTGGCCAGCGCCTGACATCATTCCGCTCGTCGGGCTCTTCGAAACTGACGGCGCAGACAGCAGCAGCCAGCGAACAGCAGTTCGCCATTGACGCCATCGACCTGCCTTACTACAAGATTGTGCCTGCCCGCAACCGTAGCTATGCCCTTGACCTCAACAATGCCAACAGCAATGCCGGCACCTCAGTATGTACCTGGCAATACACTGCCGACACAGATACGCCTACACACCGCCAATGGATGCTCTGCCCTCTGCCGGCACAGGGCGAAGAGAGCGGAATAGAGCAACTTACAACCATGTCGACGAATCAGAAAGCCCTTCTTGCCGACGGCATCTATGACCTGACAGGCAGACGCCTCTTAAACGGCACGTTTACCGACAATGCCTTGCGTCAATTGCCCAATGGCGCCTATATCGTCTGTAGAAATGGAGAAAGAAAAAAGATATTTCTAGACAAATGAATAAAACACTCATTACACTACTGATGGCTACTGCAGTGACGGCTGGCCACGCACAAGACAAACTGTATGCTGACGAGTTCCCCATTGGGGATGTAACCCTGCTGGACGGCCCGCTAAAGAAGGCACGCGACCTGAACATCGAGACGCTGCTGAAGTACAACGTTGACCGTCTGTTGGCCCCCTACCGCAAGGAGGCAGGCTTAGAGCCCAGGGCCAAGACCTATCCCAACTGGGACGGACTGGACGGACACGTGGGCGGCCACTATCTGACGGCAATGGCCCTCAATGCCGCCACTGGCAACGACGAGTGCCGCCAACGCATGGAGTATATGATCAGCGAGTTGCAGCTCTGCGCTGAAGCTAATGCGAAAAACCATCCTGAGTGGGGTAAGGGCTATGTGGGCGGTATGCCCAACAGCGAACGCATCTGGAGCAATTTCAAGCGTGGCGACTTCGGTGTGTACTTCGGCTCGTGGGCCCCGTTCTATAATCTTCATAAGATGTACGCAGGACTGCGCGACGCATGGCTCTACTGCGGCAACGAACAGGCCAAGGCGCTCTTCCTGGACTTCTGTGACTGGGCCATCGACCTGACGGCAGGCCTCAGCGACGAACAGATGGAGCGGATGCTGGGCAACGAGCACGGCGGCATGAACGAGGTGCTGGCCGATGCCTACGACATCACCAAGGAAAAGAAGTATCTCGACGTGGCCAAGCGCTTCTCTCACCGCCGACTGCTGACCCCGATGTCGCAGCGACAGGACTGCCTCGACAATATGCACGCCAATACGCAGGTACCCAAGGTAGTGGGCTTCGAGCGCATCAGCGAATTGTCAGAAGTGAGCAGTGAAAGGTTAGAGGTGAGTGGAGAGCCTTATCATGAGGCAGCCAGCTTCTTCTGGGACATAGTGACCGGGGAACGGTCACTCGCGTTTGGCGGTAACTCACGCCGTGAGCACTTCCCCAGCAAGGAGGCTTGCATGGACTTCATCAACGATATCGACGGTCCTGAGTCGTGCAACACCAATAACATGCTGAAGCTGACGGAGGACTTGCACCGCCGTAATCCCGAGGCACGCTATGCCGACTACTACGAGCTGGCCACCTTCAACCATATCCTTTCGTCGCAGCATCCCGAGCATGGCGGCTATGTCTATTTCACCCCTGCCCGTCCACGCCACTATCGCAACTATTCTGCTCCCAACGAGGCCATGTGGTGCTGCGTGGGTACAGGTATGGAGAATCATGGCAAGTACGGACAGTTCATCTATACCCATGTGGGCAATGCACTTTACGTGAACCTCTTCGTTTCCTCTGAGCTCAATTGGCGCGAGAAGGGAATCATCTTGAAGCAGGAAACGGCATTCCCCTACGGCGAGACGAGCCGCATCACCATCACCAAGGCTCCCTCCCTACGGGGGAAGGCGGGGGGAGAGGCTTCCCCCCTGTTAGTACGCTATCCCGGTTGGGTGGCGCCAGGCCAATTCTCGGTGAAGGTCAATGGTCAGCCCGTTGACATCATCACCGGTCCGTCCTCCTATGTCGCTATCGACCGCAAGTGGAAGAAAGGCGACGTCATTGAAGTCAGTTTCCCTATGCACAACAGCATCAAGTATCTGCCTAACGTGCCACAGTACATTGCCCTGATGCACGGCCCCATCCTGCTCGGTATGAAGACAGGTACAGAGGATTTGGCACATCTCGTAGCAGACGACAGCCGCTTCGGACAATATGCCGGCGGCAAGAAGCTGCCCATCAACGAGGCTCCCATCCTCGTGAACGACAACATTGAGGACATCGCCAACCAGCTGAAGCCGGTTGAAGGCAAGCCCCTGCACTTCACCCTCAGCACGAAGATGGAAAACGGCATACACAACGAGATTCAGCCTTTCTTTGAAATCCACGACAGCCGCTACATGATCTACTGGCTTGCCCTCTCGGAGACGAGCTACAAGGACTATCTTGCCAAGCTGGCAAAGGCAGAGCAGGAGCGCCAGGCATTGGAAGCCCGCACCGTCGACAAGGTGCAGCCCGGCGAGCAGCAGCCCGAGACCGACCATAAGATGGAGACCGACCGCTCGAACACAGGCAATACCAACGACGTGTTCTGGCGCGATGCCCGTGATGGGCATTATTTCAGCTACCTGATGCAGACTGGCGGCAACACCGAACTGAGCCTCCGTCTGCAGTTCTGGGGCGTGGGCGAGTGGAAGACCCACGAATTCGACATCTTCATCGACGACCAGCTGTTGACGAGCATTAACAACACAGGCAAATACCGTATCTCTGAGTTTAAATACGAAACCTTCGATATTCCTGCTGAGCTGCTTCAGGGCAAGTCACAAATCCGTGTAAAGTTCGTGGCGAAACCGGGCAAGCAGATTGGCGAGATATATGGAGTAAGGCTCATAAGAAAATAGAATGAAAAGGATACTCACCATTTGCATCGCATGGCTTTTCATTATTGGATTTGCCAGTAGTCGGCAGAAACCAACTTCTGTGAATCTGACAGAGGCAACCATCGTATATCATGAAAACGATGCACCGTTAGTCAAACACATGGCGCAGGTGCTGGCGGATGACATAGAAAAGGTGTCGGGTGCGAAGCCACTGGTGAGTACACGTAAAGGAAACGGGCCCGCCATCATCCTTGGCACATTGAAGCATACGGGCCGGCACCGTGAGATGAAAGGCTCATGGGAGCGCTATGCCATCGACACCAAGGACGGCAACATCTATATTACAGGCTCGGATGCCAGAGGTCTGGCCTATGGCGTGTTGCATGTCAGCGAGGCCATCGGCGTCAGTCCGTGGTATTGGTTTGCCGACGTTCCCGTCAACGAGACGAGCAGACGTGTCTATGACTATGCCGAGAACTGCGTCAGCCAGTCGCCCAGCGTGAAATATCGCGGCATCTTCATCAACGACGAGGACTGGGGGCTGAAGACGTGGGCTTCAAAGACATTCGAGCCAGAGTTAGGCGACATCGGTCCAAAGACCTACGACCGTGTCTGCGAACTGATTCTCCGACTAAAAGGCAATATGCTCGCACCAGCCATGCACAGCTGTACAGGTGCATTCTATTCGCACCCTGAGAGCCAAGAGATGGCAGACAAGTGGGGCATCATGATAACTACCAGTCACTGCGAGCCGCTACTCTTCAACAACGCCTCGAAGTCGGAGTGGGACAAGGCACGCGACGGCGAATGGAACTACGAGACCAACAGCGCCACTATTCTGAAGAAGCTTGACGACCGCATCCGTGAGACGGCCCAATACGACAACATCTACACCATGGGCTTGCGCGGGCTGCACGACGAGGCCATGAAGGGCAGCACCGATCCCAAGGAACGCGCCCGGACTCTGGAGAATGTGATAGCCAAGCAGCGTGAGATTCTTGTAAAATACAAGAGACAGAAGGCCGACAAACTGCCTCAGATTTTCGTACCCTACAAAGAAACACTCGACATCTACGATGCTGGATTGCGTGTGCCAGATGATATCACCCTCGTGTGGCCTGATGACAACTATGGCTACATGAAGCGTGTCAGCAACGCCGTCGAGCAGCGGCGCAGCGGCCACAGCGGCATCTATTACCATCTCTCCTATCTGGGTACTCCCCACGACAACCTGTGGATCAACACGACGGCACCCATGCTGATGTATGAGGAACTGAAGAAGTCCTACGATGCCGGCGCCGACCGTTACTGGCTGCTCAACGTGGGCGACATCAAGCCGATGGAGCTGGGCATCCAACAGTTCTTCGACATGGCCTATGACTTCTCGTCGTTCAGCTACGACAATGCAAACCTATACCAAGCAGAGTGGTTGGCCCGCACATTCCTTTCAAAACGCGAAAATATGACCTCACGACTCGCTGAGCTCACTGCTCAGTTCCAGTTCATCCTCGATAACTACTATCGCTTGGCATGGAATCGCAAACCAGAGTTTATGGGCTATGAGATGGAGTGGGACAGCGAGGAGAACAACCGCCTGCATGACACCGACTTCAGCTTTGAAGACGGCTCTGCCCAGAAACGACTCATAGACTACGAGAACATCTGCGAGGCCTACGACATGATAGAGCGGAATCTTGCACCCGAACAATGCCCTGCACTCTTCGAGATGCTGGGCTATGCCGTCCACTCTGCCTGCCAGATGAACCGCAAGTTCCTCTATGCCCAGCGTAATCATGAGACGGGCGATGCCGTCTACGCCGTGATGGCCTTCAATGCCAACGAGAAGATAGAGCAACTGCGCAAGCAATACAATGAACAGCTCGACGGCAAATGGAACCAGATGATTTCGCAGGTGCCCCCGGGCTATACTGCCAAATACCACCAGATGCCCAAGCTTAGCGACAAACCCACCGATGCCTATCGTCTGCCCGACTATCAGCACCATCCTGAGCTCCGCAACAAGATAGACCTCTCGACGCTCACCGTCAGCAATCCTTTTCGTCTGATGAAAGGCATCGGCAGCGACTGGCTGTCGCTCCAGATGGGACAGCCACTCGACTTGCAGACCACAGGTAGCATCGACATCCCTATTCCCCAAATCATGGATAGTGCCGACTCTGTCTCACTCTGCATCTCTGTGGTGCCCATGTGGCCCGTAGCCTACGACCGCAGCAACCGCTTTGCGGTCAGCGTTGACGGTGGCAAGCCACAAGTTTGTGAGAATATCTTCAAGGAATGGGGGCCTGAGTGGAAGCTGCAAGTGCTTGAGAACCGCAAAGAGTTCGTTATGACACTGCCTCTCAACAAGGCCCATCACCCACACATAATGACCCTGTCAATAGTAGACCCAGGACAAATCATTCAGAAAATCACCTATGAATAGACTTTCTCTCATTCCGTTGTTGCTCTGCGCATGGCTTTCCGCATCAGCACAAGCAAAACAGTTCAACGCAACAGTTAATCACAAAGAATTATTCGACAGCAATTGGCAGTTCACTCGCAACGGGAAAACCATCAATGTCAACCTGCCCCACGACTGGGACATCTACGAGGCACCTGACCCCGCAACAGGTGCCACCAAGGAGGGCGGCGGCTGGTATCAGGGCGGCAAGGGCGCATACCGCAAGACCTTCAGAACCCCCGATGCCGAGCTCGTCAAGCTCCATTTCGAGGGAGTCTATCAGAAGGCCGAGGTCTTTGTCAACGGACAGAAGGCCGGACAGCACGCTTATGGCTACACACCCTTCACGGTCGACGTCACACCCTATTTGCATCCAAACAAAAAGCAAAGCAACGAGGTGGTGGTGAAGGTCGACAACTCCGAGCAGCCCAACTGCCGTTGGTATTCAGGTTCGGGCATCTACCGCCACGTCTGGCTCAAGGCGATGCCAGCCCTGCACATTGCCGAGAATGGTGTGTTTGTCACCACAGCCGACGTCACAGCCGACAAGGCGACGGTAAGAGTCGACGTGACGGTGGCCAACGAATCTGACCGTGACCGAAACGCCACAGTAGGAGTGGGTGCTGGCCAGCTGATGGTGGCCGTTCCAGCGCATCAGACGAAGACCGTCACAACGACATACACTGTGCGCAACCCCCACCTGTGGTCGCCTGACGATCCCTACCTTTATGACACGAAGGTAGAGCTGAAGGAGGCCGGCGCTGTCATCGACGAACAGAGCGCCCGCTACGGCATCCGGACGTTCTCATTTGATACTGAAAAGGGATTCGTGCTCAACGGGCAGAAAATGCTCATCAATGGCGCCTGCGTGCATCACGACGACGGTGTGCTGGGAGCCATGGCCTTCGATGCAGCTGAGATACGCAAGGTGCGCCTGATGAAGGAGGCCGGTTTTAACCTCATCCGCACTAGCCACAACCCCACCACACAAGCCTTCCTCGACGCCTGCGACAGCATCGGTATGCTCGTTATCGGTGAGGCCTTCGACGGCTGGCGCACCCAGAAGAACCCCTACGACTACTCCACCCTCTTCGACTCCTGCTACCGCGAGGACATCCACGCAATGGTGCAGCGCGACCGCAACCATCCCAGCATCATCAGCTGGAGCATCGGCAACGAGGTCATCGAGCGCAAGGACATCCGCGTCGTCACCACTGCCCGGCAGCTCAAGCAGGCCATTCTGGAAGCTGACGGCACACGACCCGTCACCGAGGCCCTCTGTGCATGGGACAGCGACTGGGAGATCTACGACCCCCACTTCGAGGTGCTCGACATCGGCGGCTACAACTACATGATTCACAAGCACGCCAGCGACCACCAGCGCGACGCCAAGCGCGTGATGTGGCAGACGGAGAGCTTCCCGCGCGATGCCTTCAAGAACTGGCAGCTGGTACAGGACTATCCCTACATCGTCGGCGACATCGTCTGGACAGGCCTCGACTATCTGGGCGAGTCGGGCATTGGCCGCAACTACTACGAGGGCGAGCGTGCCGGCGAGCACTGGATTGACGGCGGCATCCCCGAATGGCACGGCGCCTACTGCGGCGATGTCGACATCACTGGCTGGCGCAAGCCCATCAGCCACTATCGCGAAATGCTGTGGAGCAGCAACCTCTCATCTCTCACCTCCAGCCCCTCGCCTCTCCTTTATATGGCCGTGAAGGAACCCGACGGCTATCGCGGCAAGATTCACGGAACGTCGTGGAGCGTGTGGCCTGCCTGGGAAAGCTGGAGCTGGTCCGGCTGGGAAGGCAAGCCCATCGAGGTGGAGGTCTATACAAAAACGCCCGAGGTTAAGCTCTATCTGAACGACCAGCTCGTCGGCACCAAGGCTGTCAGTAAAGACACAGGATTCAAGGCCGTCTTCACCCTACCCTATGAGCCCGGCACCCTCCGTGCAGCCTCCGATAAGGGCAGTGCCACCCTTTCCACCGCCTCAGAGCCTGCCACCATCCGCCTCACCCCCGACCGCCGCGTCATCACTGCCGACGGTCAGGATTTGTGCTACGTCACTGTTGAGGTGGTCGACAAGAACGGCAACATCTGTCCCGATGCTGCCATCCCCTGCGAGGCCATAGTAAAAGGTCAGGGCAGCCTTCTCGCCTTTGCCTCTGCCGACCTCACGGACCGCGAGCCCTACACCTCGCCGCGCGTCACCACCTGGAAGGGCCGAGCCCTGCTCGTGGTGCGCAGTACCGAGAAGAAAGGCCGTGCTCAGGTCAGCATCAAGAGCAGCCTGCCCGCCGCCGTCCTCACCATCCAATCAGTAGCATATTAAACAGCTGTTCCTTATACCAACTACGAACTGACATCATTTGATAGTCAGACCCTCCTTATTCATTCTCTTTCTTTTTAGTTTTCTGAATGAATCGGCAGCCGAGGGTTAGGAGGGCGTAGCGGCGCATGGAGTTCATCCACGTCTCGGTGCGGCCCTGTGAGTTGATATCGCAGCGCAGGCTGCTGACCTGGCCTAAGAGATGATAGCCGCGTAGCCTGATGAGCCACTTGCCTAGCAAGCCAGGCCTTAGGTCGAGCGTTCCTGTTCATATCGCACACCGAATGTTAAACTATCAAAACACGTCGGGAAAGATATTCATCATCTCTTTCTACTTGTTATAAATTTATGTTTCCGGACTTACATTTTTATGTTTCCGGGCGCAGTACATAAGTTTCAGGCGCAGAAACACATGTTTCCGGTGCGGAAACATGTGTTTCACGTCCGGAAACATAAAATGTCGTCATCGCCCAATCTTTTTCTGGTATCAACAGCATTTCTTCCTCGGCTTCTTCGGACGAAGGAATCAAGCGAGCCACCATCCGCAGCACCTGACTGGCAAAGCGGCCGGGCGCTCTCATTTCAGAAACTTGGTTCGGCCTTGCCGGTCCTCATGCTCCATTTGCTCGCCCTTGCAATATTCGACCATCTTGCCTTCTGTCATGCAGGAATCCCGCATCGGCTGCAGGTGGACGCCATTAACAGTTTTCTTAAATATCACTTCCATTAACAAATAAAGTACAAACGCCAAAAAAACGCGCTACGTTATTGTGTCTGCCTATTCACGTCAGTCATGCGGAGATAAAAAGAAAGGATATCTTTTGGATTTCTTCTCGCTTATTCGTACCTTTGCACCATACATTATAAAAAGCTGACCATCATGAAAAGGATACTCATCCTGCTGACGTCGCTGCTGTCAATGACTGCACTGGCTCAGGTGGCACACGACTGGGAGAACGCCGCTGTGCTGGGCATCAACAAGCTGCCGTATCATGCAACCCTGCAACTGCCCTCGAAATGGAAGGAGTGTAAGGAGATTGTGAGCCTCGACGGGCAGTGGCTGTTCCACTGGAGCCGCAAGCCGGAGGAGCGGCCTGTGGGTTTCGAGCGAGACGACTACGACGTGAGCGGATGGGGCCACATCGCCGTGCCTGGCAACTGGCAGACGCAGGGCTATGGGGTGCCCATCTATATCAACATCAACTATCCGTTTGTGAGAAACCGCCCCAGTGTGACCACCGAGCCTCCCAAAGACTGGACGGCATACGAGAACCGGAATCCAGTAGGGTCGTATGTCACATTCGTCGATGTGACGAAGGAGATGCTGTCGAAGAATATGATTCTGCACTTCGGCGGTGTGCATTCTGCCTTCTATGTCTGGCTGAACGGCAAGATGGTGGGCTACAGCCAGAACTCGATGTCGCCAGCCGAATTCGACGTGACGGGCTTTCTACGCGAGGGCAGGAACAAGCTGGCCGTGGAGGTGTACCGATGGAGCGACGGCAGCTATCTGGAGGACCAGGACATGTGGCGGCTCTCGGGCATCTTCCGCGAGGTGCAGCTGTGGGTGCGCCCGCTGGTTCATATCGCCGACTATCAGGTGAATGCCATTCCCAACGCCGATTTCTCGCAGTTCACCGTCAATGCCAAAATCTCTATTTGCAATACCGGCAAGAAAACGGCCAAGAATCTGTTGGCTCAGCTGCAGATTGCATGCCCTGAGCTTTATGGAGTCAATACGAATCCAAGTCATCGGAACGTAACCAACCAGCGCATCTCGAAACTTCGCGCTGGCGATACCATTACCGTAGAGCTAAACTACCACTACGATGCCCCTCCTCGTCTGTGGTCTGCTGAGAAACCCTGGCTCTATCCCTTTACGTTGGAACTGTATGACATGAAGGACAGCAAGAACGATGAAAAGTTTGAGTACCATCTCGGCGTGAAGCGCGTGGAATGTGTGGGCGAGGTCTTCAAGATTAACGGCAAGAACGTGAAGCTGCGTGGTGTGAACCGTCACGACCACCATCCCGTTACGGGCCGCTACGTCGACGATGCCACCTACGAGAAGGACATCGCACTGATGAAACAGGCGAACATCAACTTCCTGCGCACTTCGCACTATCCCGACCGCGAGTACCTCTACGAGCTGTGCGACCGCTGGGGCATGTATGTGATGGACGAGGCCAACCAGGAGACGCACGGCTATGGCTATGCCAACCACGAGATGGGCGAGGACCCAGAATGGAAGGATGCTCATGTCGACCGCGCTGAGTCGCTGGTGAAGCGCGACTATAATCACCCTTGCGTCATTCTCTGGAGCCTCGGCAACGAGGGCGGCGTAGGGCCGAATATTCAAGCGATGTACGACACCGTCTGCCGTCTGGACAGCACGCGCCTGCCTTTCTATGATTGTCATCCGATGTACTCGGCCATCCACGACTTCGGCTATCCTTCGCCCGACGGTCTGAGACGAGAGGCGGAGAAAGAGACGGAGAAACCGCTGATGGCTCGCGAATATGCCCATGCCATGGGTAACTCGATGGGAAACTTCCAGGAATACTGGGACGTGATCTATGCTGACAGCAGTATCGCCGGCGCAGCCATCTGGGACTGGGTGGACCAGGGACTTCTGAAGAAAGACCCGTCAGGAAAGGAATATTGGGCCTATGGCGGCGACTTCGGCGATAAGCCCAACGACATCAACTTCAACATCAACGGCCTCATTGACCCCGACCGCGTTCCGCATCCCCACTACTACGAGGTGCAGCACGTCTATCAGCCACTACAATTTGAGCTCGACGGCGACAAGGTACGCATCATCAACCACGATTTCTTCACTGACCCCAGCGAATATGACATCACCTACGACACCGTCACCATTGACGGCGAGCGTCTGATGAACATCGCAGCCCATCTGAAGGAGGACAAGCCGTGGGCCAAGAAGGGTTTTGTGGTGGCCAGCGAACAGTTCGTGCTCCAGCCCTATACCTTCCCAGAAGTCGCCCTACCGCGTAGAAAATTCCTGCCGAGCAATATCACCATCGACGGCAACAACCTCACATCGTGGATTGTCGATGGTCAGGAGATGTTGCAGGCACCCCTTGAGCCCTACTTCTGGAAGCCCGAGAACGACAACCAGCACGCCGCCCATTTCGCCGAGCGCACCGCTGTCTGGAAGGAAGCTGCTGACGTCAAAGTGAGCTACACAGCCATCGACGAGCGCACTATCCAGGTCGAGGTGGACTACCAGCCGTCAGGAGAGGACAAGCCCGTAATGCCAAAGTTTGGAATGCGGATGCGTATTCCTGCTAACTTCACCAATATAGAATACTACGGTCGCGGTCCTTGGGAGAACTATCCCGACCGCAAGCGTTCCGCTTTCATGGGACAATACAAGATGCCGCTCTCTGAGTACGAGACCGAATACATCCATCCGCAGGACAATGGCTGTCGCACGGATGTGCGTTGGTTCAACATCTCCAACGGTCAACATATCCTCCGCATCAAAGGCTGTCAGCCTCTCTGCATCCGCGCCTGGGACTATGGCGAAGAAGACCTGGAATCAGCCAAGCATCCAAACGAAATCCAGCGTGGCCGGTTTGTCAACCTGAACATCGATCTCAATGTACACGGTGTGGGTGGCATCGACACCTGGGGCCAGCGCACCTTGCCGCAATACACCATCGATGGCAACAAGCCCCACCACTACGGTTTCATCCTGAGCTGGCAGTAAAAAGCGAAAAAACTCTCCCATTCAGAAAAACAGGTTGGCAGCAAGCGCTGCCATCTTTGTTCCTGCCCGCTGCCGTCAATGGCTGCGGGCGCTGCCATTATCATCCTCGTGCGATACCGCCATAACCCATCTTAATAAGTATAAAAACGGATGAGGCGCCGGAGAGCCTGCTGGCAGACGGAGCAGAAGTCGGGTTCCTCGTTAGTGCGCATACGGCAGTCGGCATGGCCGCGCCAGACGCCTTTTGACTGGTAGCCGCCACCCTCGATGAGAGAGGCGCGTCCCTCGTCAATCAAGTTCTGCCACTTGTGGCTGAAGTCATGGAGGGTGGTGATGTTGGGTTCCCACGGCTCTGTGTCGGCAAAATAGATGGGGTCGCTGTCGCTATAAGGATACTCGTCGGCCAGGCCGCCGAAAGAATGGCCGAACTCATGGACGACAACTGGTTCGAACTTCTCGCCGCCCGTATAGCTGAGGTTGTAGGAGTTGTAGATGCCACCACCGCCGTAGTGCGACGTATTGGCCAGGATAATGATATGCTCGTAGGGGGTGCCGGCAAGGAGGTTGTGCAGGCGCTTGAGTTGCAGTGTGGTGAGATAGCGAGGCACGTAGAAGGTGTCGAAGTGTGAGCCGAGCACGGTGTTGAGCCAAAGGTCCTGACCAGGGATGCTGACGCCGCTATCGACGGAGGGGGTCATCAGGGCGATGATGTTGAAACGCGACCGCAACGACTGGAACGGCTCGTGACGGAACAGTGCCTCCATCGCCTGACGACAGTGGTCGAGATAGGCGGGCAGCTGCTCGGCGTTGTAGCCCTCGGGCACGTAGGCGATATGGATGCAGCGCGTGGTGTCTGCGGCCTGCTGCAGCGTGACGTAGGGCGCGACGTGCTGCTCGCCCTGACGGCTGATGAGCACATCGGTGGGCACAACGGTATGGGTCATCGATGCCTGCACCTGACGGTGGAAATCGAACAGCTGCACGGTGATGTCGACCGTGTCGCGGGGAAAGGGCACAAGGAAGACGTTTTCGAAGGAGCGTCGTGTATGCTTGGCCTCGTCGGTGGCCAGCCACTCCTGGAAGAGTGTTGAGAAAGAATGGCAGTAGATGATCTGCCCCGTGCGGTGGGAGCTCACGGTAATCTGGCCGTTGCCTGCCAGCGGCAGTTCAGCCAGCCGCGAGCGCCGTCCATACCAATGAGGCATCTGCACCAGCTGGTCAACATAGAGTTCCTGCTGCCCAGCATCGCCGGCAAAGACATAGTCGAGGCGCAGCGTGCGGTCGCTGAACCACTCGTCGAAGTCCTGTGCCTGAGCGCCCAAAGCGCAACACAGCAGCAGTGTCAGATACACGAAAAGACGAATCACTGGGATTTCTTTGACAGAAGCACGGACAAACCCATCGACGCCACGAGCAGGCCAAAGATGATGGCAAGCGACAGCGGCGTAGGCACCTCGATATGCGGCATGTTCAGGTCGAGACCTAACCACGTGCCAATCTGGTTGATGTACTCGTTCATGGCCAGCAGCATCTTGATGCCGACGAAGATGAGAATGACGCCCAGTCCGTATTTCAGATAAGTGAAATACTTGGCGACGGCGGCCAGGGCGAAGTAGAGGGCTCGCAGGCCGAGAATGGCGAAGATATTCGACGTGAGCACGATAAACGGGTCGCGACTGACGGAGAAGACGGCGGGGATGCTGTCAACGGCGAAGGCTACGTCGGTGGTCTCGATGACGATGAGGGCGATGAACAGCGGCGTGGCCACACGACGCAGTTTCTTTCCTCCTTCCTCATTTCTCTTTCCTCTTTCCTCCTTTACAAAAAACTTGTCCTCGTGCATCTTGTCGGTGACGGGGAAGAAGCGCTTGAACAATTTGACAATGAAGTTGTTGGCGGGATCGGTCTGGGCCTCCTCGTCGTGAGTGAACATCTTCGAACCTGTATATAGCAGGAACAGACCGAAGAGACCGAGCACCCACTCGAAGCGCTCCACCATGGCAGCGCCGGCAAAGATAAAGATGCTGCGCAGCACCAATGCACCGAAAATGCCCCAAAAGAGCACCTCATGCTGGTACTTTCCCTTGATGCCGAAATAGGAGAAGAGCATGAGGAAGACGAAGAGGTTGTCCATCGACAGCGATTTCTCTATCAGGTAGCCCGCAAGGAACTCCATCGCCTTCTCGTGCGGCTCGACAGGATAGAAGAAATAAATACCGGCGCAGAACACAAGCGACACGCCTATCCACACAGCGGTCATCTTCAGCGCCTCTTTCACGCCTACCTCATGTTGGCCTTTCTTGCCGAACATCTTCAAGTCGGCAATAAGCATGATAAACACCAGTACGTAGAATAGAATCCACGCCCAAAAAGGTAGTATATCCATTACAATGCTTTAATGCATAATGCTTTATACTACAAGTCTTCCAGCATCCGCTTCAGTACGACCGAACAGCTGATTTCGCGATTGGCGGCCTCTGGGATGACCAGTGAGTTGGGCGACTCAATGACGTCGTCGGTGACGATAAGGTTGCGGCGCACGGGCAGACAGTGCATGAACTTTCCGTTGTTGGTCCACGACATGTGCTCGGTGTCAACGGTCCATGAGCGGTCTTCGCAGGTAATCTTGCCATAATCGGCAGGATTCGTCACACCTGGGTTCGACCAGTTCTTCGCATAGATAAAGTCGGCACCCTCGAATGCTTTCCTTTGATCGTACTCCACGCGTGCACCGGCCACGCGCTCGGCCTCAGGCCGCTTGCTACCGAAGGGACGCAAGAACTGTGGGTCAAGCTCGTAGCCCTTCGGGTGAGTGATGACCAGGTCGATGTCCTTATCGGCCAGCATCCACTGAGCGAAGCTGTTGGGCACGGCCTGCGGCAGGGCGCGGCAATGAGGAGCCCAGGTCAGCACCACCTTTGGACGCTCAACAGTCTTATGCTCCTTGATAGTGATGAGGTCGGCAAAAGCCTGCAGAGGATGCACGGTGGCAGTCTCCATAGCAAAGACGGGTCGACCGCTGTACTTGATGAACTGGTGCAGCACGGTCTCGGCATAGTCATACTCACGGTCGGTAAGGCCGGCGAAACTACGCACTCCGATGATGTCGCAGTAGCAACCCATCACGGGAATAGCCTCGAGCAAGTGCTCGCTCTTGTCGCCGTCCATAATGACTCCGCGCTCAGTCTCGAGTTTCCAGGCGCCTGCATTGACATCCAGGACAATGACGTTCATGCCCAGATTCATGGCGGCCTTCTGTGTCGACAGGCGTGTGCGCAAAGAGTTATTGAAGAAAATCATCATCAGGGTTTTGTTCTTACCCAGATGCTGATACTTGTAACGGTCGTTCTTTATCTCGAATGCCTCGGCCATCGCCTTGTCAAGGGGACCAATATCCTGTACGTTGACGAAAGATCTGAAATGATTACTCATGGTCTATGTTTTTATTTATTCAGTTTCCAATTGACGCCATCCTTGGTGTCTTTCACCTCGAAGCCAGCCTGAGCAAGAGCATCACGAATCTGGTCGCTGGTAGCCCAGTCCTTGGCAGCCTTGGCCTTGGCGCGTAGGTCGAGAACCATGTCGACAACTTTACCGAAAGCGGCCTCGCGAGCACCGTCCGTGTCAGTCCGTGTTCCTCCGTTGCTTAATCCCAAGATGTCCTCGGCGAAGAGGTGCATCACCTCCTTCAGTTCCTTCAGGCAGTCGGCACAGATGGTAGCCTTGTGGTCGACAAGCTTGTTGACCACGGTGGCGGCTTCGAAGAGGATGCTGATGAGCTGCGGTGTGGCCAGGTCGTCGTTCATGGCGTCGTAGCAGCGCTCGCGCAGGGTCTTCACCACCTTTTCCGTCTCAGCATCACACCCATTTTCATTCCCCGCCCCTTTAAGGGGAGGGGCAGGGGTGGGGTTAATGCGCTCGAGGTCGGCGATGGCATTGGTGAGTTTCTCCAAGCCTTTCTCGGCGGCCTGCAGGGCCTCGTCGCTGAAGTCAACGGTACCGCGGTAGTGGGCCGAGAGAATGAAGAAGCGGATGGTCATGGGCGAATAGGGTTTCGTCAGCAGCTCATGCTGTCCGGTAAAGAACTGCTCGAGGGTGATGAAGTTGCCGAGCGACTTACCCATCTTCTGCCCGTTGATGGTAATCATGTTGTTGTGCATCCAATACTTCACGGCCTGATGGCCCATGGCGGCCTGCGCTTGGGCAATCTCGCACTCATGGTGGGGGAAGACGAGGTCCATGCCGCCACCGTGGATGTCGAACTCCTCACCGAGGTACTTGCGGCCCATGGCCGTGCACTCGCAGTGCCAGCCGGGGAAACCGTCGCTCCAAGGAGAGGGCCAGCGCATGATGTGCTCGGGCTGCGCCTTCTTCCACAGGGCGAAGTCGGCCTGATTGTGCTTCTCCCCTACCCCGTCCAACTCACGACTGGCGTCCTTCACGTTCTCCAACGAGCGTCCGCTGAGGATGCCGTACTGATATTTCTTGTTGTAAGCCTCGATGTCGAAGTAGATACTGCCGTTGCTCTCGTAGGCAAAGCCATTGTCAAGAATCTGCTGCACCAACTGCTGTTGCTCGATGATGTGTCCGGTGGCGCAGGGCTCGATGCTGGGCCTCAGCACGCCCATCGAGTCCATAGCCTGATGATAACGACGAGTGTAATACTGTGCTATCTCCATTGGCTCCAACTGTTCCAAGCGGGCCTTCTTGGCAATCTTGTCCTCGCCCTCGTCGGCGTCATGCTCCAAATGTCCCACGTCGGTGATGTTACGGACGTAGCGCACCTTGTAGCCCAAGTGCTTGAGGTAGCGGAAGAGAATATCAAAAGTGATGGCAGGACGGGCGTGGCCCAGATGAGGGTCGCCGTAGACGGTGGGGCCACATACGTACATGCCCACGTTAGGAGCGTGCAGCGGCTCGAAGCGTTCTTTCTGTCGTGTCAGTGTATTGTAGATGACGAGTCTTGATTCCATATTTTTAATGCTTAATTCTAAATCGCGAAGCGACAACTCTTAATTCTAAATTTCTCACTTGGCTCCTGCCTTGAGGCCGCGGATGACGGCTGAGGTAAAACCGGCGTGCTCCATCTCGTTGAGACCTTTGATGGTCACACCGCCAGGCGTCGTCACCAAGTCGATGGCCTGTTCGGGGTGCATGCCACTGCTCTGCAGCAGTTCCACGGCGCCCTTCATGGTCTGCATAACGATGTTCTTAGCGTCATCGGCCTTGAAGCCTAACTCTACGCCGCCCTCGCTGGCTGCACGGATGTAGCGCATGGCATAGGCGATGCCGCAGGAGGCCAAGGTCGTACCTGCTGCAAGGTGCTGCTCGTCGGTGATGAGCACCTGGCCCATCTCCTCGAAAAGCGCCTTCACCTGTTCAGTTTGTTGCGACTCAGTCGCAACAAACGGGACCAAGAACGTCATAGACTGCAGCTGAGCGATAGCGATATTTGGGATGCAGAGGAACAACGGCGGGCACTGTTCGCCCAGCCATTCCTTGATGTGCTCCGACTTCACGCCGGCAGCAATTACCACCAATGTCTGCCTGTCGGGCTGCAGGGCATCCTTGATGCCTGTCAGCACCTGCTCCACCAGCCAAGGCTTTACGCAAACCATCACTATATCTGCTCCAGCCACAGCTTCATTGTTGTCAGTAGTTGTTGCAACGCCTAAGGCCTCAAACTTGCCGAGCACAGCGGCCGAAGGGTCACTCACACAGATATCCCTTCCTTCGTGACCAGCCTTCAGCAGGCCCTCCACAGTGGCGCCACCCATGGCACCAGCGCCAATCATTGTTATCTTCATTTCTTCAATGGTCAATGGTCAATCTTCCTCCGGTTGTACTCTGATAAGTCGCTCGATAAAGTCGTCGGCGTCGGCTTTCGTGAGACATAGTGGCGGCAACAGGCGCAGGATGTCCTGCCCGGCAGCACCCGTAAAGCAATGCTCATGCCTGATGAGTGGCTTGCGCACCAGCTTGTGCGGCATGTCGAGCTCGATGCCAATCATCAGACCGCGTCCGCGCACCTCCTTGATGTGCGAGCTGCCGATGTTGCGGATGCCTTCCATCAAATAATCGCCAATAACACGGGCGTTCTCCACCAGTCCTTCCCCTTCCATTACGTCGAGCGTAGCCAAAGCGGCTGCGCAGGCTAAATGGTTACCACCGAAAGTAGTTCCTAACTGTCCATATACGGGCTCAAACTCGGGGCTGATCATGACGGCACCCATCGGGAAGCCGTTGGCGATGCCCTTGGCCATTGTAATAATGTCGGGTTTGATGCCTAACCACTGGTGGGCGAAGAACTTTCCGCTACGCCCGTAACCACACTGAATCTCGTCGGCTATAAGGGGCACATGGTAGCGCTTGCAGGCGTAGGCCAGCTTCTGTGCGAACTCAGGCGTAGCCATCTGTATGCCGCCCACACCCTGTATGCACTCAAGGATGACGGCAGCGATGCCGCCACGTGACAATTCGCGAATCCAAGGCTCAATATCGTTCAGTGGCAGGAAACGCACATGGTGGTTGTCGTTGATGGGAGCCACAATCTTACGATTATGAGTTACCTCCACGGCCAAAGAGGTACGGCCATGGAAAGCACCCTCGCAAGAGAGCACGCGGGTGTTGCCCGTCTTGAACGACGCCAGCTTCAGCGCGTTCTCGTTGGCCTCAGCGCCGCTATTAATTAAAAAGAGCTGATAGTCTTCGTAGCCGCTGGCCTTGCCCAAACGCTCAGCCAGTTCTACCTGTAGCTTGTTCACCACAGAGTTTGAGTAGAAAGCGATTTTGTTCAGTTGCTCCGTCACTTTCTCTATATAATGTGGATGCGAATGTCCGATGCTGATGACAGCGTGACCGCCATAAAGGTCGAGATACTCCTGCCCCTTGTCATCCCACACCCTACAGCCTTGCCCTTTGACGATGTTCACGTCGAAGAGCGGGTAAACGTCGAATAGTTTCATGTTGCTTGGTTTTATACTGCGGGCAAAATTACGAAAAAAACCTGAATCTCCTGCAAAAACTAAGTTATTTTTTCGGAAAACACTATTGAAAAGAAACACAGGTAAATGCTATTGCGGCGCCAGGTTTCGTCCTGCATCAATGCGCAGGAAGATGAAAAGCAAGAACGTAAAGCCCCACAGCGAAGATCCTCCATAACTGAAGAAAGGCAGTGGTATGCCGATGACGGGCGTCATTCCTAACACCATACCCACGTTGATGAATACATGGAAGAGGAAGATGCTGAGCACACAGTATCCATAAACACGCCCGAAGGTAGTAGACTGTCTCTCAGCCACATGCACCAGTCGTAAAATCAGGATGAGGAAGAGCAAGAGCACACCTGCGGCTCCCACGAAGCCCTGCTCCTCGCCAACGGTGCAGAAGATGAAGTCGGTGTCCTGCTCAGGCACGTATTTCAATTTGGTCTGAGTACCATTGAGGAAGCCTTTTCCAGTTAAGCCGCCAGAGCCGATGGCAATCTCGCTTTGGTGCACGTTATAACCCGCACCACGCAGGTCTTCCTCCATTCCCAACAATACGTTGATGCGTGTGCGTTGGTGCGGCTCCAGCACATGGTTGAGCGCATAGTCGGCTCCGTGGAAGAAAAGCACTGAGCCAACGGCAAAAAACGCTATCCAAAGCCAGGGGCGTATCCTCGTGACAGCCGCCTGCCACAGCAACCAGCTGATGAGCACGACGCAGATGCCCAGCTGAATCCAATAGATATTAAAGGGAATGACATAGAATGCAAAGGCCAGACTGATAAGCGTCAGCCCCACGCTACCCGCAAGTGCCCATAAAGCCTGTTTCCATTTCTGCAAGTAGACACCCACCATGACCGCCGTGAATACCTGAATAGCCAACAGCACGACAAAGCGTCCCACATACGTGGGCGTGTCAAACAGCTGCACCTCGCTGTAGCGGATGCCTACGACGAAGTAAAACACCATGGCCACCGCCGTGAACAGCACAGAGCCAGTCATGCCCTCACGATAGAGCATCAGGAAAAACGACAGGTAAACCAGTGCCGAACCCGTTTCGCGCTGCATTACAATGAACAGCATCGGCGTGAAGATGATGGCTAGGGTGCGCAGGAAATCCTTCATGCCATGGATGTCGTAATCGCGCCGTGACATATATTTCGCCAACGCCAGCGCTGTAGCAAACTTCGCAAACTCAGCGGGTTGCAGCCGCAACGGCCCTAACACAAGCCAAGAGCGTGAGCCCTTGATGCTGTGCGGGTTGAAGATGGTGGCGAAGAGCAGCAACAGCATCATGCCGAAGATGACGTAAGCAAACATGTCGAAGTAGCTGTCGTCGAGCAATAGGATAAAGAACGCCAGCACCATTGACGTGCCAATCCAGACAATCTGCATACCCGAGCGCGTATCGAGTGAGAAGAGGTCTACGTCGCTGCCCAACTCGTAGCTGGCACCGCAGACACTGGCCCAGCCGCACGACAACAAGACAACATAGATAAGTATTGTCCAGTAGTCGAGTGAGCGCAGCACACCTTTCTTTTCTTCTCCGTATCGGTCAACCATACGTTAGTAACTCGCCTATTTTCTATTCTTCGATTACTGTTCTTTTATGTAGTATGACTCGTCGCCAAAGAGGTAAGTCTTCGGCAGCGCCTCGGTAGACACCACGACTTTTTCGAACACGATGGCAGGATCCATCGGACACAGTGTCAGTGTGTGCAGACCGTCGGACGTGGAACCGCTAAGGCTGACGTGACTCTCCACCACGCGTCGGGCTACGGTGGGATAGTAAACAGAATAGATGTTCTCGGGCTTCTCGTTCAGTTTCTCGTTAAAATTCACGACAATAGGCTCGCCGTCATCCAATTGTACAGTAAAAGAGAGACCGCCTTTGTTTAGGAAATCAAGCGTCGACTTTGTCACCACGAGCACGTTGGCCTTAGCCAGTGCCGGACCGCTCCATTTGTAAACCAGTTTTGCATTTTCCACGGACTCCGTGTATGGCATGAGGGCCACGCCGCTACGCGTGCGACCCATGTCAGGTAATATGGTCCAATCGGTGTTTGGAGCTGACGTAGACGAGAAAAAGTGTTCGGCTTCCATCGTCACCGTACCTTCTTTCATGGTGAACAAATAACCACCAGCCGTCGTATCGCTAATCTGCTGCACACGCGGCATCATATCACGTGGGAAATTGTCATTCCACGAGCGGTAGCCAATGTGCTTCTGAGTCATCATGCCATTCCACTTGCCACCGGCCATGTCGTGGTTATAGGCGGCACAGAGCAGCGAGTCGCGATGGAAGGCCTCTGCCACGCGCTCTGCCCAGAGGTTGGCATCGGGCGATCTTTGTGCAGCAAGTTTCTGATTCATGGCCTGCGCGAAATAGAGCTGATGCAGGTTCGACATGGCTTGCGTAGGGAAGAGAATGAGCTGCTGGTAGGCATCGCGCTGCTGTGATTCCAAGGTAAGATACTGGCGCAGGGCTTCCGTCTCCAAGCGCATATACTCATCGGCCACCTGCTGCCATTCGCCCGTCTCGACATTGTAGGTACGAGCATCAAGCATTTCGGGCGTACAACGACCGTTGAGCTTGCAGAGACGGTTCAGGATGCGTGCGGCCTCAGGGCCTTGCGCCGGGCCGAACTGCTGGGTGCAGAAGGCGTTTGTGTGTGTCGCGACGACATCGCGGCTCACTGAGCTGGGGTTCCACGCCATATCCATGAACAGCGTGATGGGATATTCCATTGGCTTCAGGTCGCCCACATTGAGAATCCACATGCGGCGGATGCCGTAGTCATAGGCCAGCGTCAGCTGCTCCCACATGTTCTGCGACGGTGTGACATTCAGCCACTTTGTATTCCTTGGTGCACCAACGTAGTCCACATGGTAATACAATCCCCAGCCGCCTTTATGAGTTGAGTGTTTAGTGTTAAGAGTTGAGAGTGATGGTACGCGGCGCACATTGCCCCAGTTGTCATCGCAGAGCAGCATGATGACGTCATCGGGCACACGCATTCCAGCATCGTAGTAGTCGAGCACCTCCTTGTAGAGTGCCCATACCTGCGTCGTCTCTTTCGCTGGGCGGCCCGTCACCTCCTTGATGATGCGTCGCTGATTCTCAACGACAGTCTGCAGCAGCTTTGTGTCGGCATCTTTGCTCATCGCCTCATCGCCGTCGCCGCGCATACCGATGGTTACCATGTCCTCAGTGCCCTTCATGCGCTCGATGCCCTCGCGGAAGAAGCGGTCGAGGTTATCCTTGTTGGTTGCATAGTTCCAAGGACCCCAATCCCGACGATGACGAGCATACTCCTGATGATTGCGGGCCATCGGTTCATGGTGGCTAGTGCCGATGATGACGCCCATGCGGTCGGCCGTCTTACCATTCTCCGGGTCATCGGCGTAGAATGCCCAGCTCCACATGGCAGGCCACAACATGTTTCCTCGCAGGCGTAAGATAAGCTCAAAGACCTTCTCATAGAAGCGGTGGTCGCCATAATTGGTGCCCCACGTGTTCTTCACCCACGACGTGAGGCACGGTGCTTCGTCGTTGAGGAACAGTCCGCGGAACTCCACTGCCGGCTCACCGTCGGAAAAGACACCTTTCTTTATATACGCGTGCGTGTGAAGCTCTATGGGCACATCCATCCACCAATACCACGGCGATACGCCTAACTGCTCGCTCAGCTCGTAGATGCCATAGACCGTACCGCGCCTATCACTGCCGGCAATAACCAGCTGCTGTCCCACGGTAGTAATGATGAACTTCTCGCGACGACCTTTGAGGTCGGGCAGCAAGCCCTTCTTTGCCAAATGGTCTATCTCAGCGTTCTTGCCCAAGGTACCGATGAGTAGCGTCAGACCTCCCGAAGCGACGGGCGAGTGGTGTAGCGCATTAGCCAAGTCCTGTCTGAGATGGCCGATGGCAATCTTCACCGCTTCATAGTCGTCTTCGCTATAACAGATGGAATCTGTACACAGCAATGTTGCTTCCTCTTCGGGCACAAAGCTTACGAAACGCTCCGCAGCCATTCCTGTCGTGCAAAACGCCAATGCCATGACCCATGTCAACATTTTTTTCTTCATAATCGTAATAAGTTCTGGGGGTGTTTCTTTGAATTAATAGACGGCCGGCATCCACACCGTCATCTCACTTTTGCCGCGGTTTCCCCAAGCATAATAGGGAATGAGGCGAATGGTCTTAGGTTGCTTGTGCGCAGAGACGGCTCTATATAGCTGGCCGCTCCAGGAAGTCTCGTCACGCACGAAAGCCTCTGTCTCTAAAGCCATCATTCTGCTGCCGTCGATGGTAGTCTCCACGGTGCGGAATGTAGCCGTTACAGGTAAAGCGATGTCATCGATAGAGGAGTTGGGGAGTTGAGGAGTTGAGGAGTTGAGATCAATGCTCTCTAAGCAATATACGATGGGACCACGCATCACGGCCACCTGGCCGCGGCTCTCCTCCACCAGCGGGTTGGCTTCAACAATGACAGCCTCCATGGGCATGTCATAAGTGATGACGTCTCCCTTTTTCCACACACGATTGATGACGATATAGCCCTGCTCCGTCTGCGTACCGACAGCCATGCCGTTGACATGAACGGTAGGTACATGCGTCCATGACGGCACGCGCAGCGCAATGGCGAAAGTGGTGCCTCGGCGGCACTTCAGCGCCTCAAGGGTTAGCGTGACATAGCCGTTCCAAGGATAGTCGGTATGCTGTGTCAGCGTGATGTCGCCTACCCCGCCAATAGTCGTCTGCAAACGGCTCTCACCAAAAGTATTGACATACAGCCGTCGCGGAGCAGTGGTGTAGAGATAATCCTGTGCCTGGCAGAGCGTGCGCAACGTGTTCGGCGGGCAGCAGAAGCAAGAGATGAGTTTCTTACGTTCCTTCGGCCAACGCAGCTTATAGGGAAGTTCGTCACTGAGTCGCAGCGGATTGGTGTAGAAGTATTTCTCGCCGTCTAAGGATATGCCCGGCAGGACGCTGTTATAGAGGCAGTTCTCTACCACATCCATGTACTTTGCGTTGGCCGTGGCCTGCAGCATACGCCAGTTGAAAAGCATGTTGCCGATGTTTGCGCAAGTCTCGTTGTGTGCTGTACTGTGCGGCAGCTGATAGGGACGGCCATAGCTCTGGTGCACCTTCTGTATGCTGTCAGGCGTATAGTTCGTGCCGTCGGGCGAGGTTCCGTCGTAGAGAGCTCCACAGGCACCGTTGATGTACATTTTGCGCGTGACGATGTCCTGCCAGATGCTTGTAAGATTGCGCATCAGCTGCTCCTCGCCGCTCTCCAGATAGAGGTCAGCCACGCCGGCGTAAAGATAGTTGGCACGCACGGCGTGACCCATGGCGCGGTACTGCTGACGGAAGGGTATGCGGTCCTGGTTGTCGTCAGTGCCGTTTACGACCATGCCACGGATGTCGATGAACTTCTTCAGCAGATCAAGATATTTCGAGTTGCCCGTCTCTCGGTAGAGCTCGGCCACCGCCATGTAATGCGAGGGGCAGATGGCGTTGCCGGCCAGCTCCTCGGGCGCGCGCTGACAGAAGTCGTAGAGGAAGTCGGCAGCCTTGACGCCGCAGTTGAAGAGCGTCGTCCTGCCTGTGGCACGTTTGTGAATAATGCCGGCGGTAATGAGGTGGCCTAGGTTGTAGGTCTCGAAGTTGAGGCGGTTGGAGAAAGACCCATCCCCAGCGGACTCACCCCCAGTCCCTCCCTTGTAGGGAGGGGAGGGATTACCTTGTGTGGCAGGAGATGAGTCACCAGACCATGCGCCTTCTGCATCAGTTTGTACATCAGAAGAGGTATTCTCTCCCCCCCCTACAAGGGAGGGGTTGGGGGAGAGTCCATTTCTCTCCTTGATGATGACGGGGGTGTGGATGTAGCCGTCGGGGCGCTGGGCCTTCTGGACGAGGCCGATGAAGCGGTCCATGATGGCATCGAGCTCGGCATCATGGGTCACGGCGTAAACGGAAGCAACAGCTTCCAGCCACTTGTACATGTCGCCGTCGTGGAACGGAGGGCCGTGGTGTTCGCCCTGCATCTCGCCTGCTGCGACAAGGAAATTGTTAAAGCCTTTGCCCTCCTTCGACTGCCACGTCTGCCACATGCTCTGCACGCTGGTCTTGCTCAGCACGTCGAAGCGCTCACCCCATAGGCCACCAGTCCATTGCACCGCCGTCAGCGGCACATTCTCCATTGCTTTCTGCGCCCCTGCGGAACTAAATAATAACTGAAAAATGATAAATGACAAAAACAGTCCTTTCTTCATTGCTAAATCTTCCCTCCTCTTGCTTTGATACGTTCATACCACGCCTCGCGCTCCTTGACCAGGTCGTAGCCGCGAGCTGACAGGTAGTTGTTGATGCGGCCTTTGTACTTGCCGAAGACCTCGTGCTTCTTCTTCGAGCTTTCCGCATCGATGGCCAATTCGCGCGCCTCCTTCAGCCACGCCATGATTTGTTGCTTTTCCTCGTCGGTCAGCGTGGGAATCATGTCGCACTGAGCGTCGTAGGTCACTTTCACCACGTTGAAGGTCATCACGTCCTTCACCGTCTCAATCTGCTGTGGCGTGAGATAGAGTGACAAGTAGGCGTCGAAGTCAAAGTGTGAGCGGTAGAGCTTTGAGTCGCACTGCGCCTCGGCCAACTTTTTGTCGGTCTTTTTCAGCGAGTCGCGCTCAGCGTAGATATCATTCAGCTTAAAATAGCGATTACAGATGATGTTGAGCACTGTCTGTCCCTGCAGTGTCCAGGTGATGCCCAGCTCGTCGGTGCATTTCTGTGCGCGCTTGATAATGGTCTGGACGTAGTCGGCAGACCGCCCGGCACTATCAAGGGCAACCTTCGGGGTGGGATACTCACTGAAGACGGTCTTCAGATAGTGCACGTTGGAGCCGTAGTTCATCTTGACGTTCTTCACCATCGACGTATCACGGCTACGCTCTACGAAAAGCCAGCCATTCCAGTCCATCTGGTCTAGCGTCTGCCTGATCTGCGGCATATTGATGGCTGAGTCGTTGCATAGCCAGACACGGTCGGTGTTCGAGGCATGGATGGCGCAGATATTCTTCGCCCCTAATCGCTTCATATCAGCGGCGATGTCGACGTGGTGCTCAATGGCCGTTTGAAACTTGTAAAAAATGCCGATTCCATCGCTCTTGATTTCCTTCAGCAGCTTCAAGTTACCTTTAGCGTCGAGCGGCGTGTCGATGCCCACACGCTTGCCGCGAGCCTTGGCGGCCTCGCCGATGTTGTGCAGACGTCTCACCACTTCCTTGCGTTTGGTCTTGTCGGTAGTCCAGTCATTGCCGCAGCCGCCCAATGGCAGAAACGCCACCGTGACATGTCCCATGCGATCCATCGTGTCGAGGCAGTCGTTGACAAGCGCCAAATAATTATCGCGCTGCGTCAGGTCTTGGGCATAAAAGCCACTCATGGCCACAGCACCAATACTAACCCCCAACGAATCGGCCACGTGGAGGAAGTGCTTAGCCTCGGCCTCATCGCGCAGCTTATTGTCCCACAGTTCGCGCTGGCCCAAACCACCCATGTCAAGTTCCACGCCGTCACAGGCCAAATCGCGGGCCAGCTCGAACTGCCCTAGCTTCTGACGTTTCAGCACCATCCAATCACACACGCCAATGCGGTATTGCGTTGTCTGGGCCATTATGTCAGCCGCAAACAACAGCCATGCCAGCAATGGCAAAAGGAAACATATTTTTCTCATAGTTGACACGTTTTTTTCTGTCTTAGTAGGGTTACTCGTGCATGTGCCAGATAGCTTTCACCTTACGGGTAATAGCCGTGTAATTGATGATGCTCACTATCAGCAGGATGGCCAGCCCTGTGAGCAGGGTGGGCACGAAGGCGGTAGGCTCGAAGCCAGCGTAGAGTTCGCCGAAAAGTGGCAGGTACCATCCACGGATGATGACAACGGCAAGCAAGGCACCGAGGAGTACGACAACGTTAAGTATGATGGTGAGCAGGTGGAAGGGGCGTGCCACACTCCCAGGCGTATATCCGATAAGCAGCAAGTTGTCAATCTTCTCAGTATGTTTCTGCAATAGTAGGAAGATGCTGAGCAAGAGCACATAAAAGGCGAGAATAGAGATGATCAGTCCCACGACAAGCACTACAGTGGTGATGACCCGCATAAGGCTTGCTGCCCGCGAAGCATCTGTGTCGGCAGCCTCAGTGTCAAAGCCTTTCTTCTCCAGATAGTCGGCAATACGCTCGTCGGCCGGGTTGGCCACGTTGACAATGAGCCGCGATGGCTGCGGCTGCCGGTCAGGCGCCAGCTGTCTGTTCATGTCATCCATGAAAGCCTGCGGCACAAGAATCGTGTTCAGTCGACGGGAAAAGGCCACGACGTGTCCTGTCTTCAACACGGTGGTTGTACCCGAGAGTCTGAGATTGATGGTAATGGCACCAACGATGTCCTCTGAGACCGTCGGCAGTCCCTGGCTGCTGGCAAACCCGAAATTATAGAGATTAAGGTATGTACGCGGCAGAATGATGGGCACGTCGGGTGTGTCGGGATTGTAGCTCCACTGCTTCAGGTCGACGTCAAGAAACTCATCGGGCATGGCTTCAAAGAACATGTCGGTGGAAAACCTTACCGGCAGACTGCCACCGCCAATAGTGGCAAAGACGGTGAAGAGGGCCGGTGTATAGCGCCCCAGCTTTTGGACAAAGGGCTGCTCCTCAATGTCGTCAATCTCATCTTCAGAAAAAGCCGTAGAGGCACCGGTAAAGGTGCCTACAGTACTGACGCGCTTGGTAACGACGATATGTCCTGGGCGCATAAAGCTGTCATTGCCCGTGAGCAGCGGCTTCAGGTCGCTGAAGAACTGCACGGCGGTGAGCACAATGGCCATGCCGCAGAGGTTGGCGAGCACGAAGCCCGCCAACTGCCATGCATTGACATGACGCCTCAGCAGTTTGTTGACCAGACGGTTCATGCTATTGGTCGTTGGGTCATCTGGTGAAGACCTTCTACAGGAAGTTGTGCTTCACGTAGTCGATAATAGTGACAATGGGGCTCTTGTCCTTTTTCGTCGTAGCAATGCGGAAGACGCTCTTGGTGGGCGATTCCAAGTAGAACTCCATGTAGTCGACGATGTCGGCCACTGCCTCCCCTGCTCTCTCGGCATCATCATCGATAGAAGCAACGGCCTGTCCAAGCCTTTTGCCAGCCACGTATGCATAGATGCCCACGCCCTTGACGTCGGTGAAGGGATGGCGCGGCGTGGTGAAGGGCTCGCCCTCGGTGTTCATCAGGAAGTAGGTCTGGTTGTCCTTCCATCCTACATGTATGTACTTCGTGGGAATCATTTCCCAGTCGCCGATGCTGTCGTTGTAGTCGTAGTCATAGTCGATGGGAACGCGATATTCGTTATTGCCCACTTTGTGTATATTCTCTTCGTCAGTGCCATTGCCCAGAAGGGTTTCAAGAAGACTGTTGTTGCGGGTGCCCACGTAAGCCACGACTTCCGGAGTGTCATTCTCTTCCCACTCGTTGAGGGCAACCAGGCCTTGGCCGGTGAGGACATCGAAGACGGGCTTCAGCTCGTCCAGCTTGTCAAGGTCGTCATCGCTCAATCCGGCGTTCTTGGCAATCTTACGAATCTGATCGAAGAGGCCCTTCGAATCGACATTGACGATGGCCAGCGCACCTTCGGCATCAGCATACTTGGCCTGACTCTTCTCAATGGTTTTAAAGTTGAACTGTTCAGCCTGCTTTTTCCATGCGTCGGACATGAGGAAGGCCTCGCCCTCCATGACAATCTCACCGTTGTTGATAATCAGATCCATGATGCCGGCAATATCCTTCAGCTCGCAGTCTTCGGGAAACTGGCTCAGCATCTCACTGGTGCCGGGCAGCCCGTCAAGGCCCGTGCCAAAGAGACCTATTTGCATCAGGCCCTTGCAGTCGCACATCTGCTCGAAGGCGGGGTTGTCCTCGATGTTGTCTTTGCCGTCGGCACGGGCAAGCAAGTCCTCAATGGTGTCTTCCACTTTCGACTCCCATTCCGATCCGTTTTCCACTGGTCCGATATAGAACCAGTCGCTATTGAAGATGAAGACGGTACTGTGGTCTATGCGCGCATACTGCACGCCGCCGCTCTCGTATTCCATCAGCTCGATGTCGTCATCCATTTTGCTCAGCATATTGACGGCGTCCTTGAGGTCGCCCTTGCTGGCAGTCGTACCGACGATACCTCCTTCAAACCCGTCGCTTCCGCCCACGGCGAAGTACAGATAGATAGGCTCTGTGAAGTCGATGCCTGTCGAGGTGGGGTCGTCGAGGATGTCCAACAGCTTTTCGCGCACGTCCTTGTCAAGGCCGGCGGCTTTGATAAGGTTCTCCATCTGGCTCTTCACTGAGGTGTCGTCGCTCTTCATGCCAGTGCTTTCAATCATCTTTATGACATCTATGCTGATGACTGCGAAGGCGTTGCTGGGGATAAGGCGTCCGCCCTGATTCTTACTGCACGATGCCAGCAGTACAGCTAGCATCAAGGTCATTACAAATGTTAGTTTTTTCATTGCTTTCTCTATAATTATTTATTCGCATATAAATGTTCAAACATTTTACTCCCCTCCCTGTGAGGGAGGGACTGAGGGTGGTTCTGCCTCCTCGCGCGTGACATAGCGCTGGTAATAGGCCATGAGCAGGGTGGTGAGCGGTAGGGCGATGATGAGGCCGATGAAGCCCAGCAGCGCACCCCATACCGACAGCGACAGCAGCAGGATGGCGGGGTTGAGCCCCATGGCATGACCCATCACCTTGGGAGTGACAATCATGTCGATGATGATCTGGACAATGAGGAAAACAGCGACGGCCGACAACAGAATCATCCAAAAGTTCTGACCCGTATCGGCAGCTTTCATCAGCGACAGCAGCACCGTGGGCACCAAGGCCAGCGTATGCAGGTAGGGCACAAGGTCCATGATGCCTATGAGAATGCCCAGGCCAATGGCCATGGGGAAGTCAATGATAGTGAAACCTATGCAGAACAGAATACCCATGATAAGCGCCACGGTGCCCTGGCCACGGATATAATTATTTAATTCGCGCTCAGCATCGCTGGCCAGCTCTGTCCAGAAAGGACGGCTCTTCTTGGGAAAAATCTTAATCCACGCTTTCGTCAGATACTCATAGTCCAAGAGGATGAAGAACATATATAGCAGTGCTATAAGCGAGCCCACAATGCTGATGATGACGCTGGCTGTCTTGTCCAAGACGTGGAACATGTTGGGGATAGCCTCCTTCAGACCTTCGGAGAACTCTGGGCTTTTCAAATACTTCTGTATGCCCTCACGGTTGTTCTCTGTCCACTGACGGATGGCCTCGGGAATACTGTCGATGTTGGCGGCCCGCTGAATATAGTTCGTGGCCAGATGTCCCAGCTTGGCAAACTGCTCAATCATGGGCGGAATGATAAGCCAGAGCACGAAGCCTACTACCACCGATACACCCACCAGCGTGATGATGATACTCAGCACACGGTTGCGCACCTTTAGTCTGAACTGTACGAACTTTACTATCGGAAACAGCAGATAGGCCAACAGCCAGCCTACAGCAAAGGGCAGCAGGACTTTACTCAGATAGCTGAGCAACAGGAAGATGCCCGCCACCAGCAGCCCATAGCCCAGCCAGCGCACAAAAGTGTCGAAAGTAATGGTTTTGTCGTATGTCAGCACCTCTTTGATTTACTATTTGACGATTTACAATTTACTATTCTTTCAATGCTCAACGTTCAACGTCTCTTGGTAGCACTCACGACAGAGCGGTTCGTATTCCTGCATCTCACCTAAAAGGACACGCTTATCGGACGTCACTTTCCGATGGCTGACATAGGCCAGGTTGCCGCAGCGCACGCAGATGGCATGCACCTTTGTCACGTCGTCGGCAATGGCACATAACGCAGGCATGGGGCCAAAAGGCACACCACGGAAGTCCATGTCCAGTCCTGCCACGATGACACGCACACCGCGGTTGGCCAGCTCATTGCATACGTCGACAATACCTTGATCGAAGAACTGCGCCTCGTCAATGCCCACCACATCGATGTCATTAGCCAGTAAAAGGATGCTGGCCGAAGAGTCTATGGGCGTCGATTGGATGTGCTTCTGGTCGTGGCTCACCACATCCTCCTCAGAGTAGCGCACATCGATGGCCGGTTTGAAGATTTCAACCCGCTGACGAGCAAACTGCGCCCGCCTCATGCGCCTAATCAGCTCTTCCGTTTTGCCCGAGAACATCGAGCCGCACACCACCTCTATCCTTCCGGGGCGGTGCGCCTCACCTGTCATGTTGTCTCTCATTTGCCTGCAAAGGTACGAAGAAGTAAGCGAAAGGCAAAAGAAAAACGGCTTTTTCTTTTGCCTTTCCAATCGAATTGTCTAACTTTGCACCCGCATATATGGCTATATTATATATTGTACCCACGCCCGTGGGAAATATGGAGGACATGACGATGCGCGCCATCCGCGTGTTGAAGGAGGCTGACGTAGTGTTGGCTGAGGACACGCGCACCAGCGGTGTGTTGCTGAAGCACTTCGGCATCAGCAAGCCCCTGCTGTCGCACCATAAGTTCAACGAGCACGGCACCAGCGCCGCCATCATTGAGCGTCTCTTAGCGGGCCAGACCGTGGCCCTCATCAGCGACGCAGGCACGCCAGGCATCAGCGACCCTGGCTTCTTCCTCGTGCGTGAAGCAGTAAGGGCAGGCATAGAGGTGCAGACGTTGCCAGGCGCCACTGCCTTCGTACCGGCACTGGTCAGCAGCGGACTGCCCTGCGACCGTTTCCTCTTCGAAGGATTCCTGCCACAGAAGAAAGGGCGCCAGAGCCGTATCGAAGCACTAAAGGACGAGCCGCGCACCATCGTCTTCTACGAGTCGCCCTACCGCATACTGAAACTCCTGCAGCAGCTGTCTGAAGCATTCGGCCCCGACCGCCAAGCCTCTGCCTGCCGCGAGATCTCGAAGATTCACGAGGAGAGCGTGCGCGGCACCCTGCAGGAACTCATTGACCATTTTACCACAACCGAGCCACGCGGTGAGTTCGTTGTCGTGGTGGCAGGGAAAAATTAGGAATACGTTACTCAAAATAAAAAAACTATGAAGAAAATGCTATTTGCAGCATTGCTGACTGCCATCATGTGCAGTTGCAATGAAAAGAAAGCCGGCGGCAGCAGCGACAACGATGACAATGACTCCATCGAAATTCTGCTGCAAGAGAACGAACAGTTGCGCAACGAGCAGGACGAGTTGCTTTCCACACTCAATGAGATTCAGGAAGGTTTCCGCGAAATCAACGAGGCCCAGGGCCGTCTCTCCATTGACCGCCAGAGAGAAGGGGCTAACGCCAAGGAGCGTATCCGCGAAGATATGAGATATATCCAAGAGACCTTGGCACAGAATGCCGAACTCATCGAGAAACTGCGCAATCAGCTGCGCGAGAGTGGGCGTGCCAGTGAACAGCTGCAACGCACCATCGAGAACCTGACAGCACAGATGAACGAAAAGAACGCCGAGATTGACCAGCTGCGCAACGAGCTGCAGGCGAAGAATATCCGCATTGACGAGCTGGACCAGCAAGTGGCCGACCTCAACGAGAACCTGACCAACATGCAGCAGCAGAACGAGAATCAGGGTCAAACCATCAATCAGCAAGACCAGCAACTGAACAGTGCATGGTACTGCATTGGTACGAAACGCGCCCTGAAAGACCACAACATTCTGAAGAGCGGCCGTGTCTTGCAGGGCGATTTTGACGCCAGCTACTTTACGCCTATCGATATTCGTCAGGTAAGTCAGCTCAACCTCAACTCAAAAAGCGTCGACATCCTCACCTCGCATCCCGCAGGCAGCTATCAGCTCATCAGGGATGATTCTGGCTTCTACACGCTCCAGATTACAGACTACCAGCAGTTCTGGAGCACCAGCAAATACTTGGTTATTCAGGTGAAATAAGCCGCGGTATCACGCGACTTTAGAAAATAAGGAGGAACGAGTTTCAACTCATTCCTCCTTATTTGTAAATTGCTCAATGATGGCAAGGCATTTCTCACGGTTGATGGGCTTGGCAAGAAAAGCGTCGCAACCCGCCTCCTCAGCATTTTGACGGTCGACATCGAAGACATTTGCTGTCAGCGCAATGATTGGCAGTGACGGATACTTCCCCTTAATAAGAGTCGTAGCCTCAAAGCCATCCATCACCGGCATCTTCAAATCCATCAGCACCAAGTCGAAGTCTCCCCCACTTGCCAATTTGACAGCTTCTTGACCATCGCGTGCGCGTTTAAAATCATATTTGCCTTTTAGCACATACGTCATCAGGATGAAGTTGCTATCATTATCTTCAGCTATCAGAATTTTCTTCATGTCGAATGCCATTTTTTAGTTATCTTCGTTAAAGAGTTACAAAAGTACAGTTTTTATTTCAAAAACTTTTGCATCGTAACTTTTTTTTAACTAATTTTGCATTATACATAAATAAACGTAACAAACTAACAACACCTAATAACCAAAAAAAATGAGACTAAAGACCATTTGTTGCGCCCTCACACTGACGGGCGTCCTCACGGCACAGGCACAGCACGTCATGGATGTGCAGACGCAAAAGCCTGGTGCCACCGTACAGCCCACGATGTACGGACTCTTCTTTGAAGACATCAACTATGCTGCCGACGGCGGCCTTTATGGAGAACTGGTGAAGAATCGCTCCTTCGAGTTCCCCGACCACCTGATGGGCTGGGAAGCCTTCGGCACCTTCGAGGTGAAGGACGACGGACCCTTCGAGCGCTGTCCACACTACATCGAATTGCGCAACCCAGGTCACAACGACCGCCGCACGGGCATTTCCAACAACGGATTCTTCGGCATCGGCCTGAAGCAGGGCGAGGACTACCGCTTCAGCGTCTGGGCCAAGGCTCCGCAAGGCCAAGGCAAGATCATCGTTCAGTTCATCGACCGTGCCTCTATGGACGAGCACCAGCAGTTTACTGAAGCCAAGATTGACATCACCTCGAAAGACTGGAAGAAGTATGAGGTGGTGATGAAGTCGCGAAAGACCATCGACAAGGGCCAGCTGCGCATCTACCTCAGCGGGGCTCAGACCGTCGACCTGGAGCACATCTCGCTCTTCCCCGTCAACACGTTCAAAAACCGTGAGAACGGCCTACGCCGCGATCTCGCCCAGGCTCTAGCCGATGCCAAGCCCGGCTTGCTGCGTTTTCCTGGAGGTTGCATCGTCGAAGGTGTCGATCTGGCCACACGCTACCAATGGAAGAACACTGTCGGGCCTGTTGAAAACCGTCCGCTGAACGAAAACCGCTGGGAGTACACTTTCGCACACCGCTTCTACCCCGACTATTTCCAGAGCTACGGCCTGGGCTTCTTCGAGTTCTTCCAGCTGGCTGAGGACATCGGTGCCGAACCGCTGCCTGTGCTCAACGTGGGTATGGCTTGCCAGTATCAGAACTGGAACAACGAGAGTGCCCACGTACCTGTCGACCAGCTACAGCCCTACATTCAGGACTGTCTCGACCTCATCGAGTTTGCCAACGGCTCTGCCACATCGCAATGGGGCAAAGTGCGCGCAGAGATGGGTCACACTGAGCCCTTCAACCTGAAGTTCATCGCCGTGGGCAATGAGCAGTGGGACGACATGTACTACAAGCGTTTGGAGCCCTTTGTGAAAGCCATCCGCGCCAAGTACCCCGACATCAAGATTGTGGGCACCAGCGGTCCAGACAGCGAGGGCGAGATGTTTGACAAGGGATGGAAAGCCATGAAGAGCCAGAAGGCAGACCTCGTGGACGAGCATTTCTACCGCAACGAGGAATGGTTCCTCAGCCATGGCCTGCGCTACGAGAGTTACGACCGCAAGGGCCCGAAGGTGTTTGCAGGTGAGTACGCCTGCCACGGCAAGGGCAAGAAGTGGAATCATTTCGAGGCCAGCATTCTTGAGGCTGCGCTGATGACCGACTTCGAGCGCAATGCCGACGTAGTCTATATGACGGCCTACGCTCCTCTGTTCGCACATGTCGAGGGCTGGCAGTGGCGTCCTGACCTCATCTGGTTTGACAACCTGCGCATGTTCAAGTCAGTGAGCTACTACGTGCAGCAGCTCTACGCCAGCAACAAGGGCACTAACGTCTTGCAGCTGACCATGGACAAAAAGCCCGTAGCTGGCCAGGCAGGTCAAGACGGGCTCTTCGCCTCGTCGGTACTCGATCAGAACACAGGTGAAGTCATCGTCAAGGTGGCCAACACATCGCGTCAGCCGCAGAGCATCCAGCTGAATCTCTTGGGCGTCAACGGCACCCCCGTTGCCCAGACCCTGACGCTGAGCCATGACGGCAGCTATGACGACGAGAATACATTGGACCAGCCCGAGCGCATCACACCGAAGGCTGGCACCATCAGCACCGAAGCGGGCAAGAAGGCTGCTGTCCTCAATGATCAGCTACCCGCCATGTCGTTCCGTGTCTACAAAATCAAAAAGTAAGCGATTCCCTTTGTGGCTTCAGCCAATCAGTTTCAGGAGCTGCTTTTCGGTACTGCCGGGAAGCAGCTCTTTGTAGTGTTGCAGGATGCGAGCAAAGGATTCCTGTGGCGTGCGCTCACAGAGGCAGGCCTGACGGCCCATAAGGCGCTCAGGCGTTGTGAGCAGCGACCATCCCCAGCCATATTCATGGTTGTGTTTGTCAACGGGATAGACGAAATCCTCAGTGACGATGCGGCAGGCCATCTGCAGACGGGTGACATAGGCGTCGAAGCGGCTGCGCATCTTCGGCCCCGTAAAGCCACAGGCTGCGCGCAGCTCGCGTGTGATAAGACTGCCCTGCTCTTCCAACGTCAGCAGTATGGCCTCCTCGATAGAGCCTTCGGCAGGTGACGGATGACGGCTGCGGCGATAGTTGCAGAAGTCAGGCCACCACTCACGGCTGATGAATCCGGCCTTGCCCGCAAAGAACTTTCCATAGACGCAACTGCCCTCGCTTACAATGGGCCCTTTCCATTTCCATAGGGGCCAGTCCCAGCCGCCATCGCTATAGACCACATAGCGGCAGTCATCGTCGACAAGCTCCTCGGCCGAGTAGCCAGAGATGCCGCTGTCGAGCAGAGGCAGGAAGCCCACGCGCTGAATGAAGTCCACCAGCTCTGCACACGTATGTATCTCGGCATCCATGTTCTTCATTTTTTAACTTTTCAATTTTTCAACTTTCTACGACAGCAGTTGCGTAAGGAAGATGTCGCTGAAGAGGATAAGCATACTCGACGCCACGACGGCATTCGTCGAAGCCTTGCCCACGTTGATGCTGCCACCCTCTACGGTGTAACCATAGAAAGCAGGCACAGAGCTGATGATGAAGGCAAAGAACTGGCTCTTGATAATCGACATCCACAGGAACCAAGGCACAAAGGCGTGCTGTAGGCCCATTGTCAGGTCATCAGGCGTGATGATGTGTCCGATGTAGGCCGTACCGTAGGCACCGACAATGCCCATCGCACTGGAGAAGATGACCAGGATGGGCATAATGGTCAGCATACCCAGAATCTTCGGAAGGATGAGATAGCAGGCGGAGTTCACGCCCATGATGTCGAGGGCATCAATCTGCTGTGTCACACGCATCGTGCCCAGCTCAGAGGCAATGTTCGAGCCCACTTTTCCTGCCAAAATAAGGCACATGATACTGCTCGAGAACTCCAACAGCATAATCTCGCGCGTCGTGTAGCCCGCCACCCAGCGTGGCATCCACGGACTCTCAATGTTCACCTTCATCTGAATGCAGATGACGGCGCCGATAAAAAACGAGATGAGCAGCACAATGCCTATCGAGTTAATGCCTAATTGCGCCATGTCCTTCACATACTGCTTCCAGAACATACGGAAGCGTTCAGGCACACTGAACGTGCGGCCCATCAGCATCAGATAGCGCCCAAAAGTGGTCAAGTATCGTTGAAGCAGTTTCATCCGTCGCGCTCGTTTGTTAAGCTTTACGACTGCAAAAGTACGATTATTTTTTCTGAATTTCTGCATTTTTTGTGACAAAAAGACCACTATTTTAAAAAAATTGTGTAAGTTTGCAGCGATTTACGCAAATTACAAACACAAAACTACTTTTTTACAATGAAAAAAATCAGAGCAGCCGTCGTTGGATACGGCAACATCGGGCGCTATGCCTTACAGGCTTTGGAAAGCGCTCCCGACTTTGAGATTGCAGGCATTGTGCGTCGCAACGGTGCTGAAAACAAACCCGCAGAGTTGGCACAGTATGAGGTTGTCAAAGACATCCGCGAACTGAAGGACGTGGACGTGGCCATCCTTGCTACTCCCACCCGCTCGTGCGAGGAATACGCCCGACAGATCCTGCCCTTGGGCATCAACACCGTCGACTCATTTGACATACACACCATGATTCGCGACTATCGCCGCAACCTGATGGAGCTGAACAAGCAGACGAACACGGTCAGCGTCATCGCAGCAGGATGGGATCCAGGCAGCGACAGCATCGTGCGCACCCTGATGCAGAGTCTCGCTCCCAAGGGCCTCAGCTATACGAACTTCGGACCAGGTATGTCGATGGGGCACAGCGTCTGCGTGCGCTCAAAGGCTGGCGTGAAGAACGCCCTCTCCATGACCATCCCCTTGGGCGAAGGCATCCATCGCCGCATGGTGTATGTGGAGCTGGAGGATGGTGCCAAACTTGACGAAGTGACGGCTGCCATCAAGGCCGACCCCTACTTTGCCTCGGATGAAACGCACGTGTTCCAAGTGGAGAGCGTCGACGATGTGCGCGACATGGGCCACGGCGTACATCTGGTGCGCAAGGGCGTCAGCGGACAGACGCAGAACCAGCGCTTCGAATTCAACATGAGCATCAACAACCCCGCACTCACTGGTCAGGTACTGGTTAACGTTGCCCGCGCCACCATGCGCTTGCAGCCCGGCTGCTACACGATGATTGAAATTCCCGTCATCGACATGCTGCCCGGCGACCGTGAAGACCTTATCGCTCATCTGGTTTAGACGATGCTCTCGTGATAACGTCATAACGAAATATCGAAAAGAATGAGAAAACTGTTTTTGACAAGCGTCGTGCTGCTGGTGGCCCTGATGGCTCAGGCACAGACCAAGATTGCCCCGAAGTTGGAGAACGGCTTCAAGGCTGTGTACACAGAGAAAAGCACCATCAGCATGATGGGCAAGGAACTGGCCATCAACAGCGACAATGAATACGTCGTGAGCGATGTCACCCCCGACGGCGCCGTCATCACTGTCACCAACACCGCCATGGACCTTCCTTCTACGGAAGGCATGGACCCCGTCAGCGCCATGATGCTGATGTCTGCACAGATAACGAAAGGCAGCGTAGTGAAGTTGGTCGTCAATGCCGATGGCGTTCCACAGCAAATCCTCAACCTCGACGAGGTGAAGGAGAAGGCTGGCAAGACCATCGAGACCATCGTAGCCAGCATGTTTGACACCATGCCCGAACTCTCGCAGGCCATGTCGAAAGAAGACCTGAAGGAAAACCTCATGGTAGCCCTTACGGAAGAGAAGCTGCTGGACGATTTCGACGTGCTGGCCCTCAACGGCAAGACCATTGCCAACGGCTATCAGGATACCTTCACCAACGGCGACGGTATGAAGATGAAACGCATGTACTTTGTAGCCGGCAAGAAAATCATCAGCAACGCCACCCTAGACATGAGCAAGGACGACCTCAAGGCTTTCATCATCAAGCAGGTGGAGGAAGAGGCTCCTGAGCAGGCTGAAATGATCAAGGAGAACATCGACATGGTGATGGGGCAGCTGAAATTCGAGGCCACTGAGAAGAACACCTACCAGCTTCAGGACAACGGCTGGCCAGCCTCCATCAATAGTGAGAAGAGTCAGGACAGCATGGGACAGAGCATCAAAATCTCGTCTGTCATAGAGCTGAAGAAATAAGTGATACTGACCCCACCCCTACCCCTCCCCTACAAGGGACTACTCTTTATACACATCTCCGATGGGTAGCCCCGAAGGGGCGATGGAATACAGGCAGGGGCAAGGCCCCTGTAACAACCGGCATCACACAAATCAGCCCCGACGGGGCGGCAGAATAAATACAGTACACGTTCCGTCGCCCCGTCGGGGCTTCATTTGTTGGTGGTCAACTGTTTGCAGGGGCTTCACCCCTGCCTGTATTCTGCTGCCCCGTCGGGGGCTGACAACTGCTCCAAGTCGCGACGAATGTATGTCCTCACCCCTGCCTGGACGATTGGTACGCACCATCGTCTTCTTTTCAGCCCTTCCAGCCCTTTTACCCAAAGAACTCACCGTCGGCCTGCTGCTGATCGTAGCTTGAGCCGTCGAAGCAATGGGTACAGACGCGTTCCTTGGGCAGACCGATACTCTCGATAAGGTCTTCCAAGCGGGCGAACTTCAGGCTAGTCAGTCCTAAGCGGCGTGCTATCTCGCAGACCATACGCTGGTATTCAGGCGTATCGGTCTGCGAATATTTTTCCAAGTTCGTGCGGTCGTCGCCCTCAAAGTCGCGAATAATCTGACGCGTAATGTATTCCAAGTCCGTTTTCGACTCAGTGAAACCGATGAACGGACATCCGTAGACCAGCGGCGGACAGGAGATGCGCACATGTATCTCACTGGCACCGTTGTCGAAGAACTCCTTCACGTTGTCGCGCAGCTGTGTGCCACGCACTATTGAGTCGTCGCAGAACACGACGCGCTGTCCTTTGAGCATTGCCTCGTTGGGAATGAGCTTCATCTTGGCCACCAGTCGGCGACGGCTCTGGTCGCTGGGTGTAAACGAGCGGGGCCACGTGGGCGTGTATTTCAGCACGGCGCGCTTGTAGGGGATGCCTGAGCCCTCGGCATAGCCCACGGCCATGCCGACGCCCGAGTCGGGAATGCCGCACACCATGTCGGCCTCTACATCGTCTTTCTCGCCCATCATGCGACCGTTTTTCTCGCGCACGGCCTCGGCATTGATGCCTTCATAGCAAGAGGCGGGAAAGCCGTAGTAGACCCAGAGGAACGAGCATATCTGACAGCGCTTGAACGGAGCCTGCAGCACCTCAATGCCGTCGGCCTTCAGCTTGACAATCTCGCCAGGCCCCACATCGCGTAGGATTTTATAGTTGAGGTTGGGGAAGCTGGTCGACTCGCTCGACACGCCATATGCCCTGATGAATTCGTCGGTACCGATGGGCGACAGCTGGTGCACCTCCTTCTTGCCGATGACGATGGGCGTGCGACCCAGGAAGTCGCGTGCTGCAATAATGCCGTCCTCGGTCAGGATAAGCATCGAGCACGAACCCTTTATCTTCTGGTAGACGCGGTTGATGCCGTCTACGAAGGTGTTGCCCATGTTGATGAGCAGGGCCACCACTTCAGTCTGGTTCAGCTTGTTGGCACTTTGCTCGCTCAGGTGCATACGTTGGGCCAGCAGCTCGTCGGCAATCTCGCGCAAGTTGTTGATTTTCGCCACCGTCACAACGGCATAGCGCCCCAAGTGCGAGTTGATGATGATGGGCTGCGGGTCGGTGTCGCTGATGACGCCCAGTCCCTGATGACCGCGGAAATCGTTCAGCTCGTCCTCAAACTTTGAGCGGAAATAGTCGCGCTCCAAGGAGTGGATACTGCGTGAAAAACCTTTTTCGGGGTCGAAGGTGACGAGGCCGGCGCGGCGCGTGCCAAGATGAGAGTTGTAGTCAGTGCCGTAAAACAAATCGTTTACGCAGTCACGAGTGCTGATAGTTCCAAAAAAGCCGCCCATAGATGAGTGTTAATGTCGTTTTGAGGCTGCAAAGGTACAAAATGCGAAATAAAACACCAAATATTTTTCCCCTAAAGACAGATACAAGCATCTGATTTCTTGCTCTATTTTAAGAATGATGCCATTCACATTGCCCAACAAAACAACAATGCATATTGGTAATTTATCTTTACAAATAGTACGCTGAACGCCTCTCAGAATCGCGTAGAATTCATCAAAGGTTCCTTTGGCCGAAAATATCGCAAATTTGAAGAGTTTTGCCATCTCACTGATTGACAGACCATTAAGCCTGTTTTTACTCTTTTTAGAGGCTCCCCATGAAAAAATAGAGGCTCCGCGTGAAAAAATCTCACGGTAGATTTTTTCATGCGGAGCCTGTTTTTGAACAAAAAAATGCTGCAAAAAAGCAAAAACAGACGCAATAGAGGGCCAAAAAGCTGCACAGGAAGTACGTATGTGTGCAATTTCAGACCCTTCGCCCCAGCCCTTCTACTTCCTGAATCCTTAAAAAGCCTTTCATCCTGCTTCTAGTTTGCGTTTTTTATTTGTAAAGAAAGTGGAACATTTTTCTTTACAAAACGAAATGAATCGCAAGGCATTTTTTGCTACTTTCCATGAGGTCGGACGTCGGAATCATCTAACCCAAAGTGGCTGTCTAAATCCCATTGACACATTACCTTGGTGAATTTCTACTTTCATCGCTTTGTCTTTTATCTTTCTCCTATTGATTGACGGTATTCAAGAATCTTGCTCTGCAGTTCGGCGTAGGCATCGGTATACTTGTCGCTCGACTGCTGATAGAGCAATTGGGCTTCGAGCAGGCTGCTCATGGTGGTGGTACCTGCCCGGTAGTAGTCGCGATGCAGTCGAAGGTTCTCTTCTGCCTGCTCTATACTGCGCTGAGCGAGCTGGAGCTGTTGCTGTGCCTCGACCACGCTGTTCCAGGCATTTTGCATGCGGATTTGGAGCAGTTGGGTGTTGTCGTTGAGCTGGTCGATGGCTTTCTGCTGCTCAATCTTCTTACGCTTGATGGCATGGGAGCCGCCCCACCAATCAGAGATGGGGACGCTGACGGTGGCGAAAATCATGCCGAAGGAGCGGTCGACGTCAAACAGGTCGTGATAGTTGTAACCTGCACCGACGGCAACCGTCGGGAGATTCTGGCCGATGGCCATCTTTGTCATAAGTTGCGTTGCTTCGACTTGTTTCTGAAGAAGCTGGTACTCGGGAGTAAGCCTCACCCCCGCCCCCAGGCCCCCCTCTGTCTCCCCCCGAAGGAGGGAGGAGAGTGAATAGTCTTGCTGGCGGATATTGGGAGCCTCCACCTCAAAAATGGGCAGCATCTGTGCCAGCGTAGGGGCTAAACCCGACGGAATCAGCTCCGACGGATTGACATCCATCCTTGCCATCCCCTTGTTGGCATTGAACCACATACCGGTGCCGCTGACATTGGGGAAATATTTGGTAAATGCCTCCTGCCGCTGCTGGCGGGCATACTCGATGTTATGACGAGCCGTACGGATGGCGAGGTTGTTGTGAAGGGCAGAGTCCTTCAGCTGTTGCAGGGAGAGGGCCAGCCACGAAGGGCCCAGCCCCGGGTGTCCCAGCCCCTGAAAGCCCACCCCCGACCCCTCCCCAAGGGAGGGGAGGACGCTATCCTGATGGTTACTATGATTTTATGTCTACCAAGTTCCGTCTAAACGTAGCACTTGGCCAGCATTTAACATGGCAGATACCGAGTGAGAAGCCTGGTTGAACATCATGCACTCATTGGATTAAAAAAGGAGGTGTTTCGTATTGAAATGAGAAAATTTATGGGGAAAGCTTGCAGCATTCACATATTTATATTACTTTTGTACGCAGAAACATCTAATAACCATCTGCTATGAAAAAACTCCTGAAAATGCTGCTGACGACCGTGCTGCTGACGGCAAGCGTTGCGGCCAGTGCCACTACTGATGGCGTGAAGCCTGGCACCTTTACTACGGGCGACAAGACTTTCCTGCTGAACGGCGAGCCCTTTGTGGTGAAGGCGGCCGAGGTGCACTACCCCCGTATACCGCGACCCTATTGGGACCATCGCATCAAGATGTGCAAGGCCCTGGGCATGAATGCCGTGTGTATCTATATCTTCTGGAACATCCACGAGCAACAAGAGGGTGTATTCGACTTCACGGGCAATAACGACGTGGCCGAGTTTTGCCGTCTGGCTCAGAAGAACGGCATGTACGTCATCGTGCGCCCCGGGCCCTATGTCTGCGCTGAATGGGAGATGGGCGGCCTGCCCTGGTGGCTGCTGAAGAAGAAGGACATCCGCCTGCGCGAGCAGGATCCCTACTTCATGGAGCGTGTAAAGATATTCGAGGAGAAGGTGGGCGAGCAGCTGGCTCCGCTGACCATCCAGCGCGGCGGCCCCATCATCATGATGCAGGTGGAGAACGAATACGGAAGCTATGGAGAGAATAAGCCATATGTCAGTGAAATTAGGGACTGCCTAAGAGAGATATACAGCCCCAACAGACTCTCCCCCAACCCCTCCCTATCAGGGAGGGGAGGAGATACCACCAAGGCGGAGAGTGCGGATAATTCGGGCGTGCAAGGTAATTGCCCCCCTCCCTCACAGGGAGGGGCAGGGGGAGAGTCTGGAGGGGCAGGGGGAGAGTCTGATGCTCTTCTCCTCTTCCAATGCGACTGGTCTTCGAACTTCGAGAAGAACGGCCTCGACGACCTGACCTGGACAATGAACTTCGGCACGGGCGCCAACATCGACAACCAATTCCGCCGACTGGGCGAGCTGCGCCCCAATGCTCCGAAGATGTGCTCGGAGTTCTGGAGCGGCTGGTTCGACAAGTGGGGCGCTCAGCATGAGACTCGCCCGGCCAAGGATATGGTGGAGGGTATGGACGAGATGCTCTCGAAGGGCATCAGCTTCTCGCTCTACATGACCCACGGCGGCACGAGCTTCGGCCATTGGGCTGGCGCCAACTCGCCCGGCTTCGCTCCCGACGTCACCTCGTATGACTATGACGCACCCATCAATGAATACGGCCTCGCCACGCCGAAATACTGGGAGCTGCGCAAGATGATGGAGAAATACAGCGACAAAAAACTGCCCGCCGTGCCTAAGGCGCCGATGCCCATCATCACCGTGCCGAAGTTCGAGCTGACGGAGTTCTGTCATCTTTGGACTTGTATAACTACCGAGATTGAAAGTCGTAATCTGAAAACTTTCGAGGAACTTGATATGGGTTGGGGTTGTGCCTATTATCGCACGCAACTGCCTGAAATTCCTGTGCAGAGCGTACTCACCATCGAGGCCCACGACTACGCTCAAATATGGATTGGTAACAAGTTCATCGGCAAAATTGACCGTGTTAAAAATGAAAAGAGCATCACGTTGCCGCCTGTCAAAAAAGGCGAGCAGCTTACCATTCTCGTCGAAGCTATGGGGCGCATCAACTTCGGCCGTGCTATCAAGGACTTCAAGGGGCTTCTTGGAAATGCTATTGTTGAGGCTGAGGTAGATGGCAACGAAGTGACTTGGAATCTGAAGAACTGGCGCATTCAGCCTATCCCTGATGACTACGATGCCTTTGCTCATCAGGTAACAACTACAGATATTAAGGATGTAATTGTTAATAGTAAGAAAGCTCTTGGCTACTACCGTGGCTACTTCAACCTCTCGAAGGTGGGCGACACGTTCCTCAACTTCGAGACGTGGGGCAAGGGACAGGTTTGGGTGAACGGCCACGCCATGGGTCGCATCTGGTCGATAGGCCCGCAGCAGACGCTCTACGTGCCGGGCTGCTGGCTGAAGAAAGGCAAGAACGAAATCATCGTGCTCGACATCGTCGGCCCGCAGGAGCGCGTCGTCTGGGGACAGGACAAGCCTGAACTGAACAAGCTCCAGTTAGAGAAAAGCAACAAGCACAACAACATCGGCGACAAGCCCGACCTCAACAGCGCCACGCCTGTCGCTGTGCCCGGCGCTTTTCCGGAAGGAATCATTACCGCCAAGCCCGGCAACGGCTGGCAGACCTTCACCTTCGCCACCCCACAGAAGGGCCGCTACCTTGCCATCGAGGTGCGCTCTACTCAGAAAGACGATGACCAGGCCGCCATCGCCGAACTCTACCTGAAAGGCACTAACGGCCAGCGCATCAGTCGCGAGCCCTGGACAACGAAATATGCCGACAGCGAGGAGATGAACGGCAACCACTCGGGCGATAAGGTCTTTGATTTGCAGGAGAGCACCTATTGGCAGACAGAGAAGGGCTACTCTACACCCCACCTGCTGGTCATCGACCTGGGCAGCGAGCAGACGGTCACCGCCCTCGACTACCTGCCCCGTGCCGAACAGGGCGCTCCCGGCAGCATCAAGAGTTTCAAAGTCTACATCTACTAATCAGTTTATTGAGTCCAATTGATGTTCCTTAAAACACGATATTATATTACTGACCCCACCCCTGCCCCTCCCCTACAAGGGAGGGGAGTGGGCTCATGCCAAACCATTCCTATCGGGATTCCGTAGGCACTCCCCTACAAGGGAGTGAGCTCATGCCAAACCATTCCTGTAGGGATTCCGTAGGCACTCCCCTCCCTTGTAGGGGAGGGGCAGGGGTGGGGTCAGTATCTTTCGAAAAATTGGATACAACCTACATCAACGAATTAAGATAAAATCAAACATATATATGGTTTACAAATATGATTTCCTGATTATAGGAGCAGGCGTGGCAGGCATGAGCTACGCCCTGAAAGTGGCTCGCGAGAAGAAGGGCTCCGTATGTATCATCTGCAAGACAAGCCTCGAAGAGGCGAACACCTCGTTTGCACAAGGCGGTGTGGCATCGGTCACCAATCTGGCCGTAGACAACTTTGAGAAGCACATCGAGGACACGATGATTGCCGGCGACTATATCAGCGACCGTGCTGCCGTAGAGCAAGTGGTGCGCATGGCGCCTGAGCAGATCAAGGAGCTGGTGCAATGGGGCGTGAACTTCGACCGCAAGGAAGACGGTGAGTTCGACCTGCACCGCGAGGGCGGACACTCAGAGTTCCGCATCCTGCATCACGCCGACGACACCGGCGCCGAGATTCAACGCGGACTGATGGAGGCCGTGCGTGCCTGCCCCGACATCACCGTCAAGGAGAACCACTTCGCCGTGGAAATCATCACTCAGCACCACATGGGCGTCCGCGTCACACGCCGCTCGCCCAACATCAAGTGTTACGGTGCTTATGTACTCAACTCCTCAACTCCTTCCTCCTCAACTCCTCAAGTAGACACTTACCTGGCCAAAATCACCGTGATGTGCACAGGCGGCTGCGGCGCCGTCTATATGACCACCTCGAACCCCGTCATCGCTACGGGCGACGGCATCGCTATGGTCTATCGTGCCAAGGGAACGGTGCAGGATATGGAGTTCGTGCAGTTTCATCCCACTGTCCTCCATCATCCCAGCGAGACGCATCCCGCCTACCTCATCACTGAGGCGATGCGCGGCTATGGTGGCATCCTGAAACTGCCCAATGGCGAGACGTTCATGGAGAAATACGACGAGCGGCTCTCGCTGGCACCACGCGATATCGTGGCTCGTGCCATCGACAAGGAGATGAAGATTCACGGCATCGATCATGTCTGCCTCGATGTCACTCACAAGGATCCGGCAGAGACGCGCCGTCACTTCCCCAACATCTACCAGAAGTGCCTCTCGATGGGCATCGACATCACCACCGACTATATCCCTGTCCGTCCTGCAGCACACTATATGTGCGGAGGCATCAAGGTAGACCTCAACGGACAGACGAGCATAGAGCGGCTCTATGCACTGGGTGAATGTTCCTGTACTGGTCTTCATGGTGGCAACCGACTGGCTTCCAACTCCCTCATCGAGGCTGTCGTCTATGCCGATGCTGCCGCAAAGGACTCGCTGAAGCACGTCGACCTCTATGACTTCAACGATCAGGTGCCTGAGTGGAACGATGAGGGCACGATGACCAACGAGGAGAAGGTGCTCATCACTCAGAGCGTGCGTGAAGTCAACCAGATTATGTCCAACTATGTCGGCATCGTACGCAGCGACCTTCGTCTCCATCGGGCCTGGGATCGTCTCGACATGCTCTACGAGGAGACTGAGCGGCTCTTCAAGCGCGTGAAGGCTTCGAAGGACATCTGTGAGCTGCGCAATATGATCAATGTGGGCTATCTCATCACTCGTTTCGCCCTCGAGCGCAAGGAGAGCCGAGGCCTGCACTACACCATCGACTATCCCGTGCACGCGTACGATAAAAAAGATGAGGCTCCTGTCAAGGCCCAGCAGATGTCAGAAGAGACGTTGGCTGAGTGCATGCGTGTAATGGCCGCTAACCGACGCAAGGGTTGAACCCATCAATGAGATAGGTGGGTCTTAGGTGGGTCTTAGGTGGGTGTTGCCCTTTTTTGCGAATAGTCTATACCTTTCATGCCTACGGTCCGCACCGGTCGAGTGCTCCGTCCGCAACGGCTATATGCTCCATCCGCAACCAGCGTCCGCTCCGTCCGCAACGGCCGGGTGCTTCTCTATGTAGTTGCCCCTGCCGTTATTTAGTTGCAAAGTTGCAAAAATGCTCGAAATTTCGGCTAATTTATGTTAAATATTCGTTTTTAATATCACAATATCACCCATAATATCACACGCTAATATGCTGTATAGTAGTGTGATAAGATGTTGGTGATATTTGTGATATTAGTTTTTGAAAAATCAATAGATGTGTACTGACAACCAAACACGGCACTTTTGAACTACTTCAATAGCCTCCTTATATATTAAAGAGGTGGTCACTCGTGTCCAAAGAGGCCGTCTTCGTTCTTCTCAGTCAGCCTTCCGTGAAAGTAAAACAAGTTGTTTTACTCTTCAAAGTGGTAGGTTTTGTATACCTAAGTATGGCACTTGCGAAGGTAAAACAACTTGTTTTACTTTATCAAGTCATATACTTTCTAGCACCAAATGCCTACATCTAGTATTGCTAGTGGCCGACGAACGTTATGCTCGTTACGGTCGAAGTCAAAGGTAAAAGGAACTTTTGTTCGGAAAAGAAAAGAAAATCAAGTTTTTCTTTGGTTTTCCGCTCGCTTATTTGTACCTTTGCAGCCGATTTACAAACACAAAACGTTTAGAGGCATGAAAAAGATCAGAGCAGCCGTAGTCGGTTACGGCAACATCGGACGCTATGCCCTCCAGGCACTGGAGGAGGCTCCCGACTTCGAGATTGCAGGCGTGGTACGCCGCAACGGTGCAGAGAACAAGCCAGTGGAGCTGGCTGCGTATGACGTGGTGAAGGACATCCGCGAGCTGAAGGATGTGGATGTGGCTATCCTCGCTACTCCTACCCGCTCGTGTGAAGAATATGCGAAGCAGATCCTGCCGCTGGGCATCAACACGGTGGACTCGTTCGACATCCACACGATGATTCGCGACTACCGCCGCGAGCTGATGGCAGTCAACAAGCAGACCAATACCGTGAGCGTGATTGCTGCAGGCTGGGATCCGGGCTCTGACAGCATCGTGCGCACATTGATGCAGAGCCTCGCACCTAAGGGACTGAGCTATACCAACTTCGGTCCGGGCATGTCGATGGGTCACAGCGTGTGCGTGCGTTCTAAGAAAGGTGTCAAGAATGCACTGTCGATGACCATCCCTCTGGGCGAAGGCATCCATCGCCGCATGGTGTATGTGGAGCTGGAGGAAGGTGCCAAGCTCGACGAGGTGACTGCCGCCATCAAGGCCGATCCTTACTTTGCCTCCGACGAGACGCATGTGTTCCAGGTGGAGAGCGTCGACGACGTGCGCGACATGGGTCATGGCGTGCATCTGGTGCGCAAAGGCGTGAGCGGACAGACGCAGAATCAGCGTTTCGAGTTCAACATGAGCATCAACAATCCCGCCCTGACAGGTCAGGTGCTGGTCAACGTGGCCCGTGCATCGATGCGTCTGGAGCCCGGCTGCTATACGATGGTCGAGATTCCCGTCATCGATATGCTCCCTGGCGATCGTGAAGAACTGATTTCACATTTAGTATAAACAATGAAAAAACTATTTCTTACAAGCGTTGTGCTGCTGATGGCCGTGATGGCCCAGGCACAGACAAAGATCACCCCGAAGCTGCAGAAAGGCTTCAAGGCAGTGTACACTGAAGTTGCCACGAACAATGCCGGTGGCACAGAACAGAAGGTCACCTCCGAGACGGAGTATGTCGTGAGCGACGTCACCCCCGATGGTGCCGTCATCGACATCACGATGACAAGCATCGATGCCGGTCAGGCTGACAACGGACCGATGGGAAAGTTGATGTCTCTCTCAGAGTCGGTCATGAAGGGCGTCTGCATCAAGGTACGTACTGATGCCGAAGGTCAGGTGAAGGGCGTGGTGAACCTCGACGAGGTCAAGGCCAAGGTCATTCAGCTCGCCGGCTCCATCGTCGACGAGATCATGAAGGAGAGCCCTGAAGTGTCACAGGCATTGCCCAAGGACGTGCTGATGTCGCAGTTCTCCGAGCAGCTCACTGAGGAATCCCTCATCGCCAGCCTCACCAACAGCGGCGTGCTGGCCCTCAACGGAAAGACCGTGAGAAACGGTGCCACTGAGAGCGTCAACAACGAGCAGGGCATGAAGCTGAAGCGCATGTATTTCGTCGTGGGCAAGAACATCATCACCAACTCCACGCTCGACATGACCAAGGACGAGCTGAAGGAGTTCGTCCTCAAGCAGGTCGAGAAGGTGGCTCCCGATCAGGCAGAGATGGTCAAGCAGAACATCGACGCCGTGATGGGTCAGATGTCGTTCAACGTCACCTCGAAGAGTACTTATGAGATGCAGGATAACGGCTGGGTGAAGAGCATCAAGACGGAGGCCAGCCAGGACTCCATGGGTCAGAGCGTCAAGCAGACGTCGGAGATCACGCTGAAGCAGTAGAAGCCTCACCCCCTAGCCCCCTCTCCAAAGGGCGAGGGGGAACGCCTGAGGCGAAAAGAGGTAAGAGGTGAGAGAAATGCTGGCAAGCATCTCTCACCTCTCACTTTTCATTCCTCATTCCTCATTTCTCATTTCTCATTTCTCATTTCTCATTCCTCATTTCTCATTCCTCATTTCTCATTCCTCATTCCTCATTCCTCATTCCTCATTCCTCATTCCTCATTTCTCATTCCTCATTCCTCATTCCTCATTTCTCTCGTGCCTGATACTCCAGCGGCGTGCAGCCCATCTCCATCAGAAACCATCGGTAGAACGACTTGCGGCTCGTAAAACCACACTCCAGGCTGATGGCCTCAATTGAGAAATTTGGGTGCTCATCTATCATCCTGCAGGCCGCCTTGATGCGGTGATGACAGAGCAATTTGTGTAAATTGTTATATTTGGGACAGCATTCAAATGCCTTTTTTAACTTTTTCTGCGTGATGTCGAGGTCTTTGGCGATGTCTTTGATCGATTTGAAGTTCGATGGAAGGTACAGCTTTTCCTTCTCTATGAGTTTATTGAGTCGTTTCAGAATCTCCTCGTCATTCTCCAGATCGTTCTTTTTCCGGCTCTTTGGTATGCCGGCATGAAAATCTGGGAAGTGCTCGCTTAAGTATTTGTTGATGCTGTTTATTTGCTCCATTAGTTCTCGAGATAAGGATAATGCCCTTGCATGCATCTGTGCAAGTTCTTCCAGTGCTTTGCCTTTGTTCTTCAGGTTTATCATAGCTTTCAATGGGTTTGTTTCCGGTTTATTATAAATAAGCGTGCAAATATAACAAATTTATTTCAATTGACGAAACCTTTTTTCTTTTTTATTTGTGTCATTTTCACGTTTTGAACTATGATTTCCGTTTTGATACATGCTTAAAGGTAAAAAGTGTTTAGGTTGCAAAAAAAGTTGTAATTTTGCACAGAATATTCGAAACATAGACTATTATTCGTTAGGATAAATAACGTTTTTTATAAACAGATTAAAAGTATGCAATACATGCAAAGGACACTAGGCAGAGCGCTGTTGTTGCTGGCTTTCCTCGCAGGAAGCCATCAGGCAGAGGCACAGATCTCGTTGAAGAACAATCTGCTGTATGATGCCAGCTTGACTCCCAACATCGGCATGGAGGTGGGACTGGCACGCAAGTGGACGTTTGATGCCACATTTGGCCTCAACCCCTGGACGTTCAACGACAACAAGAAGTGGCGTCACTGGCTTGTACAGCCGGAGGCGCGCTATTGGTTCTGCGAGAAGTTCAACGGCCACTTCGTTGGTCTCCATCTCATGGGTGGTGAGTTCAACGCTGGCGGAGTGAAGTTCCCATTCGGCATTGCCCCCTGCCTGCACCACAACCGCTATGAGGGATGGTATGCTGGTGGCGGCCTGGTCTATGGCTACCAATGGCCCGTCAGTCGTCACTTCAGCGTCGAGACCGTCATTGGTCTTGGCTACGACTACCTCAAGTACAAGAAGTTCCCCTGTGAGCATTGCGGCACACAGACGGGCGAAGGCCATTACAACTATATTGGCCCGACCAAGGTAGCCCTTAACATGATTTACAACCTCTAACCCTTATATATGTAATAATGTATATGACTATCAAGTTACGCCATATCTTAGCAGGCCTGTTGATCGTGGCCTCGCAGTCGCTGAGCGCACAGACGCTGAGCGACGGCCAGACGGTTGTGAAGAATGCACTGCTTACACCCCAGAGCGGACAGATGTTGCTCACGATGGACGTCTGTCTCGATGAGCTCAAGCTCAAGCACAACCAGTCGGTGGTGATGCATCCCGTACTCTATTCTCTCGACGGCACTCAGAAGGCAGCCTTTGATCCCATGGTCATCGACAGCCATGCCGAGTATGTGCTCTACGAGCGCGGCCTCTCGAATGTAGCCTACAGCAACGTTCCTCATGTCAGCCGTCGCAGCGGAAAGCCTCAGACTGAATATTATCGCAGCACCGTGCCCTACGAGTCATGGATGGACGGCTACGAGCTGCGCCTCGAGGAGGATTTGTGCGCCTGCGGCGACCTGTCGCAGCTGCCTTATGTCACTTCCTTGCGTCGTGACCTGCCGCCTGATCCCTACACCCTCATTGCACTGACCAACCTCGAACCCACTCAGGACAAGGCTCCCTATGAGCTGCATGGATCGGCTTTCATCAACTTCGTGGTGAACAAGTGGGAGATGAAGCCCGACTATATGGACAACCGCCGCGAGCTGCGCAAGATTACCGATACACTCGATATCATGGTGGCCGACAAGAACATCACCGTCAAGGAGATCAAGATTCACGGATGGGCATCGCCTGAGTCGCCATTCACCCACAACCGCATGCTGGCCACCAACCGTGCCAAGAGCCTCACCGAATGGCTGCGGAAGAACTATGACCTCCCCGCTAGCGCCTTTGCTCCCGCCGAGGCCACGCCTGAGAACTGGATTGGCCTGCGCGAAGCAGTGGAGAACATGGACGGCACGCAGCTGGCCCACCGCGATGAGATCCACTCCATCATACGTGAGCTGCTGCTGAAGGAAGACCGTGAGATAGAGCGCACAGCTGATGCCACTGAGGCACGCATCAAGTCCAGCTACCCGCAGGACTATCAGTACCTGCTCCGGACTGTCTATCCCTCGTTGCGCCGCTCCGACTACGAGATTACGTTCAACGTACGCACGTTCAACACCATCGACGAGTGCTTGCAGATCTACCGCACCAAGCCCTATCAGCTCTCGCAGCATGAGCTTTGGCGCGTGGCACAGACCTTCGAGCCCTACTCCGACGAGTATAACCGAGCCCTGCAGACAGCACTCAACAACTATCCTGACGATGAGGCTGTCAACCTCAACCTGGCCAATGTCGCCATACAGCAGCGCGATCCGCTGAAGGCCGAGACACTGCTGCAGCGGGCAGGAAACAGCGGCGCTGCCGAGAATGCCCGTGCCGTCGTATGCATCCTTCGCGGACAGTATGACGAGGCTGCACGCCACCTCGACAACGCACAGCAGAAGGGCATAGATGTCAGCCGCAACCGTCAGGCCATACAGAAGATGCTTCCCTATAAGGACAGAAAATAATCAAATTATTCTTTAACATTTTAATCTCTTTATTAATCATTTATGAAAAAGTTTAGTCTTTTCGCTCTCGCTGCAGCTGGACTGCTGCTCGGAGCCTGCTCGTCGGACGATAGTATCGACAGCAAAGTGAATGGCGGAGAATTCACCGATGGCGCTTTTATCGGCATTTCTCTGCAATTGCCCTCTACTGCTACGGCTACCCGTGCCAATGAGGACTTTGACGACGGTGAAGAAGATGAGTTCGCCGTTAAGAATGCCACGCTCTATCTCTTCCAGGGTGCGTCTGAGGCCGGTGCCAAGTATATGGCTCATTATACTATTGGCACGACCTTCCAGGATGATCCAGCTAAAAACATCACCAATTCTTATTGCGAGGCAACTCTTATCGAAAATGAGGTAGCTGACAAAATTAAGAATGCAGCTAATAACGTCTATGCTTACGTTATCGTGAACCACAATGGTGTGATTCCTGCCATGGACGAGAATGTGACATTCGCCGATTTCTGCAAATGGGAGTTCAATGTGATCGGAGCCGATATCGCTGCCAAGAAGAACATTGGTGAAGGTGGTCTGCTCATGACCAGTTCGCCCATCTGTGATACCAAGGGCGGATCTGTAGCTGCTCCCACGGATGCTGCTAATTACAAGACTCTCATCCCTGTTGACAAGACCAAGATTTTCTCCACTGCTGAGGCTGCAAAGGCTGCTCCTGCAGCTTGTATCTATGTAGAGCGTGCTGCTGTGAAGATCACTGTCGGAACTAAGCTCGAGAATCCAACATTCGGAGAGGGTGATGATGCAGTCGCTGTTACATTCAATGGTTGGCAGATCATCAACTATGAGCCTACATACTACAACACCCGTCAAGTGGATCCTGTGTGGGGTAACTGGGCTTCGGACGCTCTGGTTGCTGATTTCCCACTGTTTAAAACCGCTAACGCTTATCGCTTCGTTTCTGGTACTGAATTCGGACCTCAGATTCCCGGTACTGGCGACCATACCACTGGCTTCCGTACCTATTTTGCCAAGGACGTCCAGTACGATAAAGACGCTACGCTTCTGAGACCTCAGGCTGACATTAATGGTACATGGATTGGAATGGGAGAGCATGGCTATACCACGGAAAATACCTTCGATGTGGCTCGTATGGATTGGCCTAACACCACGCAGGTGGCTCTGAAAGCCTCTTTCGGCAATGGTAGTTTCTACACCCTCAATGGTGGTGATGTTATGTACAAAGAGGCAGACATCAAGACTCTGTTGGCTACTAGCATCTTTAACCTTCCTACTGTGACCAACCTGATGAATACAGCTGTTCAGGAAGTGGCTGTTGCTGATCCTACCACAACTGCTCCGAAGCCTAGCTATACAGGAAAGATTGTTGTGAATTTCGACACTCCTACTGCATCGAAGGATGGCGTGACCTATACCGCAGAGTTTAAGATCTCATCTGCTGACGGTGGTACCCTGACCGAGACTGCCGTATCTGCTGCTACGACGACCGCCCTCAATAATGCTATCGCTGCTGCATATCCTTCCTTCGTCATCAGCTTCCACAAGGATGGTGTTGCTTACTATAATGTGCGCATCAAGCACTTCGGTGACTATGAGACTCCTTGGAGCTCCACGAAACCCTTTGCTACTGTCGTTCCTGGTATCACCATTCCTCAGATCTACGGTTATACGAATAATGCGGATGAGCAGCTGCTTGCCAACAAGCGCTTCCTCGGTCGCTATGGCGTAGTTCGCGACAACTGGTACAAGCTGGAGGTTACTGGTGTCAAGCATATTGGTACTGCAGAGCCTGTCGATGTGACAAAGCAGGACATTCCTGACGATGAGATTGAGAACTATATCTCCATCCACGTCCACATCCTGCCGTGGGTGCTCCGCAACCAGGATGTTGTGCTCTAATAGCAGATTTGTACTCTAATCATGGCTGGCGGAATGGCCGCCGGCCTTATAAAAAAGAATTCAATAATTTGTAACAGTGAAACAGATGCAGTTCATACATAAAACGATCGTGGCTTTAGTAGCCAGCACCGGGCTGGGAGCCTGCTCCCTGATGACCGACAGTCTCGACGACTGTCCACAGGGACTCAGTGTGGAGTTTGTATACGACTACAACGTGGAAAGAGCAAACATGTTCAACGACCACGTCGGAAGTGTCACGCTCTATGTCTACGACCAAGCCGGACAGCTGGTGCGTACGCAGACAGAGGACAACACATCCTCTGCCCAGCCCCTGCGCAATCCCAACTACCGCATGACCGTCGATGGACTGCAACCTGGCGAATATCGGCTACTGGCGCTGGCCAACCAGCGTCGGTATGCCGACATCAGCCAGCTATCCGGCGTACGCTACGTGCGCGACGGACAGACTGGTGCGATGAACAATCTTAATGTCACACTGGCCAGCGTGCCCGGCTCGCAGGCCGCCACACTCATCAAGCAACAGCTGGATACCCTCTGGCATGGTACGCTGCGCTCAGCACAGTACACCCAGAACCCTGTGACACGCGTCGACGACCCTGTGCTCGTCAATGCGCAGACGGTTACCGTTCGCGAACATGAGCTTACCAGCTGTGTCGTCAGCCTCGTGCGCGACACTAAGCGACTCCACATCTCACTCCGTCAGGCCGATGATCCTGCTCACTGCGATATCGCTGACTACGAGATCTTTATCACCGACCAGAACGGAAAGATACTCTGGGACAACAACGTCGACACCGATGGTACTCCTCAGCTGACCTATCGGCCATTCGACGAATGGAACACATACTACAGCTCTGTCACTGCACAGAGCTACGACAGCCGCCCCGCCAGCGATGAAGGACTGGAGGAGACGGCACATGCCGACCTCGACTTCAACCGCCTCATGCTGCGACAGGGCAACAGCACCGTCGCTCCCGCCATGCTCTATATCAACTATAGGCCCGACGGACATCAGGTGGCTGCTATTAACCTGCCCGAGATCCTGCAGCAGGGACGAGGTGCTTTCGAGCGTTTTGTCTACCGTCCGCAGGAGTTCCTCGACAGAGCCTACGACTATCGCCTCGACTTTATCCTTATTGGCGAGAAATGGAGCTTCATTACCCTTGGCATACATTCACTGCCTTGGACATTGCGCATCCAGAATGTAGAGCTCAACTAATTATCATTTACAGACGACAATAACAGCATGAAACTGCTACAGCATATTATAATCCCTTTGGCCTTGTCCAGCATCGTCGCTTGCCAGGACTATGATGCCGAACACTACATCCAACAGAATGTGGTGGGCGACAGCATCTATGTGCAGCTGACGTTGGACATCGCAAATAGTGCCACTACCAGGGCAGGCGAAAGACCCAATGGTGGTGAAGAGGGAGACGGATGGGAATATGGTTTAAAGTATGAGAACCAACTGCACAACTTTACCGTTTTTGTGCTTGGTTATGGTGCTGATATCAACGCTGACGCTAGCACACGGTTTGTTGGTAGTCGCTACTTCAGTGAGGAAGAGATTGGCGACTCTATACCAGGGAAACAAATACAACCAAAGGAATACGATGTTATTAAGGATGTGCTTTCCTACGATTTCACGATTCCCATCATCCGTGAGCGACAGGATCGCATGCCCAACCCGAATACTTTTCGCTTCTATGTGGTGGCCAATAGTGGCGACCTTACTACAACATGCCAGACCGTGGGTGACTTGCGTGCTGCAAAGCCTTTGAAAACTTGGACTGCTGCCACCACCGACTCTCCTACGCCAAGTTACTTTGTCATGAGTAATGAGAATGACAAATACTATGCTTCTGGCGCTGGATCTTCCATCGATCCTGTTCGCCTGCATGTTACCATTGAACGACTGGCAGCGCGCATTGACTATGTCCCGACCGGAGCTGAGATTACTGCTGACGGACTGCGTTATCCCATCGCTGCTCCTCCTATTCAGGTAGTTTCTGCACCTACGCGCGCTGACGATGACACTCCATTGGCATATCTCTATGTCGACCGCATGGCGATTCTCAATGGTAGCCAGCAGCCTACCTATTTTATCAAGCGCGTGGCAGACGCTATTAATAGTACCGATATTTCCTATCTAGGCGACGAAACCCCAACTCCTCGTGGTGTCGCTACAAATTACGTCATTGACCCTTATTCAGCACAGAAGACAGAGACAAACCGCACCAATGTCACATTCCTGAACACACTTTTTGGTGCAAGCCAAATCAGCAATGCTGCTACACTCATCGCCTCCGATGCAGCTAAGCTGCCAACCGTAGCCGATACGAAATCTCCCATTATCCTGGGCTATGTCAACGAGAATACCTTCGATAAAGCGATGGCTTGGTCGGAATACACCACAGGTGTCATTATGCAATGTCGCTATTTCCCTGTGGTCAACTTTTTCACTGATTATGACCCCACAATTGACGGAACTACACTAGAGGTGTCTGATGGTTTAACAGCATATCTTGATGGCCTGACACCTGGTAATTATAGACTTGGCGATGACTTTTGGATGGTTGAGCCCAATCAGAAATATATCGACGAAGCTGATCGCCTTTACTTTAGCAATGAAGAAGATGCTGTTGCCTTTGCTACTAACACACCGCAATATCGTTTCGGTAAGGTCGTGAAGTATACTGGTGGTGTGTGCTATTATGTAACCTATATGCGTCACTCCAACAAGGTGGAGGTCATCCACAATACAATGGAATTTGGCATTGTCCGCAACAATATCTATCGTATAAGACTCAATCCTACCACGGGTCCTGGTACACCTACTGTCGACTATCGCCATCCAGAGGAATTGAAGGCTCGTATCTATGTAAAGAAATGGCTCGCTGTTGAGCATCCTATCATATATGTATAAAAAAGTATGAAGAAGAATATCACAATATGTTGTCTCCTTGCGCTCGCCACTGTTTTGGGGCTGGGCGCATGTAGCAGTGACGACGTAGACCAGATTCCTGCCGGTATGGGGCAGGTGCAGGTGAGACTCACCGCACGCTATAATGGAGCTACACGTGCCACGGGCGACTGGCTCGATCCCACCGACACCAAGGAAAAGATCCACGAATACTGGGTGGCCTTCGTCAACAGCAGCAATGTCGTTGAAGAACTAGTGCATGGCGATGCCCTGGGTGCTGAGGAGCATACCTTCCTCTTTATACTGCCCCCAGGTAATTATACTGCATATGCCTTTGCCAACCTGCCCGAAGGTACTCCCGAAACAGGAGAAAGTCCTGCAGTACCAGGCACTCCATTTTCTTCATTAGGTATAGTCAAAGGCTCAGCCATGCCCGACCTGACCAACGTAAAGCTAGCCACCACGAATGGATGGACAAAAAACATTCCCATGTCGAGCCATACCGGTGGACAGCCCATCACCGTTATCGAGGCTGAGAACCAGTCGTTTGAGATAGAGCTTATCCGAACGATGGCTAAGCTCGAGCTTAACTTCATCAACAACTCGCAGCAGCAGATGGATGTACTGGGCTATGAGATTTTCCCCTTGACTAAGACCAACGTAAGTTTGCTTGAGCCCGCCAACCCTGAATCTATTCTCAAAGGCGATTCTATTTCTTACAAAGTGGAGTTCCCCACGGGGAGTCCACTTGTCTTGCCTGCCAAGAGTACTGAGGTAGGAGCAGAGCCTGCTACTCAGACCACATATCTCTATGTCAATGAGACCAACGCTACGGCTACTTCTACCAAAAATCAGTATTCCATCCGTATTTTTGTTCAACGCCACAGGGTCGACAATACAACCAATCCTCCTTCCACTATTGATGTAGAAGAAATGCGCTATGGCTTTACTGTGAACAGCAAGACTCAAGGCGATGCTTGGAAAACTGGCGAAACCTATGGCTTTGACTATATCCGCCGTAATGACTGGATCAAGCTCCCCATTATGTTCACCGACTGGACATTCCGCATTGAGGCATTGCCCTTCCCGCCCATCGCAGGTTTCCAGTCGCGTGTGCTCTCGGCCGATGCCTTGAGTATCACCTTCAGTTCGGGTGGATATATCTTCCTGCGTCCCATGTTCCGCAACAACCATGACCCCGAAGGTGTCTGGCGCGGTTTTGACGACGGGGATGTTACCTTCAAACTTCCTGGTGAGCCTTATATAGTAAATGGTACAGCAGCTCAGGAACAGGTAATTACCGACGAAAATGTGTATGGTTGGACAACTCCGGCTACTGGTGTGGCTGAGTCTATCGACCCAACAACAGGTACGGGTGTTATCCTTACGGGCGATCTTGCTATCTTTGAGCAGCGTTTCGTGCAGCTTCCTTCGGGTGACATCGTGGGTAAGCTGACCAACAACAAGATAAAGGGTATGGTCACGGTTACCATCAAGCTTCAGCTTGAAGGTTTCGACTACCAGTTCAACTATAACATCTACGAGGACAATTTATAAGCATGTTCACTATGATGAATATAAGATATTTTACCAATAGCCGCAACCATCGTATAGCTGTCCTGCTCCTGGCAGGTATGGCAGCATTTGGCAGCGTGAAGGCGCAGACGTTTAATAGTGCCAACTATATCAAGTCGACGCAAAATCTTAAAGTAGAGCATAAGCAGTCGTTCTTGGCAGATAGGGCAAATGATGCTAATATGCCTGCTTTCCCTCCTGAATTTTTACAAAAAAACGAAGGCTGGAAGACCAATGAATATGGTAAGCAAGTTCAGAATACATCAGAGTATTATACTACGCGCTATGTGAAGAAAGGTACATGGGCACCTTTATTTCTTACTACAAATAACAAAGCGAATACTGCTTCCATTCATACGTTTTATCAGCGGTGGTATTATTATGATGCCAATGGAAATGAATTGCCATTACCAGAAGAATACTATGCTCCAGAGTTCAAAGCTTATCTTTATAGTAATGGCCTCGTTATGGGTCAAAGGTTGTACAACTATAAAAGCCGAAACGATAGACAGGATTTAAGTAATGAAACAGCTCCTGTAACATTGTCTATTCTTGCCAAGTTGCCAACCGATATGGATGCTCTAGAAATTGGAGCCGACATATCGCGATATAGTGATATGTCGTATGCCAATGGTTCGAATACTGAAAACATAAATGACAGGGCTAGGAATTCTGGTAATTTGACAGAGCCATCCCTGACCATTCGTCATCATTACAAGCTCATAGATGCTAATGTAATGGCTAGGCAACTCACTTCGAAGACAGGAAATCAGTGGCTTGAAGAGCATACCATCCATTTTCCCAATCGGACAATAGGTTTGGCAAATGATGTTGTGCCTCTTAATTTGGAATTACAAGACTATTGGTTCTATCGCAATGGGGTGGAGGCTGAAGACAGCTTGCAAAATATTACTGGTAATACATATTTTACCATAGAGGTTAATTATCCCGATGGTACTAATTTGGGATTTCCCCAACCAACTTTTGTTAATGCTCCTGACAATAATAGGACTACAGCAGCAGAATATGATAATATAACAAATACGCCAACGTTGCGTCGCCGTTTGATTCAATTTGCTTATCCAACTGGTGGACAAGTTGCTGCAAATTCGAAGGTGGAATTTTTGGTGTATGCTCATAATAACACGGCTGGTGCTACTCGTTATAATCTAGCTAAATTTACGCTCATCTTTGATGACAAATCAGAGGTGTTGCCTTGGATGGATATTGTCGGTGAGAATGCCAAGGATATTCTTGCATATAGGTCTCCTCAAGGTTTACGTGAAACTTCAGGGGGAGATCCCATTGCGCATATCGATTTTGACTATCCCCAAAATCAGACATTCACCAATCCCCCTACTGGTAATACAAAGTATAATAATAATGGTAAACCAGAAGCAAATGCTGCATTTACTTCAAGTTCAGCCCTACCGCTCTCGTTCAAACATACCAATTATGGTTATGCACCTATTGAAGCCAATAATGTTTACAACTGGTGTGTTTGGGGTGAGTATGGTATTGGAAAACAGACAAGACAAGCTAACTTAGATCACTATCCTGTTAGCAGAAAAACAGGATGGATGCTGAATGAGGATTTGGAGTCAGGTTTTTTATATGTTGATGCCTCAGACCTACCAGGTACCGTAGCTAGTGTTCCGTTCCAAGGTACGTTTTGTCGAGGTACAAAGTTGATGTGCTCAGGCTGGATGACTGCATTACGAGATGGTGGAGACCCAGGAAGTGTCATTTTGAAAGTAATTGGAAAAAAGGCAGGGGGAGAAGAGAGGGAAATCTATGCATTCTGTCCGGGGCAAATAGCATCGCAATATCGTAGTTATGGCAGTAGCAATTTAACAGATTCTGAGGATGAAAATGTTTGGCAGCAGTTCTATTTTGAGTTCTTCCTTGATGAACTATGCTTGTCCTACGACCTGCGTATTGAAAACAATTGTAAATCCACGGCAGGTGGTGACTACTTCCTTGATGATGTGTGGGTGTTTGCTCAGCTTCCGAAGGTAGGTCCTGAGATGGAGACTCCGCTTTGCGGTGGTAACCTCAACGTGATTCAGCTGGAGACGAACTTTGAGCCTCTTTTGCAGACAACTGGTTATGCTGAGGCCACCACTGCAACAGAAGCTCAAACGGGTTATCTCTCGTTCATCTATCTTGATTGGGATAACTTCCTGATAAAATTCCAGGAGGGACTGGCTAGCATAGGAGAGACCACTTCAGGCGATCTTATGATAGAGAGAATCAACAACGGCTATTACGCTGACAATTCAAGATATAAGGCTATATACGAAACTGCTTTTGAAAGTTCCATCCTACGCGAAGGTAATGATAATCATGTCATCTATGGCAACTACCAGTGGAGCACACACTTTGATAGCAATCCAGTTTTCTCGTTCGCTGATATGGCGCTTGATACTCATAATACAGTCTATGGAACGACGGTAGACGAGCAGCGTCGACTTGTCTTCAATGGCTCTATGGGTATCGCACAATGGGAATTCTACCATAATTATGCTTTGTTGACAACAGTCGGACAAACCCCGATTGATGCTGATGATGCTTTGGACTCCGAGCTGCTGTTCAATGTGCTCAATGCGTGCTCCAATCGTGCCCTCCTCTGGTTTGTTCCAAAGATGGAGATTTTAGGAACTATCGGAGGTATTTCCATCGACAAACTGGTGTTCTGTGAATTCACTACTCAGACTTTTGCCATGGAGTTAGCAGGATATACCAAAACAGATGATTATATTGATGAAAATGGTAATCATCAAGCTGGTGAATATGTAACCTTGTCTGATGTGTATTTCGACTGGTGGATGGGTATTCCAAAGACAGATTACCTTCAGCCTACTGATCCCAATTATAATCCTGGTGTTCCTGGCACGGTGGAAAACTATTTGCAGCAAAGTAAGGTGATTGATGGAGAAACAATCCGTCTTTACGATGCAGTCAAAGCTTTCCGCTTTACCAATCCGCATGCCACTAGCCTTTACGATCCTGACATCAAGTATGGTATCAATCCACTCTATGCAGGATCAGGTCAGGTGCAGCCCTTCACGGAAAAGATGCTGCAATACATGCGAGAGCTGGCCAATCCCTCTGATGGCAGCAGACCGCAACTTTATATTCATACCAAGATTGTTGACATCAAGATTGACGAATCGACTATCGTAGATGAAATTTATCTTGGTGATACAATTAAGTATGTGAAGTTCGTGGCTATTCCCATTGAGACCAACATCAATGAGGCAGCAAAGAACTACGTGTATATCTGTGCCGAACCGCAGCCCTTTAAGTTGAGGGTGGGTGCTCATGCTCCTCACATGCAGATCGGCTTTGGTGACAAGCATTATCCTGCTGGACTGGGTACGCTGAGCGTGCGTGTCTCCAAGAGTCAGTTCGAGAAGATGGTAAAACGTGGTGACGCTAATCCAGGTATGCTGCACATCCCTCTACGTGACATTCAGGTAGTGACGCCAGAATGTATTGGTGTGAAGGCTCCTTCTGATGAAACCGATCCTTTGCGTGAAGTACTCGTCACCAACTCTACAGATGCATTGATGCAGCAGCGTATCATGAATTGGTTAGAGAATGGTCACTCACTCCCACCTGCAGTGGGTTATGTCGATCATCTGCACGGAAGGGATACTCAATATTGGAGTGAGGGCCATCCGGAAACAGAACGCTTGTTGAAGCTTCATTTCAATAGTGATTTCCAGGTGCGTGAAGGCTATAGCTATACCCTACGTTACCGCTTCATCGAAGAGTTGGGCGACGGCTCTGACTTCCCCGTTGCTTGTGAAGGAACAGGCGATTTTATCATCAAGATTGTGCCCGACTATGAGGTGTGGACTGGTGGTGCCGACAATACTGACTGGAGTAACGATGAGAACTGGCGTCGTGCCGACTATGATGAGTTGTATGCAGGTAATGGCGTTAACCTGAAGAACAGGTATCTGCCCAATGGTTCAGGAACTCAGCCATATACTCAGACCAACTATGTCACCGAGGCCGACCGTAGCCGCCGACAGGGTTTTGCACCTCTCTATTGCACCAATATCTTGATGATGACGAGTGAAAACATCGGTGAGGTTGAAACAGAGAGTGTCAATCCGACTTCAACGACAACGACGTATAAGGTGAAGCCAGCTTCGTTGCTCTATGATGATGGCGACGAGAAGGTGAACGGTGTACTGACGGGCTTCCCCGCTCTACGACCGACAGCATCTCCGCTGATTCGTTACGACTTCCAGGCTCATGAATGGGTGGCAGATAGTGTCAGCGCACACCAAGGTTGGAAGCATCGCGCACTGGGCGATATGGTGACGGAGTTGTATAACGACAACGTCTGCGACAGCATCGCATTCCAGTCGGAGACGGAGCTGGTGAATGCACATCTGCTCAACTATAATAAAGCATGGGTGGAATTTGCACTGCCGAAGAACAAATGGCATCTCGTAAGCTCACCTCTCCAGAATACGATCTCTGGCGAGTGGTATGCACCCACATGGAGTGGACGCCAGGAGACGACCTACTACGAGCCCATAACCTTCGATGGTAAGCCAGTGACATCCATCACCAGTGTTTCTGGTACCTACAACCTTGACTACGACCGCTTTGCACCTGCCGTCTACCAGCGTCAGTGGGACAAGGCCAAGGCTGTGCTCTATGAGCGTGGCGCCGTATGGAGTCCTGAGGATGCCAGCCAGACCAAGTATTTAGGCTATGGTGAGGAGGGTGACTGGACTGGTTCTGGCCAAGGATATACATGGGAGCATCAAAATGCAGATGACTATTTGAATCGTTTGGTCTACAAGCCCTTCGGCGTTAGTAAAGTGAACGTGGCTGTGATAGGTTCATGGAGCGGTGCTCACAATGACCATACTGTGCCTTATGACAACGGTGGCTTCAGTGTGATGCCTATCAACAACTTGAAGTCATTCAACGACGAGAAGATCAAGACTATTTTCCGCCTGCCTAAGGACGACCAGTACTATGATATTTGGGACTGGACCAAAGGCTATGGAATTGAACGCCGTGTACGTGTTTATATTAAAGACGGACGTGCATGGCCAGACAATCTAGCCCAGTCAGTTGCAGATGCCATCAAAGATCAAAATGTCAATGCCAATGACTATATGCCCAATGATACAAACTTTGTTGAATTGAATAATCGTGGCCGTCTGCGTTCCGACTTCTTTGTGACACCAGTTGCTGGTTCCGTTTCAACTACGAATCCTACAGGTACTCTGCCTGAATACTACGAGGTGACATTGAAGAACGAAGGCCAGGGCAGCTTGGGCTACTTCCTCGCTAGCAATCCTTTCATCTGTGGTCTTGATATGGTGAAGTTCTTTGCACTGAATAGTGATGTTGTCAAGCCATATTATTTGGTAATGAAGGACAGCGAAATCGATCCCAAGAATCCTGATTTGAATCCCGAAGGTAGTTCTTGGAGGTGGACGGATATGAGCTTTGCGGCATACGGTACTGGAAATGGCGCTAACTTGCAGGGTAACAACATCGTTCCTCCGCGATATGGTTTCTTCCTGAAGAGTCAGAGCGATGATGCTAGCACGATAACCCTGAAGTACACCACCGATATGATGGTGCATACGCCTAGGACAGTGCCAGAAAGTACTACTACGGGTGGCAACTCTGGCGGTGGCTCACGCCTCTGGATGACCATCAGTGCCCAGCGCGACGGCAATCAAAGTGAGGCCACTGTTATCCGGAGTGCTAATGCCAGCAACAAGTTCCTGCCAGAGGAAGACCTCGAGACGTTCGTCGTGAGTGACATCAGTTCGAACATACCTGTGATCTACACGCTGACTGGCCGTCTGGCAACGAGCATCAACCGTATCCACGACTTCATGGTGCTGCCTATCGGTATCGAGAGCAACAGCGATGAGCCTGCAACGGTCACCTTCCAGGGTGTGGAGATGCTTGGCGACAGCTTGATGCTGTACGATGCAAAGACGGGTGAGGCCGTTCCTCTCCACTCCGGCTTTACAACGAGGATGCCGGGCCGCACGCAGAACCGCTTCTTCATCGTTCAGGGCTCGAGCCTGAAGGAAGCTCTCGCAGAAAGCAATCTGCAGATCTTCGGTGAGGACGGCATCATCATCGTGACATCTACTACTGGACAGCCTATTACGGATGTACGTGTCTATGATGCCGGTGGCCGACAGGTATATGTCGCCGCACCTGGCCGCAATGAGCACCGCTTCCGCCTGTCAAAGGGCATCTATGTGGTGAAGGCAAACACCGAGGATGCAAGGCAGGTTAAGAAGATCAGCAACTAAGCTTGAAACACTGACAAATATAAAAAAATGTGGAAGTCGCTATGACCTCCACATTTTTTTGTATCAACAAGTGATGCAAGAAAAGATAAGTGATACTGGGCCTTACCTCTGATTGGATTGACTCGGGATTTTTTTTTCTGCGATTAAGGATATTTAACGCGAAATGGTGCAAGGTTTCTTGATTCCGACGTTTATTGAGAAAAACATTTCTATATATGATTATGAGTATGAAAACACTGAAGACTTTACTGATGCTTGCTGTGCTCTTTCTCGCATCTTGTGAGAGCACTGATCCCGAAGGAAAGTGGGACTCTATGATATGGAAAGCTGACGTGCCAGTACAGAAAACGGATGGTTTCTATCAAGTTCCGGCAGCAGGAGCGGAGCTGATATTCTCGTGTCAGAACTATTCCTTTCCTTGGATTTCTGATGCAGAGTCGAACGGGGAATACTTTTTCCCTCCACGTGAAGAGAATGACTTTCATACCATAACGACTGACTGGTTTAGGGCTGAAGCAAAGGGCAACAAACTCCATGTAAAGTTTGACGCTAATGGAACAGCTAAGGAGAGAACCATGAAGCTAACTGTCACGGCTGGGGATATCTTCTATACCTTCGGGTTCAGACAGTCAGCTAACTAACTAAGTCCTTGCCTTGCAAGCGATAGAGTTACAGACCCCACCCCTGCCCCTCCCCTTGAAGGGAGGGGAGTTCCATTCGGATTGTTGTCTGGCGGTAGCCACTCCCCTCCCTTCAAGGGGAGGGGCAGGGGTGGGGTCTGTATTACTTACTTTTGGAAAAGTTTGCTGCTAACTAAGAAGGCTACGGCAGGAAGGAGGATGGCCTTTTAGGCCTATCCCGGCGGCCTCCTTGGTCTACTCCGGCAGCCTTCTTGGTGTACTTCCGCGGCCTCTTTGCTGTACCTCCGCGGCCTCTTTCCTATGCAAGAACGGCTACTTTCGAGTACAAAAACACCTTTTCGGTTGAAATGTTTGGTGTATTGGTGTTTTTTTGCTAATTTTGCAGGTCGAAAGTGTACCTAAATAGAACAATATTAATAACAATAAAAACAATAGAGAAAATGAGAAAGACGAAACTCTTACTGGCCGCCATGCTAGCCACGATGTTCACACCTGCTGTGTGGGCAGCCGATGGTGACACATTCACGGCCGAGACCGTTGAGGGAGTGACGATGACCTTTAAGGTCATCAACGAGGCTGATAAGACCTGTCAGGTAGGAACAGGATCTAATGTAGCCATTGACAAATATTATGAAGGTACAGTGACTGTACCCGCAACAGCCAATGAGTACACTGTGACAACTATCGGAAAAAATGCTTTTACGTATAGCAGTGCTACAAGCATCCTTCTTTCCGAAGGTATCACGACCATTGCTGAACACGGTTTTTTAAATGCTTTAAAGGCTGTCAACATTTCTCTTCCTAGCACGTTGACAAGTATAGGCGAAGGTGCATTATTTAGGTGCAAAGCTTTAACGAGCCTCACTATCCCTGAAGGTGTTACGTCGATTCCTGATATGTTTGTCTACCAATGCGATAACCTGACCACCGTGGAGATTCCTTCGACTGTGACAAGCATCGGGTCTTCAGCTTTCGATGCTTTTCGTTTGACTCGTGTGGTAATGAAGGGCTCAACGCCCCCAACTGTCGATGAGAGTGATGATGGTAATAGTTTCCCTTATCGTTCAAACATTACCCTCGTGGTTCCTTATGGAAGCTTGGATACCTATCAGAATAACATATATTGGCAAGGATTTCAAGCTATCGACGACCTGAGCATTTTCACAGCTACCACAGTTGAAGGTGTAGAGATGACCTTCAAGAGAATCAACGAACACAACTGTCAGGTGGGATTGGGCAGCGGACAAGCCATCGACAATACCTATACTGGCAAAGTGACTATTCCTGAGCGGGTGAACGGATTGATTGTGAATACGATTGCCGACGTAGCTTTGAGCGGCTGTGCTTTCACTGAGATCGAGCTGCCTGCCTACATCACCTATGTTGGTAACAATGCCGTTTCCAATTGTCGCTCACTCACCAAGATTACGGCACACATGGCGACTCCTCCCACTATACATGATCTGGCCTTTTCGGGACAGAGCTACAATGCCACGCTCTTTGTGGAACCCGGCAGCATAGATGCATATAAAAGTGCGGATAACTGGAAATTTTTCTCGTGCATTGCTCCTATTCTCAGCGACCCCAAGGCATTCGTGGGTGTTTCGGACAATAAGAACTATGTGATTTACAAGGTTATCAGCGAGCAGGCCAAGACCTGCCAGGTGGGCTTAGGCAACACAGACGGATTAAGGGCTATTGACCAAAGTTATACTGGTTCCATCACCATCCCGGCTACTGTCAACGGCTATCGGGTGACGGAAGTGGCTGACTATGCATTTCTTCAAACCAATGTGAAGACGATCACCCTGCCCGAGGGTTTGACCAAGATTGGATCGTTTGCCTTCAGCCAATGCTATAACCTGACATCACTGGTTGTTCCTGAGGGAGTGACCAAGGTGGAATCCTATACTTTTAATAAAAGTAGCAAACTGGAATCAGTCACTCTGCCCAGCTCACTGAAAAGTCTGTCTAGTTTTATGTTCAAGGACTGTTTGAGCCTTTCCTCTGTGAATATTCCAGATGATGTGACGACAATACCTAAGAGCTGCTTCGAGGGTTGCAGTGCGCTGACTAATATCATACTGCCTTCAGCCACTACCTCCATTGGGACTTACGCGTTCTTCGAAGCAGCTTTGGAAAGCATTCTCCTTCCTTCCACCATCGTAAGCATCGGCGACAATGCATTCAAAAATTGTAACAGTCTGGTGACTGTCTATGCAGGTATGGAGACACCACCTGACATCAATGCTGACTGTTTCACTAACAGGGCCAATGCCACGCTGTATGTGCCCGCAGTGTACAAAGAAGCCTATGAGGCAAAAGACTATTGGAAGGATTTTCAGATTTCCGAAGAACTGGCGGCTTACACAGCAGAGGGCGTGCTGATGCACTTCCGCATCACCAGCGAAGGGAACAAGACCTGTGAGGTGGCTAAGGGAATACGTGCCAGTAATGGCGCAATCAGTTACACAGCTGCCATCCCTACCTCCTATGCAGGCTATGTCACCATTCCCAGCGAGGTGCTAGGCTACACCGTGACGAGAATTGGACCTCTTGCCTTTAGCGAGACAGGCTTGACAGGTGTCGGCATACCTAACACCGTCAAGAGTATTGGTTATAATGCTTTCCACAGCACAGAGATTCCCAGCATGATCCTTCCGGAAGGGGTGACCCAAATTGATAAATGGGCCTTCTATGGCTGCACTCAGATGGTGGCCGCCATGCTGCCCTCGTCGCTGACATCCATTGGCGAGGAGGCATTTACCAACTGCACAAAGCTGGTTTTTGTATCCATACCAGGAAACACGACGTTGGGAACGGGTGCATTCCGAGGACAGTCAGAAGAGCAGCATTCTCCCATTCAGAGCCTTATGATGGGCAATCCCAATCCTGCGACCTATGCCGGCCAAGTGGTCAAAGCTGCTAATGCCACCCTTTTTGTTCCCCGTGGCAGCAAGGAGGCATATCTGAATGCAGGTTGGATTGGATTCAAGAACATCATTGAGACCGATATGCCCGGTGGTGGTATAAAGGGTGATGTCAATGGCGATGGCAAGGTGACGGTCTCAGATGCCGTAGGTGTCGTGAATATTCTCTTAGGACAATAACTTAAATAACAACCTAATTATGAAAAAGCTATTATTGCCTCTACTGCTTATGTTAGCAGTCTCTGCCAATGCGGCAGACAACAACCCGGTGTTAACGATTGAAGGTGGTCAGGTGCAGGGCGTCTTGGCCGACGACCATCCCGATGTGTATGTCTATCGTGGCATTCCCTATGCTGCTCCTCCTATCCGCGAGAACCGCTGGAAGGCTCCACAGCCTGTCGTGCCCTGGAAGGGCGTGAAAATCTGTGATACCTTCGGCCGTCCGAGCTATCAGGCTATCCAGTATACTGGTGGCTACTACACCGAATGGGGCTATGGCAAGGAGGCTGCCTTCAGCGAGGACTGCCTATATCTGAATGTATGGACGAAGGCTCCCGGTCAGGTGAACAAGAAACTGCCTGTGGCCTTGTGGATTCATGGTGGTGGCTATCGTGAGGGCTTCGGATCGGAACCTGAGTTCGACGGACAGGAGTGGGGAGCTAAAGACGTGGTGCTCGTCTCGATCAATTATCGCCTCGGCATCTTCGGATTCCTCTGTCACCCCGCATTGGCTGAGGAGAGCCCGAATCATGTCTCCGGCAACTACGGTATCCTCGACCAGATTGAGGCTCTGAAATGGATCAAGAAGAACATCGGCCAGTTTGGTGGCGACCCTAACAATGTGACTATCTTCGGACAGAGTGCCGGTGGTGGCAGCGTGCGCACGTTGTGCGAGTCGCCCTTGGCTCGTGGCTTGTTCCACAAGGCTGTCATCATGAGTGCCCAGGGTCTGAGCATCCCCAATCCTAACGGTGGTGGCATGATGGGCGGACGCTACAGCGGTGGAAGCATCGAGGATGCAGCAGCCAACGCGAAGAAGATGTTTGACTGGGCTGGAATGACCGACCTGCAAAAGATGCGCCAGGCATCGACGGAGACCGTCTTCGCTCTGCCCACCATCTATCAGCAGGTGAACAGCGCCGGCCAGCAGCAGGGCGGCGGCATGATGGGTATGATGCGCATGGGTATGGGCTATATGCCGATGATCGACGGCTATGTCAGCGTGAAGAGCTTCGACGATGCTACCCGTGAGGGCACCCTGGCCGACGTTCCTTATATGATTGGCTTCACGCTGAACGATATGGGCAACATGGCTCCTAACATTGCCGAGTTCTGCAAGGTTCGTGCACAGAAGGGCGGCAAGGCTTGGGCTTATCAGTTTGCCCGTCCGCTGCCCGACGATGGCAGTCATCCCGAGGTGACTCAGCGTCTGCGTGGTGCCTTCCATAGCAGCGACCTGTGGTTTGTGTTTAAGAGCCTGAAGCACTGCTGGCGTCCCTGGACGAAGGGCGACTGGGACCTGAGTGAAAAAATGCTCACGGCATGGACCAACTTCGCCAAGTACAGTGACCCCAATGGTAAGAATGGCGGTGCATGGGCTCCCTGCACGGAGCAGAATCCGAAGTTCATGGTGTTTAAACTCAACGACAAGGACGTTGAGGCCTCATTCTTTGGCGAGCCGGAGACAGCTCCTCAACAGGGTTTTGGCTTCCCCGGTGGCTTTGGTGGGGCTGGTAGACCTGGGGCACCCGGCAGCGGAAGGTAATAGAAATGTGAAGCGATGAAACGATTATTGTTATTCCTGACAGCTTTAGGGGCTATAGTCACAGGCCACGCAAAGAAAGTGAAGGTGACCATTGACGGGACGGTATGGCCCCCGCAGACAACGTTGTATCTCATCATCAATGAAGATACTGCCCATGCTGAGCGCCTGTCTATCGTGGACGGCAAGTTCTCGAAGACGGTAGAGGTGGACCGCAATGCTTTCATTCGTGTGCACGACTGGAAGGAATGGCCCGAGCGCAGTCCCTTTGTGCTCATACCCGACAGCCGCCATATCACCATCGACTGGAACTCGGGCTCCATACAGGGTTCTAGGTTGTCGCAGAAGCTGAACGCCATCTGTTCGGAGATCAGGAAAGCCAGTCCTGAGGGTTTTCACGTCGATGTGTTCTCCGATGATCCTAAGGCTTGGCGTGAGGCTCAGGAGGATGCCAATCGCGTGCGAGCCAAGATGCTGATGAACCAGAAGGAGATAGCCAAACGGCATCTGCTTGAGAACCGGGACAACATCTGTGCCGTATGGATAGCCTATTGCTTCCCTGAGCTTCTAGATGGAGAACGTGATGTTTTCATCAGCTACATGAAACCCAAATGGGCCAATCACCCCTTGATGAAGATGAAAAAGGTGTAAGGATAAAAACGAGTCAGCCCCCTCCTCAGTAGTGAGAAGGGGGCTGGCTCGTTTTTATCCTTACACCTTTTTCATCTTCATCAAGGGGTGATTGGCCCACTTGGGTTTCATGTGGCTGATGAAAACATCACGTTCTCCATCTAGAAGCCCAGGGAAGCAATAGGCTATCCATACGGCAC
>JAILAA010000141.1 GCA_024681875.1 Prevotella sp.
CTGGAGAAGACCCGCGAACTCGACCCCAACCACGAGCAGGCTCGTTGGACCTATCCTCTCTATCGCATCTACTACACTCTTGGCCTGAAAGACAAGATGGCCGAGCTGGAAACCATCGACCCCTCGCTGAAGGACATCTAAAGAAACTATTTGGTTTTTTATGAAAAAGAGCCTCCGAATTTTTCTTTCGGGGGCTCTTTCATGCTTTCAGACAGAGAGTAATTCCAATTTGTCGTGTCTACTTCTTCTTTTCATATTTCATCTTAAATCAATAGCTGGCGAGTCGTTAGTCAGTTTGTCTTTTATTTTGTTATTTTTTGATAATTGTTTTTTGACAATTCAGACAAAAAGCGTTACCTTTGCAGCAATTATGAATAATCATTGTGACTCACATCATAGATTATGGCGTATGGGAAAATGGATACTGGCCATTTTACTCCTACTGAACACCTGCCCTGCGATGGCTCAGAAGACGAAGGGACACACCGTACGTCAAGAGCTCTCGCAGGCTCGCAATTACCTGAAGCAACGCAACAGAAACTATGACCAGGCCGAGCAGCTGATGACCAAGCTGCTGAAGGATTCTGCCAATCTTGACAATAAAGATATCTATTCGGTTTGGCTGGAAGCCGTGAAGGGACAGTATGACCAGGCCAACGAGCGACTCTACTTGAAACAGAATCAGGACACAGCCGCTTTCTTCAACCTCAACAGGCGTCTGTTCACCATTGCTGAGACGCTTGACAGCCTTGACATGAGGCCCGACAAGAAAGGACGCGTTAACCCCGAGCATAGGCATAAAAACGCTGCGATGCTCAACACTCATCGGCCCAATCTCTACAATGCCGGTACCTTTTTCATCAGAAAGAGTAACTGGGGTGAGGCCTTTACCTTATTAAGTACCTATATTGACTGCGAACACCAGCCTCTCTTTTCCGCCTACAATTACGCACAGAATGATGCTCGCTTGCCGGAAGCTGCCTATTGGGCTACCTATAGCGGCTATAAGCTGAATGACGCAGAGAAGACCTTGCAATATCAGCCATTAGCTATGAGAGATTCGGCACATGCAGACTTTGCCCTACAGTTTGCTGCTGAGGCGTATCGCTGGAAGAATAACGACAGCGCCTACATAGCCACGCTTGAAGAAGGTTTTCAGCGATATCCGTTCTTCACATATTTCTTTCCCAGGCTCATCGACGCCTACACCGCCAGAGAGCAATATGATAAGGCACTTGCACTTGCCGACAGCGCATTGACACTCTGCGACACGTGCGACATTTTCCTCTTTGCCAAATCCTCCGTGCTGCTGAGGATGGAACGATGGGAAGAGAGCGTCGTCTTCAGCGAGCGCCTCATCCACAAGAATGACAGTCTGCCTGAGCCCTACTTCAACGCAGGTACTGCTTTTGTCAACATGGCAGAGACCCCCAAGGTGGCAAACGACAAGAAACTGCAACGCACCTACTATCAGAAAGCCCGCACCTATATGGAATATTACCGTCTGCTGATGCCCGACGAGAAGAAAAAGTGGGCGCCGGTACTCTATCGCATCTATCTCTACCTTAACCTCGGGCGCCAGTTCGATGAGGTAGACAAGCTCCTCAACTCTTAATTACGAATTACAAACCGCTTCGCTCGTCGAAGAACAAAAGTCTCTCAACTCTCAATATTATGAAGCGAATCACCATCGTAGCAGGCGCACGTCCCAACTTTGTGAAGGTAGCGCCTCTCATCCGTGCCATCCATCATACCGACGGCGCAACTAGTCTGTTAGTTTATGCTGGGCGTGAGGACGACCCCACGCTCGAAGCTTCCATCTTCGACGACCTGCAGATGCCGCGTCCTGACGTCTACCTTGGTGTCGACAGCACAAGCCTCAACGAGATAACAAGCCGTGTGATGGCTGAGTTCGATGTACTTTTGGAGCAACATCCCACTGATGTGGTCATCGTCGTCGACGACCTCGCCTCTACTATGGCTGCCGCTATCGTTACCAAGAAGCGTGGCCTGAAGCTGGCCCACCTTGTGGCAGGCACCCGTTCTTTTGATATGAACATGCCCAAGGAGGTCAACCGCCTTGTCATTGATGCCCTTAGCGACTATCTTTTTACTGCAGGCGTAAAAAGCAATAGTGTGGCTACCCGCGAACAAGCTGAAGGCGCAGGCACTTACATGGTGGGCAATATCCTCATGGATACCCTGCGTTTCAACCACCAGCGACTCAAGCAACCTTCTCTCGCCTCATACCTCTCACCTCTCACCCCTGGCTCCTACCTCGTTTTTACCCTCAACCGCAAAGCGCTACTTGCTAACAAGGAAAAGCTTCGCCATTTGCTTGAAGCCATGATAGAGGCTGCTGACGGTACGCCCATTATCGCTCCCTTGCGCGGAATTGCTGCAGAGACGGTATCCACCTTCCACCTTCCATCATCTACTTTCCACCAAACAGCACCGCTTCCATATTTAGAGTTTGGTTGGCTTACCGCTCACGCTAAGGGTATCATTACCGACAGTGGAAACGTGGCCGAGGAAGCCACTTTCAACGGGGTACCATGCATCACCCTCAATAGTTACACCGAGCATCAGGAAACGGTAAGCATAGGCTCCAACGTCCTCGTAGGTGAAGACCCGCAGCACCTTGCCGAAGAAGTGACGTGCATGGTAAAAGGTGAATGGAAGCGTTGTGCCTTGCCCGACCGCTGGGACGGTCGTACCGCGGAGCGTATTGTTCAGATTCTTATACAATAATAGCTCTGTGTAATTCGAGCGGGTATGATTTTAACCAAACATGTTCCATTTCATCACTAAGGCAGCCTGTTATCCTTGGGAAAGACCACAGTAGGGCGAAAAGACTTGGCTTCTTCGAAATCCATCAATGCGTAGGAAATAATGATGACCGTATCGCCTATCTGTACGCGTCTTGCTGCGGCTCCGTTCAGACAGATGCAACCAGAGCCGCGCTCGCCGCTGATGATATAGGTCTCAAAGCGCTCGCCGTTATTGTTGTCCAACACCTGCACCTTCTCGCCTGCAATAAGGTTGGCGGCATCCATCAAGTCCTGGTCTATGGTGATACTTCCCATGTAGTTCAGGTTGGCTTCCGTTACCTGCACACAGTGCAGTTTCGACTTCATTACTTCAATCAACATTGCAATAAAACTTTTAACCTTTATATTTGATGTGGTCAATAAGTCGGATGGGAGTCTTTCCGCAATAGACGGTGATGCAGCCCACGATGTAGGGTGAATCTTCCCATTCAGCCACGTCTTGTAAAGAGTTCCCGTCGACGATGGCGAAATACTCAACCTCCATTCCATTTACGGCGTTAATAGTGCTTACCACGTATTCATGCGTTTCTGCAAGGGTGTGGCTCTTGCTATATTCAAGGCTGTCTTTCAGTGCCTTATAGATGGCAGGCGCAATGGCTCGCTCGTCTGGAGCCAGCAATGTGTTGCGGCTCGACTTTGCCAGCCCGTCTTTCTCACGGATGATAGGGCACTCCATAATTTGAACAGGCAACTGCAAGTGGCGTACCATGGCCTTGACAACGGCAATCTGCTGCCAGTCTTTCTCGCCGAAGTAGGCACGGTTGGGGCGCACGATGTAGAACAGACGGCTCACCACCTGACACACACCGTTGAAGTGGCCAGGGCGATGGGCGCCTTCCATGACAGTAGAAACGGGGGGGTATTCAAACTGACGATTGTCTGGCGTAGGATACATCTCCTCCACGGATGGTGCCAGCACATAGTCTGCCTTGCAGTCCTCCAACAATTGGCAGTCGGCTTCTAAAGTCCGGGGGTAACGGGTAAGGTCGTTTTTGTCGTTAAACTGTGTGGGATTAACAAACACCGATACCACCGTTACATCATTTTCCTTTACTGAGCGAAGCACCAATGATGCGTGTCCCTCATGCAATGCTCCCATCGTAGGTACCAAACCTACGCTTTTTCCTGACTTGCGATCTTCAAAGAGTGCATTTTGCAGGTCAACAATCTTTGTAAATACCTTCAATTTTGTTGAGTGTTTTTGTTTTTACTATTGAGTACCTTGGTTAAAAAAGCGGGTGCAAAATAACAACAATTTTTGCAAACAAGGAAAAAAAAGACTAAAAATAAACCTATAAAATGTCACTTTTTCCTAAAAACACACGATTTCGGCACAATTTCTTCGGTTTTATGCAAATAAATGCGTACCTTTGCAAAGGAATTCCAAACCATTTACCCTAAAAGAAGAGCAATGGCAAAAAAGAAAATCCTATTTATCAATCAGGAAATCTCGCCCTACGTGGCCGACAACAACCTTTCTATCATGGGGCGTGAACTGTCTCGTGCCATGCAGGACTTGGGACACGAAATACGTACTTTCATGCCCAAGTGGGGGACCATCAACGAGCGTCGTGGTCAGTTGCATGAAGTGCAGCGCCTGTCGGGAATGAATCTTATCATCAACGACACCGATCATCCCTTGATTATCAAGGTGGCCTCTATCCAGTCGTCGCGAGTGGCAGTTTATTTCATCGATAACGATGACTACTTCTCTAAGCGCCGTACGGTGATTGATGATGCAGGCGAACGTGCCATTTTCTTTGCCCGCGGCGTACTTGAGACGGTAAAAAAACTGCGCTGGGTGCCTGATGTTATCCACTGTCAGGGCTGGATGAGTGCCGTTGTGCCTTTCTATGTCAAGACTGCATATGCCGACGAGCCGTCGTTTGCCGATGCAAAGGTAGTGACTTCTCTTTATAATGGCGTCTTGCCGCAAGAGCTTGACGACAACTTCAAGCAGAACATTGCTTTCCGCGATGCGAAACCCGAGCTGCTGTCTGACTACGATGACCACTTCCAATATGAAGATCTGTGCAGGTTGGCCATCGACTATAGTGACGGCGTTATCCAGGCTGAAAAGGATGTGAGTGAAGCTCTGATAAAGCATACTGCGGCAAAGAACATACCCCTGCTCTCCTACGTCGAGGACTTTGCCAACGCCTATGAGGAGTTTTACGAGAAAATATAGGATATTTTCAAACAACAAGATGTCACTTAACAATAATTCTACATTTCGGATAATGGCTGCCGCAGCTTTTGCGCTGGTAGCCATTTCTTCATGCGAGGAAGACACCCTGAACATCGGACAGACGCTCACCAGCGAGAACGACAAGCTGGTGGTGAGTACTGAAAATTTCCCCGTTACTACCAGAACCATCATGGCCGATTCTGTGCTCGCCCTTGCCGCCGACTGCTATTTGGGGTGTGTCAGGGATCCACAGACCGGCGCAGATGTCACCAGTGAGTTTACCACACAGTTTCACTTGATGGAGGATATCTCCATAGCACCAGAAAGTTGCATCGTGGGCCAATATAATGGCAGAGCTGCTGCCGACGCGTGTGATATTATTCTCTATCTGAAGTCGCCTTTCCGTAGCGCCGATAGCCTTGTAGCCATGAAGATGCGGGTTAGTGAACTTGGTACACCGTTGGAAGAAGGCGTACACTACTATTCCAATTTTAGCCCTGCCCAGGAAGGTATGGTTCGCTTTGGTGGTATCAGTAAGACACATGTCTTCAGCTTTGCCAACTTGGGCGGGAGTGACGACGAGCGCTATTCGTCCCTTTATCAGGACTGCATACGCATTTCACTCAACGAGCCATACACAGGAAGTGACGGCACCGTCTACAAGAACTATGGCAGCTATCTGCTGCAGCAGTATTATGATCATCCTGAGTATTTCCGCAACTCCTTCACCTTTACTCACAGAGTGTGTCCGGGCTTCCTGTTCCAGATTGTTGACGGACTGGGATTCCACGCTAAAGTGAGCGATATAGGACTACGCACATACTATACCGCCAAGATTGATACCATTACCATCAGTACAAAACTGGTTCTGGCAGGAACACGTGAGGTGCTGCAGACTACTTGTGTTACCAACGACCGTAAGGCCCTGAAAGCTATGCAGGAAGTGGATACACTAACATATCTGAAGACACCAGCCGGCCTCTTTACAGAGGTGGAACTTCCTGTATCCACCATCAAGCAGAGCCATGAAGGCGACTCGCTGTTGGCAGCTAAAATGACTTTGCAGCGAATCAACTATCAGTCGAGCGACGACCGCCTGCTGCCAGCACCGAAGACATTGCTGATGGTACAAAAGGACAGCCTCTATAGTTTCTTTGAGAATAACAGAGTGCCGGATAATATTACGTCATATCTGACGGGCTTCAATAATCCGTCTCCTACTTCTAGTTCATATTACGCGAACACCAATACCTATACTTTCAACAACATTTCTTCACTGATCACCTCACTGTGGAACAAAAGGCAGGAAGGCTTACGCAAGGATCCGCAATGGGAGCAGCATCATCCAGACTGGAACAAAATGGTGCTGGTGCCTGTCACCTTCACCACTAGTTCATCGTCAAGCACCGTCACCAGTGTACATCATGACATGTCGCTCACCAATGCACGTCTGGTAGGAGGACTTCACAATGCGAATGATCCCATTATGGTGAATGTGGTATTCGCCAAGTTCAAGTAATTGTCGAAACAATAATTGTCTAACCCATGGCTGACGGTTTTATTGAGAAACACCAGCAGGAATTTGAGGATAGGCGAGATGCCTATCTGAGACGTAAACGCCACCTGCCGCCACTTAAGAGCCGCCGGCTTCAGCGTCCCGATGACGAGGCGCTGTAACCAAATAAATTTATGGCAGCTAATCTGAGATTCCAAGTCGTGGAGGAGGCTTTCAAAAAGCGTCCCTTGGAGGTTGAGACGCCGAAGCAGCGCCCATCAGAGTATTTCGGTAAGTACGTTTTCAACCGTGAGAAGATGTATAAGTACTTACCAAAAGATGTGTACGAGAAACTGATAGACGTTATCGATAATGGTGCCCGACTTGACCGCTCCATTGCTGATGCTGTGGCAGCTGGTATGAAACAGTGGGCGCAGGAAATGGGTGTCACACATTACACCCACTGGTTTCAGCCATTGACCGAGGGAACTGCTGAGAAACATGATGCTTTCGTGGAACATGACGGCAAGGGTGGCATGATGGAGAAGTTCAGTGGCAAACTGCTGGTACAGCAAGAGCCAGATGCCAGTTCCTTCCCTAACGGTGGTATACGTAATACCTTCGAGGCACGTGGCTATTCGGCCTGGGATCCTACATCGCCGGTTTTCATTATCGATGACACCCTTTGTATCCCCACCATCTTTATTGCCTACACGGGTGAGGCTCTTGACTACAAGGCTCCTTTGTTGCGTGCCCTGCATGCTGTCGACAAAGCAGCTACTGACGTGTGTTCGCTTTTTTACGACGACGTCACACATGTACAGGTCAATTTGGGCTGGGAGCAGGAATATTTTCTTGTTGACGAAGGCCTCTACAGCGCCCGCCCTGACCTCATGCTGACAGGCCGCACGCTGATGGGGCATGAGAGCGCAAAGAACCAACAGATGGATGACCACTACTTTGGTACCATACCTGATCGTGTTCAGGCTTTTATGAAGGATCTGGAAATACAGGCGTTGGAGCTGTCCATTCCGTGTAAGACGCGCCATAACGAGGTGGCGCCCAACCAATTCGAGTTGGCTCCTATCTTCGAAGAGTGTAATCTGGCTGTTGACCACAACATGCTGCTGATGTCGTTGATGAAGCGAGTGGCACGCAAACATGGCTTCCGCGTGCTGTTGCATGAGAAACCATTCGATGGCATTAACGGATCGGGCAAACATAACAACTGGAGTCTCACCGCAGACAACGGTGTCCTGTTGCACGCACCAGGCAAGTCCGCCAATCCCAGCGATGCGCCTAATGAGACGTTACGCTTCGTCACCTTTATTGTTGAGACGCTGATGTCTGTCTATAAGCACAACGGCCTGCTCAAGGCCAGTATTATGAGTGCCACCAATGCTCATCGATTAGGAGGCAATGAGGCACCACCAGCCATCATCAGTTCTTTCCTCGGAAAGTATGTGTCAACACTGCTTGACACCATAGAGCAAACCTCAATTCTCAAACCTCAAATATCGAATCAGCAGCGGGAGATTGACATTCCGCAGATTCCTGATATCATTGTTGACAATACCGACCGCAACCGCACATCGCCCTTCGCTTTTACTGGCAATCGCTTTGAGTTCCGTGCGCCTGGTTCCAGCGTAAACTGCGCATCTGCCATGATTGCGCTTAATGCTGCTATGGCCGAAGCACTGACATCCTTCAAGCGACGCGTTGACGAGCGGATGGCTGAGTACGCTGTGCGGCCTGAGTTTGCCTTGGGCGAGGGACATTCTGCTAAGTATCATGCCATTATTGACGTGCTTCGTGATGACATCAAGACTTGCAAACCTGTGCGCTTCGACGGCAACGGATATAGTGACGAGTGGGTACAGGAAGCTGCACGTCGTGGCTTGGACGTACAGAAATCGTGCCCTGTCATCTATGAACATTATCTTGATGAGTCAAGTGTTCGGATGTTTGAAAGCCTGAAAGTGATGAACCGCAAGGAGTTGCAGGCACGCAATGAGGTAAAGTGGGAAATGTATGTCAAGACGGTGCAGATTGAAGCTCGTGTGCTGGGCGATTTGGCCATGAATCACATCATTCCAGTTGCTACGCATTATCAGAGCCAGCTCATTAAAAACGTTCAGGGTATGAAGAGCGTATTCAGCCAGCAGAAGACCGAGCGCCTTAGTGCCCGTAACATGAAGCTTATCGAGGAGATAGCTGAGCGTACTGAACGCATAGAACAGTTGGTGGAGGAGCTGACTGAAGCCCGCCGAATTGCCAACCGTATTCAAGATATTCACCAACGCGCCATTGCCTATCACGACACTGTCTGTCCTCACATGGAAGCCATCCGCAGCGAGGCCGACCATCTGGAGATGATTGTTGAAGATGGCCTTTGGACGCTACCAAAGTATCGCGAGCTTCTGTTTATCAGATAATGGTGCCGTGCCGATAGGCGTAGAGCAGTGCTTTCAGGTCGCTGATTTGGGCGCGCAGCTCTGCGCCTTTGTCAGTATCAGCCACTAACATGCGGTGGGCCGACATCTCCACAAGCTGTGTTGTCGACTTGATGTCGGTTCCTCTTTGTATGGCGTCTTGCGTCGAGGTAAACGGCTCGTGCTGTACGAGCTGAAAGCCGCGGCTGTGGTATATGAGCGTATAACCGGCGATGCCTGTCTCGGTGTGATAGGCCTCAGAGAAGCCCCCGTCAATCACCATCAGCCTGCCGCTTGCCTTGATAGGATTCTCGCCTGAGCCAGCATGAACGGGCACGTGACCGTTGATGATATGGCGCGTCTCACCCTTCACACCAAAGGCATCGAGAATTCGGTCACACACATCTGCAGAATCACGCAAACGGAAATAGTTGCCCTTTTCTTCAGAACAGGTCTCTTTATCTGTGAGAAAGTATCGTTCAAAGGTGGCCATTTTTGACTTGTCGAACAATGGCGAATCCTTTCCGCACCACAGGTAGAGGAAATAGTCCTTGGCATAGGCCTTCAGGTCGGCTGGCGTGTCGTTCTGGAATGCGGAGCGGATGAGCTGTCCAATGTATTCCATCAGCTGGCGTCCACTGTATCCCTTGCCTAATATCTCAACCTCCTTCAGCGAGCCGTCGTCGTTCAGGGGCACGGAAGCGTGGAAGAGCAGGTTTTGGTTGCAAATCTTATACATGCAACCGTGGGAGAGGATGGTGCGGATGTGCTTGCGCAGCTTTTCGCTGACGCGGAACGAGTGGTGCAACTTCTGCATCAGGGCCGTTTCCTCGGGAGTAAGAGCATCTACTCCAGTGGGGAAATTACAATCAATTAAGCTGTGTTTTTTACCATCAACGATACAGGTCTTCTCCTTTGCGTCGACAGACTCAATCAGGCAGCGGTCTTCCATCTGCCATTCGGGGCGGCGGTGGAAGATGGCGGCTTCCTCCTTGAATTGTATGACGCTGATGGCCTTGTGCATCTTCGCTGTCAGCTGTAGCGTTTTCTCGTCCATCTTCGTGTCTTTCAGTAACTTGGGGATGAACTCCTCGCATGGGTCGTCGCCGTAAGTCTCGAGGGCAAAGGTGGCCAGTGGCAAGAGGTTGATGCCGTAGCCCTCTTCGAGGGTGACGAGGTTGGCATAGCGCAGCGACAGGCGCAGAACATTGCAAATGCAGGCATCGTTGCCAGCGGCTGCGCCCATCCAGAGGATGTCGTGGTTGCCCCACTGGATGTCCCATGAGTGATACTGGCGCAGGGTGTCCATGATGATGTGAGCGCCGGGACCTCGGTCGTAGATGTCGCCAAGGATGTGCAGCTGGTCGATGGCCAGTCGCTGTATGACGTTGCAGATATCTACAATGAAGTCATCGGCACGGCCTGTAGAGATGATGGTGTCAACAATGACGGCAACGTAGGCGGCTTTGTCCTGGTCGTCAGAACGCTCGTGAAGCAGTTCCTCTATGATGTAGCTGAACTCCTCGGGCAGGCTCTTGCGAACTTTCGAACGAGTGTACTTTGATGACACATCGCGACAGACACGCACCAATTGGTGAATGGTGATGCGGTACCAATCGTCCAAATCATCTTCCTGCGCCTTTATCAGTTCCAGCTTCTGCTCAGGGTAGTAGATGAGGGTGCACAACTCCTTTTTCTCGGCTTCGCGTATGGTGTTGCCGAAAATCTCGCCCACCTTGCGCTTGATGTTGCCCGAGGCGTTCTTCAGCACGTGGATGAAGGCCTCGTGCTCGCCGTGCAGGTCGGCTAAGAAATGCTCTGTGCCCTTAGGCAGGTTGAGAATGGCCTCGAGGTTGATGATTTCGCTGGCGGCATCGGCCACGGTAGGGTAGGTGTGCGACAGTAGGTGCAGGTATCTCTCGTCGGTGTTCATTAGGAGTTTAGTATTTAGAATTTGGAATGTAGAGTTGTCGGCTACGTCTATATAGGAATTATGAAGTAAGAGTAGTGTAAAGAGATTCGTATTTGCGGGCCACTTTCATGTAGTCGTGGTGTTTCTTGACAAAATCGATGCTTTGTTGCTTAAGCAGAGGCAGACGTTCAGGATGCAACACCAGTAGCTCGAGCTGCTCGTAGACGCTTTCGTAGGACGGTTCCACGTTGATGATGGGTCGCAGTTCCTGCTCGCCCAGAATGTCGTAGCTCTCAGGTTCGCCGCCTCCAATGACGACGATGCCCTTTGACATAGCCAACAGGGCGTTCATGGCGGGTGTGTAGCCGTAGAGCTGGTCCATGATGACGTCGCTGTCGTTCATCATCTGCTGGTATTGAGCGAAGGGCACACCATCCACGACTTTCAGCTCAAGCCTGTCAGGATATTTCTTCTTCACGGTCTGTGCTGCACGCAGCATGATATCGGTACCCTTGTAGATGTTGCGATTTTTGCTGATGCCGATGAAAAGTGTGAAAGGCTTTCCGGGGCCGCTGGGACTGCTGAAATTGCCGGGATTGATGGGTAGTGGGATGAACGTCGTTTTCTGAGGAAAGTTCGGCCGATAGCACACGTCATACTCATAGAGTCCGGTGACGATAGCGTCACATTCTTCGGCTATCATTTTGTTCAGTTTCCCCTTTGCCGTATTCATCCAGTCATTGCGGTCAGTCATGGCACACTCAATAGTGCGCAGCTTGTCGCCGATGTTGAAGTCGCTATAGCGCAAAGGCTTCTTTTCCACGCACTCCTTCACCCAATAATAATCCATGCCCATTGCACACAGGACGATGTGGCGGTTGTGTCTGCGCAGGTAGCGATAAATGGGGAAGATATGCTCGGCTTTCAGCTCAAGGAACATAGGGTTGATGAGCTGCACCACATCGTAGCCCCGCCATCGCGGCAGCAACGTGGCCACCTTTGCCATCAGCTTAAGGCCGCCCAGCTTGCCCATGCGTCGCGCCAGATCCTGATCGCGGGGGTAGTCTTTCCAAAAGTCGCCGTTGGATGCCACAGTCACTTCATGTCCCAGTTGCCGCAGACCTTTGGCCAACGTGTTGTGCACGTTGCTGTATTCACCTAAAAGCAGGATCTTCATCTCTCTTTGTTCAAGAATGGTAGTGTACGCAGAAGAACAGTGCGCCCCATTGAGGTGCTCGTCATACGGCGGAACCACTTGTATTTCTGAGTGTAGTCGCGGTCGGGTAGGGGGAAGAGTCCTTTCTTTTGCAAGAGCTCCAACTGTCGGTCAAGGTAGTGTTGACTGTGGGTGAGCACTATCACATTATAAATATAATCCATTGTAAGTTGATGGATTCGCCGCTGTAATGCTATCCAATCTATGCTTGGCATGGTGGCTGCCATATCGTTGAGTCGATAGATCACGTTTTTGAAGTCGCTTAGACGTTTGATCACATTACGCTTGTCAGTCTTGGTGGTGATGGAATTCTGGCGAGTACGATAATAGTAGGCCTCGGCATCAGTCTTAATGATGGATTCTGCACGAAGCACCAATAGTGGCGTGAACTCTTCATCCTCATGATAGATGCCTGTAGTAAAACGGTGGTTTCCCAGTATCGCTTTTCTGAAGAGATAGGAACAAGCGGCAGCCTTGAGATTCTGATAACGCATCAGATGATTTCCGCTTACGACGGGTTGTTGGGTATACACCCGATGACTTTCATTTTTCTTGCTAAACTCAAACATTATCATGTCCGGATGCTGGAAACGTGCCAGGTCCAGGCAATGCTCATATTGGTTAATGATAAGCGCATCGTCGGCGTCCACGAACTGAATGTATTCACCCGTTGCGTTTTGCAGACCACGATTGCGCGCACTTCCTAATCCACTGTTTTTCTGGCGTATGTAGATTATCTCGTCCAAATATGGATTTAGGGTATTGAGAGGATTGTTCACGGAGCCGTCGTCAACCACAATAATCTCCCGCTCGAATTGCCGCAGCGACAGTTTCCTGATACTGTCGATGCATGTACGCAGCATCTCCTCCGGCACATCATATACAGGGATAATGAAGCTTATCAGCTTTTTCTGATTCTCTTGTTGATGTGGCATAATGAATTGATTCCGAATGTGTTGATAATAATAGCTTTCACTCGTTGCTTCAGCGTCAGTCCCTGTGCAAAGAATGATACACGATGTTGTGGCAGGTGGGGCTTTTGACCTGTCAGGCGGCATACGTCAATCTGTATGTTCAGCACGTGCATATGGTAACGGTCGTCACACCACTTCGGTATTACGCGTAAGTGGGCTTCCAGCAGTTGCTGTAGTTCTTTGCCTGTAGCTGTGGCGGTGATGCCGTTCTCGTTTGCACAGTAGTAATAGCATCCCGTATCAATCGTCCTTATTCTCTGTGCTTCTTCCAGAAGTAGCGGCAGTGTGGCAACATCTTCAAACACGACACCTTTGGGAAAGCGTATGTTGTTGAATAGCGCTCGCCGATATATTTTGTTCCAAGCGTAGCTGTGTTCGTAGGCATGGCCTTTCAACCAGTAACTGTCCCTGTTGTGATAGTCCTCTTTCGTCAGCTTGATGGTAGTCTGAAACTTTCCATTTGTTTCTTTGACAAAAGGAAACTCCACTATGTCGGCATCTTCGGTCTGCAGCATGGCGTTGGCGTAAGTGTCTTCAGCCAAATAGTCATCGCTGTCCACGAATGTGATATAGTCACCTTTGGCTAGGTCAAGACCTGCATTACGTGCGTCGCTCAGTCCGCCGTTTTGCTTGTGAATGACGCGGATGCGATTGTCGCGTTGCGCCCACTCGTCGCAAAGCTGTGGACAATTGTCTGGTGAGCCGTCGTCAACCAGTATGACTTCGAAGTCGCCGAAAGTCTGCCTCACGACACTTTGCACGCAGCGTTCCAGCGTGTCCTCCACGTTGTAGACGGGAATGATGATGCTTAGTTTCACAACTGCAAAATTACATGATTCCGTCGGAATGGCAAAATTTTTACTCTACTTTTCTCTTTTTTCCCAGCGGACAAAATAACTTTGCAGAATCTGCGTTAAATAGAAGAATGAAAGACGAAGACATCGAGAAGACCTATACTCATATATTGAAATATACGGGCATCTTTGGAGGCGTGCAAGGGCTGAATATCCTTATCGGCCTTGTGCGCAATAAGATTGTGGCCTCATTGCTGGGCCCTTCAGGTATGGGCTTGACGTCGCTTTTTAATTCTGTTGTCGCATTTGTCACGCAAGCCACCAGCCTTGGCATCTCTTTTAGTGCCGTGCGTCATGTGTCGGAGCTCTTTGACCAGGGCGATGAAGAGCGTATCCAGCATTTTGTGAAAGTTGTGCGCTCGTGGGGGCTGCTAACAGCCCTGCTGGGCATGTTTGTCTGTATGGTGGCGGGACCGTTCCTCAGTCGTAATGCTTTTGCCTGGGGCGACCATACACTTCATTTCATGGCGTTGGCGCCTGCCGTCGGACTGATGGCCATCAGTGGTGTCGAAATGGCCATACTGAAAGGTGCGCGACAGCTGAAGTCGCTGGCCGTCATCCAGTTGGCGGCCATTATCGTGGCCTTGGTCATCTCGGTACCCATTTTCTATTTCTTCGGACAGGCGGGCATCGTGCCTGTCATCGTGCTGATGGCGCTGGCCACGACGGTATTTACCTTGCGCCATTCCCTTCGGCTCTATCCTCTGCGTCTTGGCGGTGCCAAGGGCGTGCTGGGCGAGGGAATGGAGATGGTACGTTTGGGTGTGGCTTTTGTCCTGGCAGGCGTAATGGCCACGGGTGCCGACATGTTTATCCGCTCCTATCTCAATGTGAATGGTGAGCTTGATGTGGTGGGTCTTTACAATGTTGGCTACACCATGACGATGACCTATGGCGGAATGGTCTTTATTGCCATGGAGACCGACTATTTCCCAAGGTTGTCGGGCGTGGTATTCGACATCAGTCAGGCTAATCTGATGGTCAACCGACAGATAGAGGTTTCATTGCTCATCGTAGGTCCCATGCTGGTAGCCATGCTTTTTGCCGTTCCGTTAATGATTCCGTTGCTTTTCACTAATGAGTTCAACCCCGTGGTAGAGATGATGCGCTTTACAACGCTTGCACTCTACCTGCGTGCTATGAAATTGCCTGTAAGCTATATCGCTTTGGCACGTGGTGACGGAAAGAACTACCTCCTGCTCGAAGGACTGTTCTATGTGGGCATGGTGGTTGCTGTCATATTAGGCTATCGCCAATGGGGCCTTACAGGAACGGGCATCGGTTTGTTGATTCTGTCGGTTGTGGAATTCGTGTGGCTCTATGCCTTCACCTTCTTCAAATATCATTATCGTCCCACAGTTATCATTTTTGTCTATGGCGGCGTGCATATCATGCTGGGTGTAGTGTCATTGTTGCTAACACGCCTGATTGATGGCTGGGGCTATTGGATGGCTGCCGTCCTGATGATCATTATTTCGCTGTCGTTCTCGCTATTTGTGCTGCGGCGAAAAACTTCACTATGGGAAAAACTGAAGATGAAACTGTTAGGGCAGTTTAGCAGGAAATAAAAAACGCCCCGCGAACAGGTAATGGCTCGCGGGGTGTTTCTCTTTGTCCTTGTATCTTGAAGACAAATGCTTACTGATGCTGTTCACGCAGCAGGTCGTTGACGGTCTTTACGGGATTGAATGTGCCGAGGGGCACCTCCACGAACACTGTGCTCCAGTCGCTCATTGCACCGTTCCACAGGCCAGGCAGCTCCAATGCTTTCAGCTCCTTGCCGCCCTTCGACTTGCTGGAGATGAAGCCCGTAGTCTTGTCGACGAATTCTGGCAGGTTGAAGGGCTGACCCTTGTAGTTCTTCACAGCACATACCAAGTCGACGGGATTGAAGTGAGTACCCTGCGTGAACATCTTCATATAGGCCTCGTTGGCGGTGTCTATCTGCGAGCTCTCCAGTATCTGCAGGCTCACCGTGCCGTCCTGGTTGTAGGTGAGGAACGGACCGCCGCCAGGCTCGCCCACATTCTTCACTACGCCGCACACGCGCATGGGCCTGTCTAGCTTGCGGCGCAGGTAGTCGGCGTCCACCTTGTTGTCCTTTGGCTGACAGCACAGTTCCTTCTCCACGAAGGCGGCTATCTCTTGCAGCTCAGCCTCGGTGGCGCCCTTGTCGAGCAGCTCCAGATAGCCGAAGGCCTTCTTCTGCAATGTGACCAGCACACCGGCAATGACCTGTTTCCACTCTACGGTTTCAGGCTTCAGACGGTCGGGCACCACGTTGTCGATGTTCTTGATGAAAATGACGTCGGCGTCAATTTCGTTCAGGTTCTCAATCAGCGCCCCGTGGCCGCCGGGACGGAACAGCATCGAGCCGTCGGCCTCACGGAAGGGAGTACCGTCGGGATTGGTGGCGATGGTGTCGGTCGAGGGCTTCTGCTCAGAGAAGCTGATGTCATATTTCACACCGTATTTCTTGGCGAAGCCGTCGGCTTTCTCAGCCACCTTCTGCTTGAAGAAGTCCATGTGCTCATGCGAGACCGTAAAATGTACGTGCGACTCGCCGTTGCTGGCAGCATAGAGGGCGCCCTCTACCAAGTGCTCCTCCATCGGAGTGCGCGGTCCCTCGGGATATTTGTGGAACAGCAGCATACCCTTGGGCAGCTGGCCGTAGTTCAGTCCCTCAGGGCGCAGCATGTTAGCTGCCACCGCCTTGTAGCAGCCTTCGGCCATCAGGGCCTTGATGCCCTTGCCCTCGTTCTTCAGACAGACGGCATCGAGGGCGTCGTAGAATGCGAACTTCTCGATTTCTTCGAAGTATTTCTTCTCAAAGTCGGTAGTGGGCACGTCGTAGTCGGCGTCCACAAAGGCGAACATGTTCTTGAACATACGGCTGGCGGCACCGCTGGCAGGCACGAATTTCACCACGCCGTGTCCCTCGGCCTTATACTGTTCCCAGGCATTGACGTAAGCCTGACGCTCTTCAGCTGTGGGAGCCACGATACCGTTGCCTACGGCTGCGGCGGCCTCGAGGCGGAGGAAAGGGAATCCTGTGGCAGCCTGGTGCAACTGAGTCTCAATCTGTGCGGCGCTGATGCCACGGGTGGCAATTTGCTGCAGGTCTTTTTCTGAAAGGGTCATAGTCTTTTATCTTGTAGGTTTAATGATTGTTTATATTTCTCGCAAAAGTACGTAAAAAAAACATTATGGCCAAATCATTTTGATACTTTTTTGTCTTGGCGGAATAAAAAAAAGTTCGTACCTTTGCAGGCGTATGATACAGATAACAGTAAAAGACGAAGAGCTGAGCAAGGCTGCCTTGGAAGGTATGGACGCTTTTCTCAACGTAATTATTTCAGCTACACGTGAGGCCATTGGCGGCGAGCCGACAGAAGAGACAATGGCGCAGCTGAACGCCGACCAGATGACGCTGCTTTGCTGGGACACGCTGCACACTGAAGTGATGGATGGCGGCTTTATCCAGCTGATTCATAACGGATATGGCCCATTTATCTTCAAGAATCCCTTTGCTAAGGCGCTGAATAAAATGTGGCACATGAGGGAGCTGTCGAAACACCTTTACGATGTGCATACCCTATGGCTGCAACACCGCGAGGAGTTGGAGCGCGACTGTACTGACGACGAGTTTATGGCTTTGTTCGAGCGTTTTCCGCAGTTCGACGACTACGACGACTGGTTTGTTGAAAACGAGGAGCAGCTGGTGGAACATATCTCCCACTATGTGGATGAAAATCTCGACAAATTTGTGATTGTAGCATGAACAAGCAGGAACAGGAACTCAGGAAAAAGAGTCCTATACAGATAAAAAACCGCAAGGCCGCCTTTGAATATTTCTTTATTGAGGAATTTACTGCCGGCATCGTACTTACCGGCACGGAAATAAAATCCATCCGTGCAGGAAAGGCATCGCTGGTTGATACTTACTGCACCATCATCAATGGCGAGCTATGGGTAAAGGGCATGAGCATCAGCCCTTATTTCTTCGGCTCATACAATAACCATGAACAGAAACGTGACCGTAAACTGCTGCTGACCCGCCGCGAGATTAACCGTTTGGAGAGCGCCACGAAGCAGACTGGCTACACCATCGTGCCCACACTTGTCTTCATCGACGAGAAGGGGCTGGCAAAGATGGATTTGGCATTGTGCAAGGGCAAGAAAGCCTTTGATAAGCGTCAGACGCTGAAGGAGAAAGAAGACCGCCGCGAGATGGACCGTGCCATGAAAGTATATAAGTAGACAAACCTCACTCAACACTCAACAATGATAAAGACCATCATTTTCGATTTAGGCGGCGTCATCATCACCATCAATCATGATGAGGCAGTCAGACGATTTGAAGCCTTAGGACTGAAAGATGCCGCACAGCGCCTTGACCCCTATACGCAAGGCGGCATCTTCGGCGACTTGGAGGAAGGTAAGATTGATGCCGAGGACTTCCGTCGTGAGCTGAGCCTCTTGATAGGTCGCGAAGTGACCTACGAAGAGTGCCGTTATGCCTGGTTAGGCTATTGTGGCGACATTCCGCAGCGCAATCTCGACATGCTGCAACGGCTCAGGGACATGGGCTATCGTGTAGTGTTGCTCTCAAACACCAATCCTTATATGATGTCGTTCATTCGCTCAACAGACTTTGATGGCAAGGGCCACAGCATCGACCATTATCTCGATGCTCTTTACCTCAGCTATCAGATGAAGGTGATGAAACCCAACGAGACATTCTTTCGCCTTGTACTCATGGCAGAGCAGTCATCGCCGTTTGACTGCCTCTTCGTTGACGACGGCCCACGCAATGTGGCAGCTGCCAGTCAGGTGGGAATGCATACTTTCTGTCCCAAGAACGGTGAGGACTGGACGGAGGAGTTATTGGAAAAATTGAAAAATTGAAAAATTGAAAAAAGGAAAATTGAAGAATTGAAAAATTGAAATATGAAACGAATGTTAAACAACCGATGGATGATACTCATACTCGTATCATTTGTCATTTGTCATTTATCATTTAGCTCCGCAGGAGCGCAAACAAAGCGCGAGTTCCGCGGCGCCTGGATACAATGTGTCAACGGACAGTTCCAAGGCATGGAAACGCAGAAGATGCAGCAGACGCTGACCTACCAGCTGGACGAGCTGCAGAAAGACGGAGTCAATGCCATCATCTTTCAGGTGCGCCCCGAGTGCGATGCCCTCTATCCCAGTACACTGGAGCCTTGGAGCCGCTTCCTTACAGGACAGCAGGGCAGGGCACCGCAGCCCTACTGGGACCCTCTGCAATGGATGATAGACCAATGCCACGCACGCGGCATGGAGCTGCACGCCTGGATCAATCCTTATCGCGCCAAGACGAAGGGCACCGTATCGGTATCTGTCGACCATGTCGTCATCCAGCATCCTGAGCGCTGTTTCGACTATGATGGCCTGACCATCCTCAACCCCGCATTGCCCGAGAACCGCGACCATATCTGCGCCGTAGCATGCGACATCGTCAGCCGCTATGACGTCGACGGCATCCACATGGACGACTATTTCTATCCTTACCCCGTGGCTGGCGTCGCCATCCCCGATGGAAAAACACCCGACCAGCGCCGCGAATATGTCAACATGTTTATCAAGCAATTCTATGAGACCGTTCACCAGACAAAGCCTTGGGTCAAGGTGGGCATATCTCCCTTTGGCATCTATCGCAACAAGCGCTCATGCGATATTGGCAGCGATACCAACGGCCTGCAGAACTACGACGACCTCTATGCCGACATCCTGCTGTGGGTGAACAATGGATGGCTCGACTACTGCGTGCCGCAGATATACTGGGAGATTGGCAACAAAGCCGCCGACTATCAGACACTCATCCACTGGTGGGGACAATATGCCTCAGCTCGTCCGCTCTTTATCGGCGAAGATATCGAGCGCACCGTCAAGGCCAACCAGCAGAATGCCAAGCAACAGCTGCACGACCAGGTGCCTGCCGTTCAGGGCACCGTCTTGTGGTATGCAAAGGCTGCCGTCGACAACACGGGCAACTATGCCACCAACCTGCGTCAGCAGTATTGGCGCTTTCCCGCCCTGCAGCCGCAGATGCCTTTCCTCGACAAGAAAGCACCGAAGAAGCCGCGCAGCGTGCGCCCCGTATGGACGCAGGACGGCTATATCCTTTTTTGGACAGCTCCGAAGGCAAAGACATGGAGCGACGAGGCTACCCGCTATGTGGTCTACCGCTTTGCCAAGGGCGAGACGGTGAACACCGACGACCCCTCGCACATCATTGCCATCACCGGCAACACATTCCTCAAATTGCCTTTTGCCGACGGCTCTAAGAAGTATACCTACGTGGTAACAGCTCTTGACCGCCTGCAGAACGAGAGCAAGGGCGCAAAGAAAAGCGTGAAGCTATAATTTCGTTTCTTGTTTATTTACAAAAGTGCCGCTGAGCGAGCCTGAGAATGGCGTAGAAATCACGAAGTCGTTCTTTGGCCGAAAATATCGCAAAATAGAGGTAGCTTGCCATCTTGTTGATTGCCAGGTACTTAAGCACTTTTGAGGGTTTTGGCTGGCTCCCTCGCTAAAAAATCTAAGCCCCGCGCAAAAAAATCTAACGCTAGATTTTTTTGCGCGGGGCTTGTTTTTTTATCATAAATGACCCAGTTATGAGCAAAAATGAGGTGTTAAAGGGCAGAATGAGCCATTTATGATGCCAAATGGCTGCACAAAAAATCCGAATTGTGCATTTTTATAAGTCGTGCCATTATCATTTCCGCTCTAGATTGATATTTTATTTTGTAAAGAAAGTGGAGAAAAAATCTTTACATTTGGTAGAGATTTGGTAAAATAAAAGTAAACATTTGTGGAAACTATATTTATTTTGTAACTTTGCATCACGAAACCCCAGAACCAAAAGTAATATGAAGAAAATCCTTACGCTCATACTCTTGCTGTTAGTGACAGCCAGCGCCTTTGCTTTAGAGGCAGAAATCAATGGTCTGTGGTATCAATTGATGTCGAACACCAAGGAAGCCACGGTCATTCAGTACAAGAACGACATAAAGTATAGCGGTAACATCTTGATTCCCGAGACTGTGGCATACGAGGGGGCTGATTATAGCGTGACGAGCATAGGAGGATCCGCTTTTTCTAATTGTAACAGTTTAACCTCCATTACGATTCCGAGAAGCGTGACGAGCATAGGATTTGAGGCGTTCGCCAATTGCAGCGGCTTGAACTCCATCACGATTCCAGGCTGCGTGACAACCATAGGAAACTCAGCTTTCCATAATTTGTTGTAGTCTGACATCATTGGAAATACCAAGTAGTGTTTCCAGTTTTTACGGCAGTGCTTTACAAGGATGTAATGCTCTAAAATCATTAATTCTTAACTGCAAAAATGTATATTTTATGGTTGTTTCCAGAGCCTTCTTCTCTGCCTCTTCTGCTTTCTTCAGAGCCTCCAGTCTTTCTCGCTCCAACTGCCGCTTGTTTTTCTTCCGATGCTCCTTCCGCTCCTCCGCCGTCATCAGCGAGGTGTCCTCTCCACGGGATAAC
>JAILAA010000199.1 GCA_024681875.1 Prevotella sp.
ACCGACTCGCGCCACAATGCCATCTATCAGTACGGCATGCTCCGCGTCGTCTATCGCTTCAACATCCTGGGCGGCAAGAACAACCTCAAGGAGAAGAAAGGCCACGACGAATGGGACGGCGACTGGGGTGACTTCGGCGACTGGGGCGGCGGATGGTAAAAAACTTGCTGCTGCTATCCTCATATCAAAATAAATTCGTATCTTTGCCAACGAATTGAAGACAAGAAAAATCATACATGGTGTATTGCTGGTGCTGGGGCTCTCGGTGCTAGGGCTGTTGTTCTACTATGCGCTGTGGCTGATTACCGACGAGGATTTCAGGGAGATGTTCAAGTACGGATGGCCCTGGCAATCGTGGGAGATGCTGGTGGATTACGCCGCCTGCTGCCTGTTTACGACGGTGGTAACACTCTACTACTGGCGGTCGCGCGAGAAGGCTGAAAGGGAGCGCGACAAATTCCGTTTGCAGGCATTAGAGAACCAACTGAGTCCGCATTTCGTGTTCAACAACTTCAGTATCTTGGCCGATTTGATAGAGGTGGACCCTAAACGCGCATCAGCATATCTGATGAACCTCTCGAAGGTGTATCGCTATACATTGTCGCACCTCGACCACGACACGGTGACGATTCAGGAGGAACTGGCTTTCCTCGACCGCTATATGGCACTGCTCAAGCAGCGATTTGGCGAGGGGATTCAAGTAAGTATTACACCCGAAGTGGCTCAGTTGCAAGGCAAACTGCCGCCTGCCGTCCTTCAGATGCTGATAGAGAATGCCATCAAGCACAACGAACATACGCTGGTATGCCCGCTCATCATCGACGTCACTACCGAGGGCATGCGCATCAGCGTGAGCAATAAGAAACAGCCTATAGCTAATGCTGAATCAACGAGCGTAGGACAGCATAACATAGTGGAGCGCTATCGTCTGCTGACATCGCAGAAGGTGGTCATCAGCAGCACTCAGGATGAGTACCGCGTGTCGATTCCATTAATCCCCATTCAACGATGAAGATACTGATTATAGAAGACGAGCAGAGCAGCGCCGACCGCCTGAGGAGAATGATCGAAGGTGAGCACGAGGTTGTTGGCGTATGCGCCAGCAATGCTGAAGTGAAGGCTTTTTTTTGCTGATGACACTCACAATAATGCAGACCTCATTCTGAGCGACATTCAGTTAGGCGACGGACTCAGTTTCGAGTCGCTACGCATGGTGCCTGCTACCATCCCCGTCATCTTCACCACGGCCTTCGACCATTATGCTGTGCAGGCCTTCCGCTTCAACAGCATCGACTACCTGCTGAAGCCCATCGACAGCGAGGAACTGCATGTCGCCATAGCGAAGGTTGAAAGAACTCTCAACTCTCCGCTCGGCCAAAGGACGCTTGCTACCAGCGGGACGCAAGAACTCTCCGCTCTAAACTTTCCATCCACTACCGATGCTGTTGCCCAACTGTTGGAGTCTGTCAAGAGCCATACCATCCGCTATCGTGAACGCTTCCTCATCCCCCATCGTGCCGACGAGTTCCTGATTATCCCCGTCAGCGATGTGAGCCATATCGCCATCCGCGACGGCGTGGTGCGCCTCTGCACTTTAGAAGGCAAGCACCACACCCTAAACATGACCCTCGAAGAAGTAGAGAGCCAACTCGACCCGCAGCGCTTTATGCGTGTCAATCGCCAGTTCATCATCAGCGCTGCTGCCGTGCAAAAGCTCTCCACCTATTTCCTCGGCAAGATGCGCATCCACATGACCGCTGCCCCCGACGAGGAAATCATCGTCAGCAAAGACAAAGTTGCTACCGTGAAACGCTGGTTGGACTCGTAAGATGCAGGAGGCATAGTGCCTAAAGACCGGCAGCAACGAGCTGGAGGGGCTCGCCGCGATAGAATTGGAGGAGGGCCTGCTGGTAGAGGTACTCATAGCGAGCCTGAGTGAGGTCACTCTCGGTCTTCAGGTAGTTGTTCTTCGCCTCATTGAACTCGGTGATGGTGGCCTTGCCGGCCTCATATTTTGCTTGGACAAGGGTGAAGGCGTCGTTGCTGGCCTTACGGGCCTGGTCGCTGGCGCGCAACTTTTCCTGGGCAGCAACGGTGTTGTACCATGCCTGCTGTATTTCCTTATAGAGCGTCTTCTTCGTGTTGTCGAGGGCCAGCAACTGATTCTCGCGGTCGATCTTCGCCGAGCGTATGCTGTTGCGCGTCTGGAAACGGTTGAAGATGGGGATGCTGAGGTTGAAGCCCAGATACTGCGAGAAATTGTTTTTCAGCTGAGTGCTGAAGCCGTCGCCCTTATAGCCGCTGGTGGTGTAGTAGTTGGTGCCGAGACCAGCGCTGAAGCTGAGCGTGGGCATATAGCCGGCGCGGGCAATGTCGATGCTGCGGTCGGCAGCGGAGACGCGGAGGCTGGCAGCCTGGATTTCGGGACGGGAAGTAAGGGCGGCAGAAAAGATGGCGTCGGCCCCCTCCTGCCTCCCCCAACTGGGGGAGGTAGCTGCGCTTTGTGAAGAACTGGTGGTGGCTGCGTCGGAAGCCTCCCCCAGTTGGGGGAGGTTGGAGGGGGCCATCCTTTCGATGCTGAATCCCTCGGGGCTGTCGAGTTCTAACAGCTGGGTAAGGGAGAGGTAGGCTAGACGGAGGTTGTTGTCGGCTTGTGTGGCAGAAAGACGGCTCTGAGCGAGGGTGGCACGCTGCTGCGAGACCTCGGCCTCGCTGGCACGGCCCACGTCGAGAAGGGCCTGCAGACGAGCCACTTGGGCGCTGTCGATGGCAATCTGGCGCTGGGCCACATCAACAATCTCCATGTCGTAGAGGATCTGCACGTAGGCTTGTGCCACTTGCACGCGGATATCGTTCTTGGCCTTCTCCAACTCAGCCGTGGCAGCCTCGAGATTCAGCTTGTTGAGCTTGATCTGGTTGGGAATCTGGAAACCGGTGAAGATGGGGACGGAGGTGCCGACGGAGAAACTGGTCGAGCTGGTGTTGGTGTTCGTATAAGTATTGTCGGCTGTCAGACCTCGACCAAAGGAGAAGTTCTCGCCGGCAGAAGCGCTGAGATCGGGCAGGCGACTGGCCTTGGCATTCTCAAGCTGCAGGGCCTGCTGGTCGCGCTGGTTGGCTTGCTGACGGATGGCGATGTTGTGCTCAACTGCGTAGTCGCAGCATTGGCGGAGGCTCCAAGGGGCTTGTGCTAGTCCATCCAGATGAATTAGGGCGATTAGACTGGCTATAAGAATTAGAGACTTTTGCTTTTTCATTGTTTGTTCACAAAATTTTTTTAGAATTATTGCTGATAGTGGATTTGTACATCTTGATATAGTTTGTTGTCCATGAGTGCTGGGTGTTCACCCGTAAAGGCTTTGGCTGCGCAGCTGTCATTTTGGAGTTGCCACATCAGCCACGCTGTTACATATCCGTCAGCACTATAAAGCATTTGTCCGTGCTCTACTCCTTTCTTTCGAGCCATTACCTTAGGCGCATTGATGCGGTTGTACATTTTCTGCATTTCAGAAAAGGGAATGACAATCTTCAATTCAAAGTCTCCTTCTGTCCCAGCAAGCATAAGCACAGGCGTTCTCACATCTGATGTGTGGTAATGCCAGTTCAAATTGTTTGCCAGTTCTTCGTGGGTGGGGGAGAGTGCAACGGCAGTCTTGAAAACATGACAATGCTCCTGTTGGGTAATAGCATTAAACACTGCTGCCCCGCCCTGGGAATGACCTGAAATACCAATGTTATCCACATCTATATGCCCATAGAAAATACTAGTAGTGTCGTTGTTGGCGTCAAGGAGGTATGAGAGAGTCAGCTCTGACGATACTCCATTGCCAGAGCTGGAATCTTCATTTCCAATTGCGATAAAGCCCCAGGTAGCCAGATGATGAAACAGAGCTAAATATTTTGATGCTTCTACTCCCGAACCATTGGCAAAGACTACTGCTGGATATTTTTTCACATGGGATGTTTTCATTTCGCGAGGAAAAAAGACCGTAATGTTTTTCAGTATGGTGTCATTCATGTTGTATTGAAGTGAGTCTATTTCATAAGGCCCGTTCTTCAAATATTTGGCTTCGATGGAGTCTCCTGTCTTAACGGTTTCAGTATAGTCAGGAGGAACCATTTGATTATGGCATGCAGTGAAACATGTCAATGCTACCACCATCATTACAAATTTACCAAGCTTACTCATTGTTGGATTCTTCATCGGTGATAATCTGCGGGCCGCGGACGTGGTCCTTGACGGTGATGCCGTCCTTGATTTCAATGTTCACGCCATCGCTGAGGCCTGTGATGACAGCACGGCGCTCATACTGCTGCTCGCCAGGCTTGTCGGCCTTGCCCTTCAGGACGTAGACGAAGGTGCTGTCGCCCTCAAACTCGATGGCGCTCTCAGGCACGGCGAGGACGTTGTCGACCTCAGCGAGGACAATCTCGGCATTGGCACTGTAGCCGGCGCGGAGGGTAACAGACCCCACCCCTTGCCCCTCCCCTTGATGGGAGGGGAGCGGTTGCACATTACTTAATACTACGGCAGCCTTGATCTCAAACTGGTTGGCGCCGTTGCTCTCGGTGGCCTTGGGCGAGATGTATTCGAGGGTGGCATCGAAGGTAAGGTCCTGCAGGGCGCCGATAGTAATCTTCATCGGCACGCCGATGGCGAGCTGGCCCACCTCAGTCTCGTCGATGTTTCCACGGAAGATGAGGTCGTTCATATTGGCCACGGTGGCGATGGTGGTGCCGTCGTTGAAGGTATTGCTGTTGATGACGCTGTTACCCACCTTCACAGGGATGTCGAGGATGATGCCACTGATGGTGCTCCTGATGAGCGTGCTGGAGGCCGAAGCATTGGAGCGGGAGACACCTTCGCGCACCACCTGCAGGGCATCGACAGCGGCGGCCTTCTCCTCCTGTGCCTGGCGCAGCTGTTGGCGGGCCTTTTCGAACTCCTCGTCGCTGACCAGCTGCTGGTTGTGGAGGCTTTGGGTACGGGCGAAGTCGGTCTCGGTCTGCTTCAGGTTGATGTCGGCCAGGCGCACACGGCTCTCGGCACTCGACAGCGAGCCCATGTCGGGGATGACTTTTACTTTAGCGATGACCTCGCCCTGCTGCACGTACTGGCCGGGCTCCTTCAGCAGTTCGCTGATGATGCCGGAGATCTGGGGCTTGACATTCACCTCGTTTCTCGGCTCAATCTTACCGGTGATGATGGTGGTCTTACGGATGTCTTGTTCGGCAGGTGTCAGCTCATCATAGACGACAGGCTTGGGCTGGCTCTTCTGCCAGAGGAACACGAAGGTTCCAATGAAAATCAGCGCGATAATCGCAGCGATAATCAGTTTGATGTAACGTTTCATATTATTTTAATTTTTTAATTTTTCAATCTTTCAATCTTTCAATTTTTCAATTTTTCAATTTTTACTCATCCCGCATGGCATCGACAGGTTTGATGGACATAGCACGGGCTGCAGGGGCCAAACCGGCAAGGACACCCATCAGACTGATAACCACGGCGGCAAGGATGGCCGTCCAGAAACCAACCTGGAAATGAGCGGCGACGATGCCGTCCTCGGTGTTGCCCATCTCCAGCATCTGCAGGATGAAGACGGCGAAGAGGATGCCGCTCATGCCGGCAACCAGCGTGAGGACAATGCTTTCAGAGATGATCTGCGAGAGGATATTACGCGGTGTGGCGCCGATGGCACGGCGTATACCGATCTCCGTGGTGCGCTCGCGCACGGTGACCATCATAATATTACTGACACCGATGGCGCCGGCGAGCAGGGTTCCTAGGCCGACGAGCCAGATAAGGAAGTTGACACCATTGAAGAGGTTGTCGAGCATCTGGAAGAGCACCTCAGTGTTGAACACCATCACGCCCTGCTCGTCAGTAGGGTCGATGCTGTGGGCGCGGGCGACGGTCTCGCGAATACGCGGGGCAAGTGTCGACATGACCACTCCCTTGCGGCCCGTGACGGCAATCATGTGCACATCGTTGCCCATGTTATAGGTCTGCTGCATCAGCGTGATGGGAAGCAGCATCGTCGTACCGGCCTCAGAGCCGAAGTTGATGTGACTGGACACGTTGTAGTCGACGCCCACGATCTGATAATAGACCGAATCGACGCGGATATACTGGCCGCAGGGATCGCCGCCACCAGGGAAGAGGTCTTTGTAGGTCTTCTTGCCGATGACGCACACTTTACGTTTCTGTGCCAAGTCCATATCGTTGAGGTAGCGGCCGTAGTAGAGCTTCGGCGCGTTCACCTTGCGGTAGTCGGGTTGCACGCCGTTGATGCCTACAGAAGTCTTGCGGTCGCCAAAGTAGGCCGTGCCGCCATTGCTGAAGAGTACGGGACTGACCACGTCAAGCTCAGGGATGCTCTGCTTCAGTCGCTTCACATCGTTGTAGTCCATCTCCCACATGCGGCCCTTGCGGAAGCCCTTATACGCCTTTGTCGTAGGCTGTGCCCACACCATGGCGGAGTTCGTGGCGAAACCCTCGAAGTTCTTGTTCAGCATCTCCTTCAGGCCGTTGCCGCCGCCTATCAGCGCGACGAGCATAAAGACGCCCCAGAAGATGCCGAAGCCCGTGAGGAAGCTCCTTGACTTGTTGCGGGTCAGAGTGTCGAGGATTTCTCGGTAGCTGTCTAAATCTATTCTCATGTCTTAATCTGCTCTTAATGCTTCAATGGGACGGATGCGACTGGCCTTGAACGCCGGGATAAGCCCTGCGATAGTGCCAGCGATGACCATGACGAGCGTGGCCTCGATGCATACGTCGATGCCGACGGTGGGGTCGAGGAACATCGAAGCCTTGAATAGTCCGGCGTCCACCTTCGTGTGACCGATGGTAGCGTCCATCCACTCGTTGGCGGCGACGCCGAGTACCATGCCAATATATCCGAAGAAAGTGGTGATGATGACGCTCTCGACGATGATGAGCCGCAGGATGCTCCAAGGCTTGGCACCGATGGCCTTGCGGATGCCGAACTCGTGGGTGCGCTCCCTGACGGTGATAAGCATGATGTTCGAGACGCCGACGATGCCGCTGAGCAGTGTGAAGAGTCCGATGATCCAGAGGGCGGTACGGATGATGCCGATGCCGGTCTCCATCTCTAAGCTCTGTGTGTAGCGGTTCCATAGCCATACGGCGCTCTCGTCGTCGGGGTGCGCCTGATGGGCGGCGTTCAAGCGGGCACGGTAGTCTTTTTCGAAAGCTTCATTGGCGGCCTCTGTCGGCAGTCCGTGGAAGGTAAACTCAATGCGGCCGGCATCGTCGGTATTGGCACCGTAGATGCTCTTGATGGCCGTATAACTTGAGAAAGCGTCGGCGCGGCCGTTTTCATTCTCCTTATAGATGCCCACCACCTGGAAGGCGAAGTTGCCCAGCTTGACGTGCTGGCCAACAAGAGAGGTGAGAGGTGAGGAGTGAGAGGTGAGAAGCAGCTCCTTCGCCTGCTTGTTGCTTAGCACCAGCACCTTGCGCTTTTCGCGGATGTCGATGTCGTTGATGAAGCGGCCGTGCAGCATCTCCACCTTGTCAATCTTGTTGTGGTTGGGATAGACGCCGCACACCTGCGTGCTGATGTACTGTTGCCCCAGACTGATAGTGCCCTGCGTGCGGTATTGGGCACCCACCTCGTCTACATGATCTGTGAACTCCGTGCCTGTGATTCTGATGTCGCTCTCATGCAATCGGATGTCGCGACCCTCCTTCAGGCCTTGGTAGGGCATCGACGTCTCGCCGCCGAAGACCACCATCGACGAACTGAGGAAGCGGTTGTTCTGCTCCACGTTGGCGTTGATGAGACCGTTGCCGGCGCCCAACAGCACGATGAGCATGAAGATGCCCCAAGCCACGGCGAAGCCCGTCAGCGTCGTGCGCAGCTTGTTGCGCCGCGCCGTCTGCCATATTTCATTCAATAACTCCATAAAGCCTCACCCCCAACCCCTCTCCAAAGGGAGAGGGGAGTAAATTGTTTGTTATACTCATCTTTTATTCAATTCTCATTTTTCTCAAGCTCCTCAAAGACGGCCTGTGCTCGGCTTTGCCGCTTGCTACCAAAGGGACGGCCTGAAAGGCCAGTAAGCTCCCAGCCCAGGGCAGCGCCCTGGGTAGGTGCGGTGCGCAGCCAACGCCCTGAAAGGGCAAAAGCATCATGGACGAGGTAGAGCTTTTGCCCTTTCAGGGCGAATTTACCTGTCCCCTTGTACCCAGGGCGATGCCCTGGGCTAAGTGCTTGTTGGCCTTTCTTGCGTCCCTTCGGTAGCAAGCGACCATAGGTCGAGCGCAGGCCGTTTCTACGCAGGGTCTTCATTACTTGCGAAATTTGACTCCAATTCTCATTTTGCCTACAGTCTATCCACTCCCCTCAAGCCCCCCTCTGGCTCCCCCCGAAGGAGGGAGGGGTCGGGGGTGAGGCTTATCATACCGTCTTTTATCCTGATGATACGGTTGGTCTGTTCGGCCACGGTAGGGTCGTGGGTAACGATGATCTGCGTGATGTGCTCCTGCGCGTTGAGGTCCTTCAACAGCTGCATCACCTCGACGCTGGTCTTTGAGTCGAGAGCGCCGGTGGGCTCGTCGGCGAGGATGATCTTCGGCTTCGTGATGAGCGCTCGGGCGATGGCCACGCGCTGGCGCTGACCGCCAGACAGTTCGTTGGGATAGTGGGTGGCCCAGTCCTTCAGTCCTAAATGCTCTAAATACTCCATGGCCATCGTATGTCGCTTACGGCGACTGACGCCCTGATAAAAGAGCGGCAGTTCGACGTTCTCGACGGCCGTCTTGAAGCCGATGAGGTTAAAGCTCTGGAAGATGAAGCCAATCATCTTGTTCCTGTATCCGGCGGCCTTGCGCTCGCTGAGGTTCCAGATGCGCACGCCGCCCAGCTCATAAAGACCGGAGTCGTAGTTGTCGAGGATGCCGAGGATATTCAGCAGGGTACTCTTGCCTGAGCCCGAGGCACCCATGATGCTGACGAACTCGCCTTCATCGATGTCGAGGTTGATGCCTTTCAGCACGTGCAGCGGCTGTGCACCCTGGTAGGTTTTGTTGACGTTCTCTAAGTGAATCATATTGCTTATGTCATTATTGTTGTATCAAAAGAAGAAGAAAGGCACCGCCTGGGAACTGCCTTTTGGCATTTTCGTGAAGTTGAACGTTGCCCTCACCATCACGTACTGTGAAATGACATTGGTATAGGTCTCCGTGCGTCCCTGCTCGTTGATGTTGTAACGGCGGTTGCTGAGCTGTCCCAGCAGGTCGAAGCCCTCAAGGCTCAGTGTGAGCTTTCCCTTCAGCAGGCTGCGTGACATTCTTGCTCCCCATATCAGCTCGTCGGTATTCATCTCGGGGTCGCTGTAGCCACGGTGGCTGTAGTTGGCAAGCGTGGTGCTCAGTTGCAGCTTCCACGGGAGCTGTAGCAGTGCGGACGCGCCATAGCTGAAGTCACCGGCGTTGATGCGCTGGAAATCCTCGCGGTTGCTGGTGACATGATTGAACGAGCCTCTCACGTTCAGTCCCACCTCATTCTGCGTGCTGCCTTCTTTTTTGCTTCCGAACTTATAGGTCATTTTCAGCTGGTCGCTGAAGCTGGTGTTGTGCACAATGCTGTTGGTGGCTTCCATGCCGGCTACGTTGTTCAGGTCTACGCTGTGACTATAGTTACAGCTGAACAAGTTGGTAAGACTGAGGCGCTCCTTTTTGTCGAGTGGACGGCCATAGGAGCCGTCGAGACTGACGTTCCAGTTGCCGTTGATATTGACGGGCCTGGTCTCCGTGCGTCCGCTCTGCTTGTCGTAGACCATGCTGGTGGCCACGGCGTTGTACGTGCGGCTGTATCTTGTCATGACGTGGAAGGAGTGCTTCTTCGGACCGCCCATCAGGAAGTAGTAGCCCATCAGGCTGAGCATCCGCGTCTTCTTCAGGTCGGGATTTGAATGGCTGACGTGCAGCGGGTCGCTGTCGTCGCGGTAGCTCACCATCGAGAGGATATCAGGCACGCTGGTATTCAGTGTGGCACTAATGTTGATGCGCTTGATGGCCTCCTGTGGCAGCTCGTCGCCGAAGAAGTTGATCTTTCCCTGCTTGGGTGCATACTCAAAGCTCAGCGTGGGGTTCAGCAGCCAGTTGTTCTGCGTCAGCTGCTGTGCTGTCTCGCGGAAGTAGTCGAGTGTCTTGTGCTCATACACCAGTGGCAAGTCTAAGCTGATGTGCCCGTCACCGAGGAACTTGGGCACGATATTCAGCGACACTGACAGTTGCTGCCTATCGTTCTTGCTGGTGTAGTTATAGCTGTTGGGCGAGTCGAGCACGCTGCGCAGTGCTTCGGTTGTCGAAGGCAGGAGGTCGATCTGTGTGGAGTCGTGGCCAGCCAGACGGTCTAAGCGGTAGAGCGAATTCTCGTTGTCATTAGAGGAGTGTGTGAAGCGGTAGCCAAGGCGCAGGTTGTGGTTTCCTAATCCCACGTTATAGTTGGCTCCAAGCGAGGTGCTCCAGTTGGTTGAGGGAGCGTCGGTGTAGTTGTTGCGGAAGTCGCGGCTGTTGCCACCCAGCCCGTTGCCCTTCATATATACCAGGTCCTGCAACTGGAAGCTGTGCGACTTGGTCCTGTTGTAGTTAGCCTGTGCCGAAAGCGAGATGACGTCGGCCATCACCTTGACGTCGGCGCTCACGTCACCGTTGAACCCGATGTTCTCCGAATGGCTCTTGTTCTCGGTCATCCGGCGGTTCAGCGTCAGCGCGCTGTACTTGTCAGGATGTACGAAGAGGTCGTCAAGCAGGTCAGCATATTGCCCTGGGTCGGCATCGAACTGCGCTGAGCGGTTGGAGCCCCAGTTGTCGCCCGTTGAATAGTTCATGCTGAACCAGCCCCTGGTGACCAGTCCCTTGGGTGAATAGTTGATATCGGCATTGCCGCCGAAGCTCTTCGAGCGGTTGCGGTTGTAGTTGGCCTCTCGTCCGTAAGTGTCGCCTCCGGTGAGGTAAGTCTGCGACGACGTCCATGTGTCGGTGTGGCTGTTGTTGTGCGAAGCGTTCACACTGAATCCTCCCGACAGCTTATCGTCGAACTCGCCATAGTTATAGCCTACCCTCGCCGTGCGTGTGGTGTTGACGCCTGAGGCGGCCTGAGGCTCGAAGGAAGCGGCATCGACGCCCATGATGGCGAAGTCGGCGCTCTGGTCATTGAGGTTGTTCAGGTTTCCTGACATCGAGAGCCGCGTCTTGCCCTTTGAGTGCACGCCCATCATCTTCATCCCGTAGCGGTCGTCGGTGCCCGTGCCGGCCTGTACGTTGCCGAAGGTGCTGACAGAGTATTTCTTCTTCAGCCGCACGTCCATGACAAAGCTCTTGTCGTTCATGTCACGGCCCATCATCTGCGTCAGCTTTCCTTTGCGGTCGAACACCTTGATCTTGTTGACCGTATAGGCCGGCAGGTTCTCAAGTGCTGCCTTGGGGTCGCCCTCGAAGAAGTCACGCCCGTCCACGAGCAGGTTGTCAATCTTCTTGCCGTTCACCTTTATCTCGCCGTCCTTGTTCAGCTCCGCACCGGGCAGCTGGCGTATCAGGGCATCGAGCATGGAGCCTTCGGCGAGGTTGAAGGCGCTGGCATTGTATACGATGGTGTCGCCGCGCGTCACCATCTTGATCTTCGTTCCCGTGACGGTCACATCGCCGAGCATCTTCGACTCAGGCTTCATCTCTATGCGGCGCAGCTCGATATTGCCCTCGCGCTTGTACTTCACTTCGAAAGGTGCATATTCGGTCTTGTAGCCGATGTGTGTAGCTCGAATCAGGTATTTGCCCTTGTCCTTGACAGGCAGTTCAAACCATCCGAAGTGGTTGAGCATGAACGTGTCGGCCGGCTCTGCGTGGAAGGTGGCCAGCACGGTGCTGTCGGCGGCCGACAACAGGCAGATGGAGACTTCAGGCAGGGGCAGCATGGTGAAGGCATCCACCACGCGGCCCATTACCTTTCTGTCGTTGTTACTCTGTGCCGAAAGATAACCCGGATGGCACAGACAGGCTGCGAATAGCAACAACGCAAACAGTTGTTTCATCATGCGTTCCAGCTTTTTTCTATTTCCTTGATGTCAATGTCGAGCAGCTTCATCTGGCGGAAGAGCTCGGGCAACTGTTGCTGCATGAAGGCTGTGCGGCGCTGCTTCAGTATCTGCTCGCGGGCGCCAGGCGTGACGTAGTAGCCTAAGCCGCGCTTATTATATATAATGTTCTCGCGTGAGAGCAGCTCGTAGGCCTTGACGGCCGTATTGGTGTTCACCTCCAGCATCACGGCATATTCGCGCACCGAGGGTATGCGGTCGTCGTCCTGATAAGTCTGAGCCAGGATCTCGTCGCACAGGCGGTCGGCCATCTGCTGGAAGATGGGTTTGTCGTTATTGAACATCATAGGTTGAACCATTTATGTTGGACTAACTGCAGACGGGTGAAGAGCCTGTAGCTGAGCCAGAAGTTAAAGACCGTGAGGACGGAGAGCACGACGTAGCTGACGAAGTCAGGAATATGGAGGCTGATGTGCACGTTATAATTGATGGGCATCAGCAGCTTGACGAGTAGGCCGCCAATCATTACCAATGTCAGAATGATACCCATTATGCTGACCCCCGTCCAGATGAAGGGGTGCTTGCGGAAGAGCATGCCGCCCAGTACGAAGAGTGACATGGAGAAGAGGTGCGACAGGATTAGTTCGAAAAAGAAGCGTCCGTGTTCATCGCCCACCATGTCAAAGCCGAAGACAATGAAGTTATGGCCCAGCAGCAGTTGGATGCCCATGCGCAGCAGCGTGGCTGCGATGAGGGCAACGATGACCAGCAGGGGGATGACGACGAGCACATAGACGAGCCGCGCCGTATATTTCTCAAGGTTCGAGGCGGGTAGCATCAGCATGGTGGTGCGCTGTTCCTTCGTGCGGGCATTGCCGAGGATGCCGCTGGCATAGAAGGCAGTGAGGAAGCCTATGGCACTGACGCTGAAGGTCATGGCAATCATCACACTCTTCGGGTCGGGTTCCTGGAACATATTGATAATGAAGATATAGAACAACTGTATTAGCAGGAATGCAACCACGAAGGCAAGCGTGTGGGTGAAGAGAGTCTTCTTCTCGGTGATGATATTCCACTTCAGCGTCTGAAGGAAACGATTATTGTCGAAGTTTTTCATTTTACAAGTCCTTTCGTTACGGCGTTAAACAATAGTTCCAGGTTCACAACGGTCTCGGCCTCGCCATCCTCGCGACGGGCCATGACAATATTGCCCTGTAGCGATGGCTCGGCGTAGATGATGGTGTCGTTGAGCTGTCCGCTGGGACGCACTTCGAAGACGTATTTGTCGGTGATGTCGGCCACGCTGGCATCCATCAACATTCCGTCTTCGGAGAGGATAAGGATGTGGTCGAGCAACTGCTCCACATCGTGCACCTGATGGGTGCTGATGATGATGAGGCGGTCGTCGGCCATACACTGGGCCACCACCTTGCGGAACTGACTCTTCGAGGGGATGTCAAGTCCATTGGTAGGCTCGTCCATCAGCAGCAGACGGGTGTTAGCTGCCAAGGCAATACTCATGTAGGCCTTCTTCTTCTGACCCATCGACAACTGACCGAGGTTCATCTGCCGTGGCAGTTCGAAAGCCTCTAAACAGTTGTTCAGCACTTCGCGACTGAAGCGGGGATAGAACGGAAGAAGCAGCTGTACGTATTCATCGAGCGTGATGGCGGGTAGCTCGAAGTCTTCTGACACAATGAACAGTTCGCTCAGCACTTCGGGCAGGCGCTGAATAGCGGACAGGCCTAAGATACTGACGGAGCCCTCCTGCGGGCGCAGCAGTCCGGCGATGAGGTGCAACAATGTTGACTTGCCTGTGCCGTTCTTGCCCAGCAGACCGTAGATGCGACCTTGACTTAGCGAAAGGCTGAGATTGCTGAATACTGGCATCTTTTGGCCAGGGTAGCGATAAGAGATATTGTTGATTTCAATCATGGTGCATTGTGTGTATTAGTGTTCTGCTTTAATAGTACACTGCAAAAGTAGATATTTCTCGTGTTCACGCCAAATTATTTGCAATTAAAGTGATTTTCTTTAACATTTATTATTTTTTTTCAGCAGAAATAAGCTGGATTATTTTTGCCATTATCTGAATATAATATTGTAACTTTGCCCGACAATCTGAAAGCAAATGTATAAGTTATGAAACTGAACTTCAATATCCAGCCACAGCAAATCCTGTCGAAGGACGGTGTGAACTTTATCATTCCCTTCTTCCTAATCACTGGCTGCTTTGCCTTGTGGGGCTTTGCCAACGACATGAACGGTCCTATCGTGAAGGCATTCTCTAAGATTTTCTGTATGAGTGTCACCGAGGGCGTCATGGTGAACGTGGCTTTTTACTTAGGCTATTTCGCCATGGCCTTCCCTGCCGCACTGTTCATCCAGCGTCACTCGTTCAAGGCTGGTGTAATCGTGGGACTGTCGCTCTTTGCCATCGGAGCCTTGATGTTCCTGCCCGCGAAGATGATGGGTATGTATTTCCCTTTCCTGCTGGCTTATTTCACGATGACGTGCGGCATGTCGTTTCTTGAGACATCGTGCAATCCTTATATCTACTGCATGGGAACGGAGCAGACGGCTACGCAGCGCCTAAATCTGGCTCAGGCCTTCAACCCCATCGGTGCTCTTTTTGGCATGTATGTGGCTATGCATTTTGTGCAGGCTCGCATGAGTCCTATGTCGGCTGACGAGCGCCAGCAACTGGGCGATATGCAGTTCAATGCGCTGAAAGACCACGATCTGGGTATACTCATAGGCCCTTATCTGGCTTTAGGCATTGCCTGTCTGGTGCTGCTGGTCTTTATCTACATCAAACGTATGCCCAAGCAGGGCGACAGCCGCTCTGAGAAAGGACTGCGTCAGGCCTTTCGCGAGCTATCGAGGGTAGCGGGCTATCGTGAGGGCGTTTTCGCCCAGTTCTGCTACGTCGGTGCACAGGTGGCCTGCTGGACCTTTATTATACAATATGGTACGCGCGTATTTATGCAGGAGGGTATGGACGAGAAGTCGGCTGAGATTCTTTCGCAGAAATACAATATCGTGGCAATGGTGTTCTTCTGTATGAGCCGCTTCGTGTGCACCTGGATACTGAAGTATGTCAAGGCCAACCGCTTGCTCTCGGTGTTGGCCATCTTGGCTGCCGTGCTCGTTGGCGGAGTTGTTCTTTTCCCCGACCGTAACGGCCTCTACTGTCTCGTAGCTGTCTCGGCCTGCATGTCGATGATGTTTCCTACCATCTACGGCATGGCCCTGCACAGCGTGGGCGACAATGTGAAGTTCGCCGGTGCTGGTCTTATCATGGCCATCCTGGGCGGCTCTGTGTTCCCGCCGCTGCAGGCGCTCATCATCGACTCCAACATTCAATTGCTGGGCTTGTCAAGCACTAATCTCTCATTCATCATCCCTCTTTTCTGCTTCATTGTCATTGCCATCTACGGCCATCGCTGCTACGTGCGTCAGTTGCAAGAGGCATAGCCTGCAGCAGACGCAAGCAACCTATAGACATCAAAAAAAGAGTGCTGTAAGGTTAACCTTGCAGCACTCGTGCTTTTGTAAGCATTGTACCCAGAGCCGGGGTCGAACCGGCACGGGTTGCCCCACTGGTGTTTGAGACCAGCGCGTCTACCGATTCCGCCATCTGGGCCTTTGTCTTCTTCGCGACCGCCTTTGTCTCCGAGAAGGAAAACAACAGTTTCGCTTTTGACGCTGCAAAGGTACGATGAAAATCTGAATCAGCCAAAAGTTTGACGTTTTTTTTTCATATAGCGCTTGCGGAAGATGAATTTGCGGGTTTGTTTTTTGTAAATTGCATAGCGATTTAGAGAATAAAAATATCGAGCCGTTATAGTGGCGGTGTGAGAATAAATGCTTATCTTTGCAGCGTTTAATAGATTTGATGATGAAAAAGCTACTATTATCACTTGCTGCCATGTCTGCTGTCACTACAGGCATAGCACAGAAAATGTTGGTGCTCTATTATTCTGAGACGGGCACAACGAAGACCGTGGCTCTTGAGTTGCAGAAACAGACGGGAGCCGAAGTGGAGGCCATAGAGGCTGTGGAGCCGTATTCGGGGAACTTCCAGGAGACCATCCAGCGCTCGGGTCGTGAGCGCGAAAGCGGACAGACACCGGCCCTGAAGCCGTTGAAGAAGAAGATTGCCGATTATGACGTCATATTCTTAGGCTATCCTATCTGGTTTGGTACTTATGCCATGCCCATCTCCACGCTGGTCAAGGAATATGACTTTGCCGGCAAGGTTATTGTGCCGTTCTGCACCTTTGGCAGTGGCGGACTGAATACGTCGGCTGATGCACTGGCAAAGGCACTGCCCAAGGCCACCATACGCAAAGGCTATGGCGTACGTACAGCACGTGTGACTGCAGCCGAGAAGGAACTTGACCGTTTTCTGAAAGAGAATGGGTATAAAGAGGGTACTGTGGAGCCTCTGCCTGAGTATTCGGCTCAGCTGCCTGTGACCGATGAGGAGAAGGCACTCTTCGACGCAGCCTGTTCCAGCTACCAGTTCCCATTGGGAACGCCGCTGACGGTAGGCAGGCGCCCGACGCCCGACGGCACCGACTACCAGTTTACGGTGAAAAGCCGCGACATGAGCGGACAAGAGACAACCGCCACTATTTATGTAACAGTTGCCACAGGTGCGAAACCTGAGTTTACGGAAGTTGTCAGATAAGCGGCAAAGGAACGAATAATCCTTAGTCTTCTGCGTGGAAGTCCTCCTTTGTAACGCCGCAGACGGGGCACACCCAGTCATCGGGGATGTCTTCAAATGCGGTACCTGCGGCAATGCCGCCCTCAGGATCACCTACTTCAGGATCATAGACGTATCCACATACGTCGCATACGTACTTCTTCATGGTTGTTGAGTATCTGGGGTTAATGATTATGGTTAGTGGTTATTGTCTATCATATGACTGATCTTATTGGCAATGCTTTCTGGCGTGATGCCGTGGAGGCAGGCATAGTCGCCGCGCTTGCAGGGTTTCTGGCCATAGATGCTGCAAGGACGGCAGTCGAGGTCGAGGCCGATGGCATTGTCGGCAGACTGGTTCCAGCCTAAGAAACCTGCGAAGGGATGCGTGGCGCCCCAGACGGAGACGACGGGCGTGGCAGTGAGTGACGCCATGTGCATATTGGCCGAATCCATCGATAGCATCACATCCAGATGACTCATCAGGATAAGCTCTTGGTGCATGGTCTCTAAGTGGCTGCCTACGTTAGTGCATTGCGGGAATTTGTGCTGCCATTGGGGGAATAACTGGTCTTCTTGACGGCCGCGGCCGAAGAGAAAGAGACGGGCCTTGGGGTATCGTTGCGTCAATAGGGCGATAACCTGCTCCATCTTTTCCACAGGGTAAATCTTTCCCTGATGGGCTGCAAAGGGGGCGATGCCTATCCACTGTTCCCACGAGCGTTTCGGGCCGATGGCAGCAGGCAGGAGGTTAAGATTGCCGCCTTCAGGCGGGAAGATAGAGGTGAATGAGGGCTTCTCAATAGGAAAGCCGAGACGGCGGAAGACGTTCAAATAGTTCTCGAATGACGTGGGCAATTGCTCCACTTTCTTCCTGCTGCTCTTGGCCACCAGATGGCGACGCTGACGACGGTGCTTCTCAACATGTTCCACACGGAAGCGTCCCATATTGAAACGTAGGCGCAGGTAGTCGGAGCGTAGCACACTGTGAAGATCGGCCACATGTGTGAACTGCTTCGCCACCAGTCGGCGGTAGAGGCTGTTCAGTCCTCTTATGCCATGGTACTCGCTTTTCAGGTCAGCCTCCATAAAGCTGACGTTGGGCGCCAGGTCCTCAAACAGCGGACGGGCGAAGGGCCTGCTAAGCACAGTGATGCGCACATCGGGGTACTGCATGGCCAGTGAGTAGACCACGGGCACCACCATGGCGACATCGCCGAGGGCGGAGAAGCGGATGACCAGGATATGCTTGCGTTTCATCTCTTTACCCCCTTAGGGCGCTTTGTTATACAGCACAGGGTTGGTAGCGGGGTCGTTGTACATCTTCATCTGACGGTAGACCTTCATGTACTTACGTCCAGTCTCAATGTCCTCAAGGAGTTGGTCGATGGCTGTGGAGAGATCCACCTGCTGCTCCAGCAGCACGTTGAGCTTGGCCTGGCACTTGGCGCGATGTTCATCACTGGCATCTTCGCGTTCTACCTGCTCCTTCATGTGATATATTTTTAGTGCTAAGATGCTGAGGCGGTCGACGGCCCAGGCAGGGCTCTCTGTGTTCAGCCGTGCATCAGGCAAGGGCTTCACCTCGCTGTAAGTATGGCGAAAGTAGGAGTCGATATCCTCCACAAGGTCTGTGCGATCCTGATTAGAGCGGTCGATGCGACGCTTCAGTGCCAATGCCTCCGTGGGGTCAATGTGTGGGTCGCGGATAATGTCCTCGTAATGCCACTGCACGGTGTCTATCCAGCACTTCAGATAGAGGCGGAACTCGATAGTGCCGCGCTCGTATGGATTGCGGATAGGCGTATCGACGTTGTCCGTCAGGTGATAGTCGATAATAGCCTGATTGAAAATCTTGTTGGCTTGTTCGGTAAAACTCATCTTTATTCTTAATTCTTACTCGCCGAAGGCGACACTTCTTAATTCTAACTTCTTAATTCTAACTTCGATTACGCTTCACGCTGACGGGTACCCATGCGGGCTTCAACGACGTTCACCACGTAGTCGCCCAGCTTCTCGCACTCGTTGATGAGATCCATATAGACGGTGCCCTCGGCGTAGGAGTAGGCGTGATTGTTGATGTCGATGATGTTCTGTGCCTTCAGTTGGTTGCGGAAATTGTTGATCTCGTTTTCAATGTTGAACGTGCGGTTCACATCGTAGCTTTCCTTGCGTCCAGCCATGAGCTTGTTCATGTGTGTCAAAGCGTCCTCGGTGAGACCCATCATCTGGTGCAGATGGCTGTACTGCTGCTCATTGAAGTGATCCTGTTTCTGTGTGTACTTGCGGCTGATGGTGCGCGCCATGTTGTAGCAGGCGTCACCGATGCTTTCCAGTTCGCTAATCTCACGCAGCATGGCACGAATCTTGCCCTTCGTCTCGTCAGAGAGATGGGCATCGCTGACCTGCTCCAGATATTTTGCAATCTCCAACTCCATGTTGTCGCTGATGCCCTCATATTTCTCAATGCGTGAGAAGAGCTTGTTGAACTTCTCGTCGTCCTGTTTCTTGCCCGTCAGCGACGACGACTCGTTGAGCAGTTCCTGCACCATGCCGAACATACGCTGCATACGGTCGCTGAACGACTGTATCTCCTTCTGCGCCTCAAGCACCGAGAGCTCAGGCGTCTTCATGAAGCCGGCAGTAATGAAATGCAAGCGGAAGTCCTCCTCCTCGTCCACCTTCTTTGACTTGATGACCCAGCACACGAACTTCTCTATCTGCGGGATGAACCAGATGAGGATGCTGGCGTTGATGACGTTGAAGCCCGTGTGGAAGGCGGCCAGCGTAAACGTCAGCTTCGACTGCATGGAAGCCTCGGCCTGTCCCATCATGTTGTCGACAACGTAGACCACGCCATCGATGAACCAGCGGAACACAATCAGAATCCAGATGACGCCAAACACGTTGAAGAACATGTGGGCCAAAGCTGCCCGGCGAGCCTGTGTGTTGGCCGAGAGGGCTGCGAGGTTCGAGGTGATGGTGGTGCCGATATTCTCACCCAACACCAGTGCGATGCCTTGGTAGATAGGCATGGCACCCGAGCCGCAGAGCAGCATCGTGATGGCCATTACCGCTGCCGACGACTGCACGCAGAACGTCAGCACGCCACCCAAAAGCAGGAATACCAGCGTGGTCCAGAACGAGTCGGGGTCAAACGACTGGAAGAACGACAGCACCGACGGGTTATGTCCCAGATCCATCTCGTTGCCAGTCATGCGCAGCGTGGTCAGTCCCAAGAGCAGCAATCCCAAACCAAAGAGGAAGTCGCCGATGTAACGGTGCTTCTTCATATAGATAAGGATGATGCCCACGAAGAAACCCACGTAGCTGACGATGCTGATATCGAAAGAGGCTCCCAGCGCCATGATCCAGGCAGTGAGCGTGGTGCCGATATTGGCACCCATGATCACCGAGATGGCCTGTGCCAGCGTCAGCAAGCCGGCGTTGACAAACGAGACGGTCATCACCGTAGTGGCCGTCGATGACTGCACCGATGCCGTGACGACGGTACCCGTCAACATGCCGGTGAAGCGGTTGGTGGTCATAGCCCCGAGCACATGGCGCAGCTGTGGGCCGGCCATCTTCTGCAGGGCGTCACTCATCGACTTCATACCGAACATCAGCAGAGCCAACGAGCCAAGGAGCTTAAACAGTATCAGCATCTCATTATAATTAATAGTTCATACTACCACAGATTTCACGGATTTCTCAGATTTTTGCTGCGCATGGTAATCTATAAAATCTGTGTAATCTGTGGTTGTTGTCTCACTTCACTTCCCAGATGTCGTTGGTCTCAAGCAGCTCCATGAAGTTGTGGTACTTCTTCTGAGCGGAGACGTCGGCAATCTGCTGGTGAATGGCCTCGTTGTAGGTGGGAGCCTCCACGTCGCGGATGACGCCGAGGGCGATGGGGAATCCGTCTTCAGGCGACATCATGGCGAGCTTCAGCTGCAGGGTGTTGTCCTCACAGTGAGCGTCATGCACAAGGACATCGTCTATGGTGTAGCCGTCCTTGCCAATCTCCACCACTTTCAGGCCGAAGCCCTGCTGCACCAGTCCGAACTCGTTGTTCTCACCAAAGACAAGCTTCTCACCGTGACACACATAGATGGCATTCTTGCGGCGCCCTTCGTTGTTATAGACGATGTCGTGACAGTGGTCGTTGAAGATGACGCAGTTCTGCAACACCTCGGTGACGCTGGCGCCTTTATGTTCGTAGGCGGCCTTCAGCACCTCAACAGAACCTTTGGCGTCAGTGGCCACACAGCGAGCAAAGAAATGGCCACGGGCACCGAAGCACAGCTCGGCAGGACGGAACGGATCCTCGACGGTGCCGTAAGGGCTCGATTTGCTGACGAAGCCACGGGGCGACGTGGGCGAATACTGACCCTTTGTCAGACCGTAGATGCGGTTGTTCAGCAGAATCATGTTCAGGTCGATGTTGCGGCGCATGGCGTGAATGAAGTGGTTGCCGCCAATGGCCAGACCGTCACCGTCGCCACTGATTTGCCAGATGCAGAGCTTCGGGTTCACAACCTTCGCTCCTGTAGCGATAGCAGCAGCACGGCCGTGAATGGTCTGCATGGCATAGGTGTTGACGTAATATGGCAGGCGGCTTGAACAGCCGATACCTGAGATGACGGCCATCTCATGCGGTGCTACACCTGTCTCGGCCATCGCCTTATGTAGCGATGCCAGGAAGAAATGGTCGCCACAACCAGGGCACCACCTCGGTTGCCCTTTCTTATAATCGTTAAAAGTGTATTCGTTCATGGCTTTTTGTTTAATCGGACATAGAAAGGCTGACAGACGTTATGTTTGATCGTGTTCTTCTGGGTTCGAGGATGTTCTCGAAGGCTTCCACCAGTTCACTGACCACGAAAGGCTGTCCCTTGACTTGGTTGAACTGATAGGGCACGAACTCGTCGACCTTGGAGCGCAGATAGGCAGCCAGCTGACCAAGGTTCTGCTCGGCCACGACCACGTTGGGATACTTGCGCAGCACGCGAGCCGTGTTCTTCGGCAGCGGGTTGATGTAGCGGAACTGTGCCAGGGCCACGCGATGGCCTTTCTTGCGCAGCTCCTGCATGGCGCTGTACAGATGGCCGTAGGTAGAGCCGAAACCTACGATGAGCAGGTCTGCACGGTCGCGGTCGCCCTCCACCACGAGGTCGGGCACGGGGATACGTGCCACCTTCTCGGCACGCAGACGGCACATCTCGTCGTGGTTCTCAGGGTCGGTGCTGATAGCGCCGGTGCGGCCGTCTTTCTCCAGACCGCCGAGGATATGTGTATAGCCCTCCTGTCCGGGGATAGCCCAGTAGCGCACCAGCGTCTCCGGGTCACGGAAGTAAGGTGTATAGTGTCCTTTCAGCTCTGGTGTGACGTAGGGCGGGTTGATGTCTTCCAGCTCGTCCATCGACTCGGGCAACAGGAAAGCACCGCTACCGTTGGCCACGAAGGCATCGGTCAGCAGTACGACAGGTGTCAGGTGCTCGAGTGCCATCTTCGCAGCGTCGAAGGCAGCGTCGAAGCAGTCCGTGGGACTGAGGGCAGCGATGACAGGCATGGGGCTCTCGCCGTTGCGGCCATAGAGGGCCTGTAGCAAGTCGGTCTGCTCACTCTTCGTGGGCAGACCCGTCGAGGGACCGCCGCGCTGCACGTCGATGATGACGAGCGGCAGCTCATCGATGACGGCCAGGTTCATGGCCTCGCTCTTCAGACAGACGCCGGGGCCGGAAGTCGAGGTAGCTGCCAAGGCTCCTGCGAAGGCAGCGCCGACAGCCGATGCGCAGCCGCTGATTTCATCCTCACACTGCACGGTGATAACGCCGCATGACTTGTGCTTCGACAGCTCGTGCAGGATATCGGTGGCTGGTGTGATGGGATAGCTGCCAAGGTAGAGGGGCAGACCGGCTTTCTCGGCTGCGGCGATGAGACCGTAAGCCGTGGCTTTATTGCCCGTGATGTCCATGTAGCGTCCGGGTTCCTTCACCTTCGACTCGATGCGGTAAACGTTGGTGGCCGACGAGTGGGTGTTGTGTCCGTAGTCGAAGCCAGCCTGTATCACCTTGATATTGGCCTCGGCGATAGCAGGCTTCTTGGCAAATTTCTCTTTCAGGAAGTTGGCCACGAGGTTGAGGTCGCGGTCGAAGAGCCAGCACACAAGGCCCAGAGCGAACATATTGCGGCACTTCAGCATGGCCTTGTTGTCCATGCCGGAGTCTTCCAAGGCGGCTTTCACCATTTGTGTCATCGGACAAGCGATGACGCGGTCGGGATCGATGTCCATCTCGCCGAGGTAGTCAGCAGTCTTGAACTGTGCCTTCTCCAGGTCTTTCGGCCCGAAGCTGTCGGTATCAATGATGATGGTAGCCCCTGGCTTGGCATAGCGGTACTGTGTCTTCAGGGCAGCGGCGTTCATAGCCACCAGTACGTCGCACAGGTCACCGGGGGTGTAGACCTTGCCGGCGCCGATGTGCACCTGAAAGCCGCTGACGCCAGTCAGCGAACCTTGCGGGGCGCGGATGTCTGCGGGATAGTCGGGGAACGTTGAGATGCCGTTGCCAACGGTGGCACTGACGGTAGAAAAGATATTTCCCGCCAGCTGCATTCCATCGCCGGAGTCTCCTGAGAAGCGAACCACCACTTGGTCGAGCGCTTTCACTTCCATTTTTTCAGCCATGGCTTTTGTTTCAGTTTAATTATATTATATTGTGTTCAGCTTGCAAAGTTCGCCAAATTTATCCAAAATACAAAACTTTTTATCATAAATCGTCAAAAAACAATGCGATTGTTGACATATACGTGGATGGCTTATTTCTTGATGGGATAGATGCGCGTAAGAATGATGATAATACCTGCGATGATGGCAGGGAAGATAGAGAAGAGACACCAAATCATAGATTTCACCGACTCTAGGTCTGTAATCGTGACGATAGTCTCGCCCGTTGTGGGGTCGGTGCCCGACTCAAAGCCGGAGAAGCCGAGGAGCATAGCTACCAATGAGCCGCTGATGGCGGTGCCGAACTTCTGTGCCATCGTGCCGGAGGAGAAGATAAGGCCTGTCGAGCTGGTGCCGTTCTTCTCAGTGGCATAGTCGGCCACGTCGGCATACATCGACCAGAGCAGGGGCGAGTAGAGACCGATGCCCACGCTGGTGAGGATAACGATGGCAATGAGCAGCCAGATATAGGCAGGATCTTTCGGCATGAAGAAGAACAGCACGGAGAAGGCTGCGCAGATGACGGCGGCCAGCATGAAGGCCTTGCGCTTCGAACCAACCCACTTCGTGAACTTCGGCGACAGTCCGCCGAACACCATACACGTGGCCTCGCCGAACATCATAAACACGGTGTAGTTGATGATGAGGCTGCCCATCGTAATCTCCTTGCCCAGAATGTAGTCGAACATATAAGCGGCTACGGCATAGCGGAAGCCGTTGAAGAAGTTGGTGCAGATACCGATGAGCGTGAGGTAGATCCACGGCTTGTTCTTCACTAGGTCGGCGAAGGGCTTGAACGAGAATTTCTCAGCACGCACGGGCTTCAGGCGCTCCTTCGTCATCAGTCCACAGGCCAGTGTGCCGGCAGCGGCCAACACGCCGAAGAAGATGCCGAGCACGGCGTACTGGTGCTGCTCGGTGCCACCCACCATCTTCTGCAGGTAGGGGAAGGAGAACAGGGTGATGAATCCCATGGCGTAGGCGCCCACCATACGGAACGACGAGAACTGGTTCTTCTCGTTGTCGTCGTCGGTCATCACACCCAATAGCGAGCCGTAGGGCACGTTGACAGCGGTGTAGCACGCCATCATCAGCAGATAGAACGTGTAGGCCCAGATGCGCTTGCCCACAGGGCCGAAGTCGGGCGTGTAGAGCAGCAGGGCGAAGATGACGCCAAAGGGCACGGCACCATAAATAAGCCAGGGACGGTAGGTGCCCCACTTCGACTGAGTGCGGTCGGCCAGCGAGCCCATCAGCGGGTCGGTGACTACATCAAACATGCGTGCGATGAGCATTAGAGCGGCTGTATCGGCGACAGTCAAGCCGAAGATGCTGGTGAAGAACACGGGGAAGGCGATGGACATCACTTTCCAGGTGATGCCGCCGGCAGCTGCGTCTCCTAACGCATAGCCGATTTTTTCTTTTAAGCTAGCCATTATTTCTGTTTTTAGTAATAAGTTTCTTGATGGTTTCTACGCTTGCGGCAGTAGTATAGCCGTCTTCTGGCGTATTCATGCAGTAGTCGATGAGACGGTCGACGGTCGAGGTGGCAACATGCATACGAGTGTCGGCCGAGGCGTAGTAGATGAACACGCGGCCATCGCCGTCGGCAATCCAGCCGTTGGCAAACGCTACATTCATCACGTCACCAAGGTATTCGTTTCCCTCGGGTACAAGGAAGAAACCGCCGGGGCGGGCGATAACGCGTGTGGGGTCGTCAAGGGCCGTCATATACAGATATAATACGTAGCGCAGACCGTCGGCTGTGGCACGCACGCCGTGGGCAAGGTGCAGCCAGCCCTTAGGCGTCTTGATGGGGTGGGGACCCTCGCCGTTCTTCACCTCGGTGATGGTGTG
>JAILAA010000036.1 GCA_024681875.1 Prevotella sp.
GTCGCCCAACTCGTCGTCGGGCAGGCGTCGCTCCAGTTCGTGGTCCAGCTCCTTGCCTTCCATTCCCGAGCTTTCTTGCGCTCCGTTGGTGCTCAGGCGCTTCGCGGAGGTCTCGCCTACCCATAGCCTTTCAGCCTTGACTGCGAACTCACGAAGATAACCGATATGGCGACTGATGCGACGAGTACTCAGGTAGAGCACGATGCCCAGCAGCAGGGTCAGGGCGATGGCAAAGTAGATGTAGGTGTTGTCGGCCTGCAGCGAACGCGTCAACTCGGCAGAATAAGGCACGGCGGCACGCACGATGACATCGCCGAAGCGGGTGGCGGAATAGAAATAGGTCTCGTGGGTGGACTGCGACAGGCGCTTGATGTCGTAGCCGTTGCCATCGCGCAATGCCTGCTGGATTTCCGTTCGCTGCAGGTGGTTGCCCAGCGAGCCGGGATTGGCATCGTAGCTGTCAAGAATGACGCGCCCGTTCCTGTCAATCATCGACACACGAAGACCTTCCATGCTGTGCCGTTCTACATAGTCCCGAAACAGACGGGCATTGGTCAGGCTGTCCTCGCCCAGCGTCTGCACCATCTCGTAGTTGTACATCTGCAGGCGCGAGTGCAGGATGTCAATCTTGTACTCCTTCTCGCGCTGGTACTGATACACGCTGAAGCAGACGGCGAAGAGCACAAACACACCGCCGATGCTGAGCAGCAAATTGCGCTGAAACGATTTACTCCGTAAAGTAGTAGCCATAGCCCACACGCGTTTTTATCTGTTTGCCGTAGCGGCCTATTTTCTTCCGTAGCCGGGTGATGTTCACATCCACCGTGCGGTCGAGCACCAGCACGTCCTGTGGCCAGCAATACTTCAGCAGGTCTTCGCGCGAAAACACCCTGCCCGGGTGCTGGAGAAAAAACGACAACAGCTCGAACTCCAGTTTCGTGCACACCAGCTCCTTGCCATCGAGGGCGACGGTCTTCGCGTCCAGGTCGAGCGCGATGCCTTCATAGCAAATCCTGTTGTCACGACCCGCCGGGCCCTGGTGCTGACCGGTGTCGGGTGCCCTGTCCTGACGACTCGCCGACGCTCGCCTGAGCACCGCTCTCACCCTGGCCTTCACCTCCTTCATGCTCAGCGGCTTGGCTATATAGTCGTCGGCGCCTATGTTCAGCCCCTTCACCAGGTTGTCCTCGCCGTCGAGCGCCGTGATGAAGATGATGGGAGTCTGCGCGGTCGCGGGGCGCTCCCTCAGCCGCCGCGCCATCTGGAACCCCGACATCTCGCCCATCATCACATCAAGCAGAATCAGCGAAAACTCGTGCAGCGGAAGCTGGAGCGCCTCTTCGGCCGAATGGGCCGTAGCGACCTCAAAGCCTTCCGTCTCCAGGTTGTATTGCAGTATCTCGCAGATGTCCTGTTCGTCGTCTACAACAAGTATTCTCATAAGTCACATACACGCTTTGGGGTGCAAAGGTAGCAAAAATTCCGAAGAAACACGAACGATTGGTGTTACAATAATGTGACAAAAAAAGAAATCCGCAACCTCAAGTGTGTGAGAGATTGCGGACGCAGAGGCAACCGGGCGGTCAGTCTGTTCAGAAGGCGAGTGGGCCGTGGCCCATGCACGAGGTCGTACCAAGGGCGGTCAGAGCCGCCGTGAGAATCGATACGATGACCTGAATGATGGTCTTCCAAGTTTCTTTCTTCATGGTCGTTTGGTCGTTTAGTGTGTGTGTTGTTCGTTTTAGTCGTATAGTGCGTGTGTTGGTCGTTGGGTCGTGATGGGGTGGGGCAGGGCCGTTGCCGGCTCTTGTCAGCCCTGCCCCCGGGGTTAAGGCTCGTCGCCTCCGCCACCGCCCTCGGTGGGCGTGCTGTACTCAGGCAGCTCGCGGATGCTGGCCTTCTTCGTCACCTCCTCGCGGGTGAAGCGGCCGGTGCTGCGTGCCTTCAGGTAGGCGCTCTCCACATTGGTGGCGGCAGAGAACTCGTCGGCCTTGTCGGCCCCCGTGGTCTTGATGCCTGCCGAGAAGATGCAGAGGTTCGGTATCTTCACCGACTTGCCCTCCAGCACCAGCTCGCGGATGCAGTTCACCATGTCGGTGAGCACGCCCTTGATGACACCAGAGGATTTGCTATTGGATGCCTTCATTCGTAGCGCTAACAGCAAGAAGCGTCCTACTGTTGAGTCTTGGAGAGACCGCTGGCACGTAATTATTGGCGCGATTGACCAGATGCAACTTGGACTCCCTTGTTTTCAGCAGGACAAGGCTTTCATTGACAGCATTCTGTCAATCGGCAGATATGCCATCAGCCATTCTCCAGAATATCGTAAGGCATACCGTCCACACTATAGGATAGTAGAACGTGGTATCTTCGAACGAGAGTTAAAACCACTGATAGAGCACAAGTATTTACAAAACAAAAACAACAATATGGATGACAAGAAGTGCATAGAACAACTTTACAAGCAGATGTACCAAGCAATGATAGCCAAGGACATTGCAACACTCGATACGATTCTTGCTGAAGGTTCGGTTCTGATTCACATGACCGGAGCCAGACAGCCTAAGCAGCAGTATCTGCATGAGATAGAGAATGGTACGCTTAACTACTATTCCGTAGAGGATGACGAGATTTGCATAACTGTGAATGGAACGACAGCGGAAATGACTGGTCGTAGCAGGGTCAATGCTGCTGTCTATGGTGGTGGCCGTCATACATGGAGGCTGCAGATGAAGTCAAGACTGGCTAAGAACGATGGTCGTTGGCAGTTTGTGGAATCCAAGTCATCAACATACTAATCAAGGAAAGTGATATGAAATACAAAGTATTGAATAACGGCCTGAAGATGCCGTATCGGTAGGCTATGGGAGTATCGACACGGCTGCTATGTACTACAACGAAAAAGGCGTGGGGGATGCAGTTCGGGCATGTGGCGTTCCTCGTGAAGAACTGTTCATCACGACAAAGATATGCGATTCCTGCTATACGAAGGAGGAAGCCTTGCGTACAGTTGACCATTCCATGAAGCAGCTGGGGCTTGACTATGTGGACTTGATGCTGATTCACTGGCCTGTCGGCAATCCAACTGTCATGTGGCACACACTCGAAGAACTTTATGGGCAAGGCGCGTTCAAGGCCATTGAACTGGAGCTGACCACATATTTGGAGGAAGAAGAGGTTGACATGCTTATCAACCAGTTTCCTGTTCCTGCAGTTTTTGATGGCGTAGGCTCGAAAGGAACAAAGTTCGTGTTCTACATTTAAAAAGGGTTATCGACTTGTCGCTTGCTACTAAAAGGACGCAAGAACTCCCATTTCTGAGAGTCCCCGTGTCCTTTTGAAAGGCATATGTAGAGGCAAAACGTACTCCTTATCTGCGTCCGAAATGACCTGCATTACTATGTCCGTGGCGTGGTGTGTTGCTGGCCAAGGTGTGGTTTGTAATACCGTGACGCTTGTCAACTTTCACAGGTGCCGATGAGTGATGCGGAGCTGGTGCTGGTGCATGATGTACAACGGGCTTTGTCACCTTGCGGTCAGCATAGAAGCGGACATCGCGATGGTTGTTTCCACCCTTGTAAGTCACGAACACCGTTGGACGGTCTTTGTAGAAATGGCCTCTGTTGTAGTGAGAGTACACTGCAAACGTCCAGCTACCGGCCTTCCATGCTACAGGACGATAGAAGTGGGAGAGTGACACATACTTGTCGAACTGCCAGCTGTTCAGGACATAGCGGAGGTCAGCGTTACGGCGATCCCACCAGATGCCGAAGACATCAGCGTTTCCGTTCAGGCTCATCAGGTAGTCGAGATTGATCTCATAGACAGCCTCATACTGTGCAGCGGTGAGGTTGAGCGCGTAAGCCAGGGACCCACCCCAAGACACTCATTAGTCTTGTGGTACCCTTGTCAGAGAGGAAGAGGGCTTCGTTCTTTGCTGCGTTATAGCTCATTGCGTTCTTGGACGAGCCAAGCGGCATAGCCGAGCGGGCAGAGATAGTCATGACCATCATCATTGCCAGAATCATCAGCCGATTAGTGCTCACTATCGTCTTCTTCATATCTTAATCTCCTATACTTTTAATTGTTATTAATCCCTGCATTATAGCCGCCTCTTATCAAAGGGCTCTAAATGTTTCTTGTTCACGGTGCAAAGTACGGCATTTTTCGGCTGATTTGCAAAGGATAAATCCTAAAACGGAGGGGTGAAACTCCTAAATCTTAGAAGGATTTTCCCCTCCAGCACCCTTATTCTGCAAGAAAATTAGTAAATTTGACGTGCCGTCGAAGATACTCGCGCTTGGAAATACTCAAATATAATTTGGTATTTCGCTCGCTTATTCGTATCTTTGCAGCCATTAAATATATGATATATGGAATTCAGAGAAATGATGGAGCAGCGAGAGCAGAGTCAAGCATGCTTGGACTCTGCCGAGTC
>JAILAA010000059.1 GCA_024681875.1 Prevotella sp.
GAATTTTAATGTTTCATGTTTCGCTCGGCTTTGCCGCTTGGCTTGCCAAGAATGTTTACCACAAATGTCCGAAGTGAGTAAGTTGTAAGTGAGTAAGTGAGAGCCTTAAGGCAACTCACTCACCATTTTCTTATATACACCGTACTTCACCACCTCAATCACTCCGTCATTGCGGAATCGGGTGATGGCACGTGAAGCGGCTTGCTGAGAGCAGCCGAACACCTCCATATACTGCTGCGTCTTGAACTCCTCGGGCAACTTGCGGAAGCACTCACTGTAGCGGGTGCTGCGCTTACGTACAACAAACTCTTTGTTCTGATCAGCAAAATAGTTATAGGCCATCTCGCCGAAGAAGAACTGCTGGCACTTGTACTGGATATCCATTGCCAGGCGGCACAGGCGCTTATCCATGTCATCCATCGTCAGGGTTCTCGACTCCTGCCACTCGTCCCAATGACGCATCAGGATAAAGGGCAACGAGATGCCGATGCCGTAGTACGGAATACGCTTCAGCAGGGTACGGTCAGCCTTGTCGCCGTTGAACTCCGCAATCTCCAAGTGACTTGACTGCCAGTCGTAGGTCTCGTCGTTCAAGGGTTCAATGGGCAGTTCGCCCTCTACCCTATCCAGACGGTAGGCCCACGTCTTCAGCGTCTCGTTGGCATCAGGATTTACCTGCTGGTGACGCTTCGCCAGACCCTTGTCGGGTAAGGGGATCACAGCCAGTCGGGTGCTCATACCCGTACCGAAATTCCTTTGGTTCACCTTGCGGTGCAGGGCATACGGCGTACCGGTGTAGATGAAGTTCCAATAGACGTTGAACATACCCGTGACGCTCTCCTGGTTGGCATACATCTGACCATCCTCCTCATTGTGGAAAGCCTTCAGTTCCAGGATTTCGCGATCCTTCCAGTCGCCACCCTTGTTGTTCTTGTTGACGTTGTCCAGTTCGGCATCAAACGAGAACATGTGCAGATTCAGCTTCCTGTCCTGGATGTTTACCACGGCAGCATTCATGTGGCGGATAAACTCACCCGTAGCCGTGCGGGCAGGATGTACCCGGATGCCTACCACAGGACGTTTCAAGGCCTCGCCTTTCTGTGCCTTTGTCGAAGTGGAACGCTCCGTGCGACCCTCCTTGTAGCGGTTTACCGCATCAATCAGACAAGAATCTGCCTGGATCATCGGGTCGGCAATCTTCTTGTAGAACTTCTCAATGACGTTCTTACCAGCACCCGGGTCACCGATGATGAAGATGCAGTAGTTCAGTCGGCGCACGAGTTCAGGTTCAAACCAGAAGTGGTACCATGCCCGCGTCATCAGGGTGCCGAAGAGTGCCGCCGACGAGAACAGCACGGCAGGCAACTTATACGGATGCACATTCAGGAACAGTTCCTTCATGCAGGGGTAATGCTCTGCCATTTGCTGCAGTTCCTCAGCCCACTTTGCAAGAGGTAAGGCATCGTAGACGTCGTCCTCGTTGGGAGAGGTCTGAGGGCTGACGTCAGAGGGTTGAGACGATTCCGTAGCTCCGGTAGCCTCCAGAGCCTTCTGCATCCTACGAGGTATGCCTTTCAGGAATTCATAGTCCTGCGCACTCTTCACCGTCTGGGCCACATTCTCGTTGCGTTCCTCAACGATATCTTTCACGAAGGGTGTCTCACGCAGAATCCGCTCTATCAGCACGGGGTCGTTGTCCGTGATATACCGCAGGTGGTCTGCCAACACCAGCGAGGTGCGGTGCCTGTCGCCAGGCTCCACCTTCTTATCGCCAAGCCAAGCCGCCACAATCTTGCTGTAGGGCACGCCGTGATAAAGAGGAAGACCCTCCCCCATCCCCTCCCTGTGAGGGAGGGGCGTAGACAGTTTTTGCTCTTGAGTCTGACCATTCCCCTCGCTCACAGAGAGGGGCTGGGGGTGAGTCTGTATCGTAGGCTGCGACTTCCCCTCGTGGTACGCCTCATTGTATTTCTCGCCAAATTCCGGATTCTCATAGTCGAAGATGCGTTCATCCAGCAGGATGATATCCTCCTCCGTAGTCAGGAATGCACCGCGACTGCCATCCTTGCAGCTCTCGTCGGGATCCAATCCCAGTTTCTGCGAGAACACTATCTGGTTGTCAATCAGGTTGCCAATGGCAGCATCTGCCATAAAGACGACCTTCAAGCCATGCCCAGATGGCGTAACGAACACAAAGAGAATCCTTGCCTTATCCTCATCGCTGAGTCTGGCGTAGGCCTCCTCCCATACCTTGCGGACATCGCCCTCGATGTGGTCAAAGTCGATGACGCACAAACCATTCAGCCGGCAGAACTTCTGATTCCTCCACAGACCCCTGCGTGTGGTTTTCTCGCCAGTCTGCTTGTTCTCGAACTCCTTGTCCGACTCATCATACGTAGCAATGAATATCACAAAGGGCAAGCCCTTTTTCTTGCTGCCGTAGGTATTCTTGTCGCCTTTGGCCAGAGCCTCGCGGGCCTCCTTCACTTTCTTGGAAGTTTCAGGCGCCTTGATAAGCGCCCGAAACTGTTCCTTGGTAATTACTTCTGTTGGCAGACCGAAGCTTCGTTGATAACAAAACATTTGTCAATCTCACTTGTAAGTTGGTACAACTGCTTCCTTACGTCCAATACTCCTTCAACCTCGAATGTGAGCCAGGCCATCAACTGGGGATGCTCACCCTTTACAAGACACACCTTCAGGCTGTCTTTGTTGACCAAAAACTCGCCATCAGGCAACTGGGGTTTCTCTATCTCCATGTCTTTAGTCAGCTTTGCCAGTTCCTTGTGGAAAAAGGCTGCCTTATCGACCACGTCCTCCGGACATTTCAGTTCGATACACGTCAGCGGGTTCTTGCCAGTGGTAGCGTAACGCTTCGACCTGCCCACCTTCTTCGCATCCTTCTGCGAGGGCACGCCCCTCTCTTGCGGTTTCACCTCAATAGAGTCATCATCAAACACACGGGTATTCGACTTGAAACTCCTGATACACTTTCTGCGTGCCGAATTCTTTAATTCTTCCATTTTTGCATTTTTACATTTTTCAATGTCTTCCATCAGCTCTAAATATTCAAGCGTCATACCATGTTTATCTTGTCCACATAAATCGTTGTGGCCTGCATAGCCTCGCCCGTCTGCTGAGAGTTCCACTCACGTACCACCATTGAGCACTGCACCTTATAGATGTACTGCGGGTCGTACTTCGGACAGTTCACCGCCCTCTCTCCGGTAATCTCACCGAGGAAGGTGTCCGTGCCGTCGGTCAACTTCAGCACTACCGAGTTAATCACTTTCTGGTCGCCTGTCTTGCGATCCATGTACTGACGGGTCTGCAGCCCGCTCTGATTCAGAATTCTAACAATTCTTTCCATTGCTTTTAATTGTCAATTATCAATTGTCAATATCCTTTTCACATTTTCCTTATATCTTATTTCCTTAACATAAACAACAAATAGTCGTTCGTCTCAGCCAGCAACTCGATTCCCAACTGAAAGTACTCTTTTTCGGGGTCGAGACTCAAGAGTTCAATGAGGCGGTTGGCCAGCTCTGCATTGTTGAACTGCAGGCTGTTGGAACCCGCCTTGAACTTCACATCAACACCTCGTGTCCGGTTGAACATCAGCACCACATCGGTAGTCTGACGGCTCCTGGTCAGCAGCATATGGGTTGATAGTTTCTTGGCTATCATCCGCGAGTGTTCCTGATTCAGCGTCAGTCGTTTGCCGCCTCTCAGACTCAGCGAACAAGTATTCTTGGGAAGTCCCATACAGTTGATCCTCGGCTTGACGTCGATAATCTCCAAGTCCAGGCTGTCCAGTTGTGCCGCTTCGCTGTTGTCGACTCGCTGCCCTCCTATTCTTTCTAACCATTCCTCATGGATAGCCAGCCAGAAGTCCTTGCCGAAAATCGACTTCGGATAGACGAATGCCTGGGGTATCACACTTTCGACCTTGGCTTTTTCCAGATAGGCCTCCAAGGTGGGAGGATTCACTGAGAGATGATTCTGATGATAAATCTGTGAAAACATCATGTAGATGTTACGTACGTGTAGGAATCTCTTGAATTCCTGTATCTCTGTTCTTGTCATAATAAAAAGCTTGTTTTACGTCGCTTCCTTTCAGGCGACCTTTATAGTGAATAAATAATGTTCGTGCGTATGTGTGGGGTTTGCGAGTGCAAAAGTAGATACAAAAAATGAATGGGAGACAGTTTCAGGCAGCACCTGCCCTTACTATCCCCCCATTGCCCTTAATTGCCCTTGATAGCCCTTAATTGCCCTTGGCTATTTTCTTGAATAATGGTTTCTGAAGTGTTTCTCACTGTATCCTTCACCTGTAGGCATGCCCAGTCTCACCAGCTCGGCATAAGCTGTAGAAGGATTCGGTGGCAGCAGTATTTTTTCTTCGCGTGCCATCCGCTGCAGATACTCACATATCATCTGCACGCCATACCGTTTCACCAGGCGTACCACCTCCTCCTGAATCAGCAGTCCATCTTCATCGCCTATCTTTGGATGTATAAACCTAAACAGCTCCTGTTCAGATGCTTCTGTGCGGGGCGTCTGCTTCTCCAAGTCCTTCAGTTCAGGTTTCAGCTTCATCATGTCCTCATGGATCATCCTCAGCTGCACGTCGTACTCGTAGAGGACTATGCGCTGTTTCTCTGTAAACTTCTCAAAACAATGGGAAAAAAGATAGGTATAGATCTCGTGGTAGTTTATCATGAACATGTGTTTGCCTTTCCAATAGGAATAACGTTTCAGTTTGGCACATTCTTCAATAAAATTCTCCGGTAGCTGCTGCCCGTGCCTGAGGCCTCTCCTTACCAGTTCCAGTTTCACCTCTGCTATCTCGTCGCCGGAAGCATCCTCGTCGTACTCCAGGATACCTGCTATCAGCATGTCGGC
>JAILAA010000139.1 GCA_024681875.1 Prevotella sp.
TGAACGAGACGACGGCTGCAAAGTGGGAGCGACTGAAGAATCAGTTTGAGGAGATGTTTGTAGGAGACGGCCCGCAACGGTTCCTCGGAGGAATCATTGACCTGCTGCGCGGTCTGGTGGACTTTATATCCGGCAATGTAGAAGGTGTGTTGAAAGGGCTGCGCATGGTATTCCTCTCGGTTGCCGCAGGTGTGATGGCCTATCGGATGGAACTGGGAAAATTGCTCCTTGTGGAGAGTTTTGGAGGTCTCTCGAAGCTACGGAAGCTGCTTGTCAGCATGAAGGACACCATCGTGCTGTCGACGATGTACACCGGTCAGTATATCGCTATGAAGTGGAAACTCATCTGGGCCACAGAGGCAGAAGAGAAAGCGACCATCAGAGCAAAGATTGCACAGTTGGGACTTAACAAAGCTATGACGGCCAATGTGTTCATGGCCATTGCCGCCGCCATACTGACAGCCTACATGGCACTGAAAGATTGGATAGGAGGCAGCAAGGCAGCCTCCAACGCATTTTCGGAACTGAGCGAGAAAGTGGACGAAGAGAAGCGCAAGCTGGACATTCTGGTAAACGCCTATCACGATGCCAACGGCAACCTGGATAAGCGCAAGAACCTGATGAACGAGATTAACCAGAAGTACAGCCAGTATCTCGGCTTCCTGTTGACCGACGCAGAGAACTCAAACCTTGTAGCCCTGGCGCATGAGCGCATCGCTGCCGCGCTACAAGCGGAGATGTATGAGCGTGAAAGGGCACAGGGTGAGTCGAAGGTGCGCCAGGACTTCAGGGAAGACCTTTCCGAAGATTGGAAAGACTTTACCGACGAACTGCGCGAATATAGGCTTGATGCTGAGCAGGTGGCGCAAGCCAGAAACGACATACAAGGGTTCCTATCAACCGTCTCATACGACGCAGCTGGGAAAGAGTTCGTTTTCGCAGAAGGAACCAAGGAGGGTATCATCGACTATATGCGCCGGCAGAAAGGGGCAACAGGTGCCAACCTTTCTGATGCCGATGCCAATGAGATAATAGCCATCTGGGTGAACCAATATTTGGAGCAGACTTTTGGACTTGATCAAATAAAGTTGAGAGATATTACCGGCATCGGACTTGTGCGTGGTGGCAAGGGATGGGCTAATGACCGTGGAGGTGACAACTTCCGTGGGGACTATGCCGACACTTTCGTTGATATGCTGGAGCAAATCGGCATCTATAACGATGATGTAAACGGTTCTATTGCGGCTGCAAACACTAAGATGAAGGAGAACCATGACAAGATGATACCCGAACTGAAGAAACAGGCCGAGACAGCAATAGGAACTATCCAGAACAATCTCAATGCGACGGACGAGGAAATCGCCACTGCCTATGAGAACTTGGCATCTGCCATCGAAGGCTTGGAAAAGATATCTGCCGAACTGCCACAAATCGCAGAAAAAGAGGGGCAGACGACTTCGGGCGACATCAGTTCATTTATAACGGGATGGTTTACGAATAATCCTCGCGTTGATACACAAAAGGTGAATGACGCTCGTGCAAGGCTGGCATCGGTATGGAACAGAATTAACCAACAGAGAAACGGCAGTAACGGTGACGGCGGTGGTGACGGTGGTGGCGATAACGGTCGTGGCCCATACGGCAACTACGACAAGCGCATTGACCCCTACGAGCAGTGGGATGCCAACGCCCTGGTGAAGCGCCGCAAGGAGATGCTGGAGCCTGTGCGTGCCTTGGCTGGCGGTGCCGACGTACAGAAAGTCCTGTCGATGGATAAGAAGTTCATGGACGAAGCCACCCGCAAGGGTATCAAGAACATGCGCGACGCCATAGCCTGGTACAACGAGGAGCGACTGAAGATTCAGGAGGAGCTTGATGCCCGTAACCTGACACCGACAGGCGACTGGAAAAACCCTGAGAAAGGCGGCAGGTCTAAGAAGAAACCCAAGACCCCGGAGAGCGAGGGAGCCATTGCCGAACTGGACCGCTACTACTCGGAGCGCAAGGAGCTGATAGAGGAAGCACGCGCCAACGAGCAGATGACCGAGGCGGAGTATAACCGCCGGCTGGACGCGCTGGAGCAGGAGCACCTGACGAAGCGGTCGGAACTGCGCCAGACGTTCACCAGCGAGGACAAGCAGTTCATTCAGCAGTTCCGCCAGTGGTGGGCATCGGTCAAGGAACTCGACGAGGTGTCGTGGACGGCCATCGAGGCCGAGTGGATTGCCGCCTGGGAGCGCGACCGCAAGTACAACAACCGCGAGGCACAGAAAGACCTGACCGCCATGCAGGCCATAGTGGTGAAGCAACTGAAGGAGATAGAGGCCATCATCGCCAAGGAGCGCCCCTTCAACGGCATTACCACCAACCTGCAAGATAACCTCACGAAGATGGGGCTGCTATTCAAGGATGGCGCACCGGAGGGCAAGGCCTTCATGGAGCAGAACACCCGGCGGCTGACGTTCCTGCTGAAAGAGGCCGAGGATGCCTACAACATGACGTGGGAGCAGTTGGAGCGCGACATGCGCGAGAACGGCCTTGGCTCGTGGGCTGACGCCATCGTGGGCGGCGACAATGCGGAGAAGGAGAAGCGAGCCATCATCGCACAGCTGCATGAGGTGTACGATGCCGTTCAGGATGCCGTCAAGAAAGAAGCCTCGCTGGTGAAGAAACAGGTTGACATAGCCTGGAACGACGCCATACTGCCCAACGGCAAGAGCCTGAAGGCCACCTATGAGCAGGCCATCAGTGCCCTGGGTGTAGAGGAGGGGCGCGTCTCGCGGGCCAACAACCTGATAGGGGCAGGCACGGCATCGGCTCGTGTAGCCGACCGTCTTGCCATCAAGCAGATGCAGGTACAGCTGGCCATGCAGGAGCACTACTACAACCTGATACGCAAGCAGGGTCAGCAGCGCATCGACGACCTGAAGCGCGAGGCTGGCGCTGCCAAGGCCCGTGGCGACGCAGCGGAAGCCGAGCGCCTGAGTCTCGATGCCAAGCACGCCACGATGTCGCTCAATCTTTCGCTGGCCAAGGAGGAGACCGAACTGGCGAAGCAGCGCGAAGAAATCATTGCCCGCACGGAGGAATCGCAGAACCGACTATATACCGAGCTGCGCGAGTGGGCTGACCTACTGACGAGCTCGCTGCAGGGCGTATTCGAGGCGAGTCATGCGGGGGATGCGGAATACTACAACGAGCAGGCGAAGTTGAACTTGACCGGCAAAGGCGGGCCAGGGGCAGGCACCTATGTCGTGATAGACGATGCGGGCACCAGCGACGCAAAGGCACATTATGAATACCTCGACGAGCGGCAGGTACTGGAAAGGCAGCACGAGATAGAAGTGCAGAATGCACAGGCCGAAGCCTGGCGCAAGCTCATGGACGACATCAACATGAAGATGAGCGAGCAGATTACGGACTGGATGAACAGCGCACTGCAGAACCAGAGCATCGACGCGAACACAGACGCCACGCTGGCCAATACCGAGGCCCTGATAGGGCTGAGTGGCGCCATAGCGGGGAGCAGCAATGGCATTGCTGCATACGGGACAGGAGGAACTGGCCTTACGGGAAGCACAGGCGGGGCTGTCGTTCAGAACGATGCACTGAGTCCCGCCGATGTGCAGGAGTGGACGGACGCGCTGGGTACCGAGCCGTGGCTGGTATGGGAGCAGGCCGGCGTACAGGCCATGCAGGGCGTGCAGAAGGCGACGGAAGACACCGGCAAGAAGATGGCCGCCAGCACGCAGAGCACGTTTGCGAAGATGACCCAGGCCGCCAACCTTTACGGCATCGCATACCAGACGATGAGTAACGACAACCTGTCGGCTTCGCAGAAGTTCCAGATGTTCGCCCTGCAAGCCGCCGGCAATGCCGCCATCGCTATGCTGACCACCGACATGGCCTCCGTCTCGGCGAAACACACGATGCAGCTACCAGGCATACTGGGCAAGCTGCTGGGCGAGATGCCTTATCCCGCAGCCATCGCCACTTTTGCCGCCGTGACAGCCCTGCTGGGCGGACTGATGGGCCTGGCCATGAGCAAGGTTGCCAAGAGTAAAAGCGAGATCGCCCAGGCCACCGGCGCATCGGTAGGTGCAGGCCGACTGGCGACGGGAATGCTGACCTACGCAGAGGGTAACGTGAACGAGCTGACCAATCCGGCTTCGCTGACACCTGGCAGGCAGTATAACGTGGACGGTGCCGACGGCAAGACCTACCGCGCCCGCTATATGGGCAAGGGAGCGAAGACGCACATCACCAACGGACCGGAATTTCATCTCGTGGGCGAAGCGGGGCCGGAGGCCATCATTGACGCTCGCACCACCCGGCTGATGCGCATGGACGACACCGGCATCTGGCGCGACATCCAGACGCTGTATAACGGCGGCTCCATCTCCGGCATGAGCACCCGCCGCAGACGCGGCAATGGCATGGCCGCCTTCGCGGATGGCAATATCGGGGAGTTCGAGGATGCTATGGGCGGCGATAATATCGCCGCAAACGGGACGGGCGGCGGCATAAACGCCGAGGTGATGGCCTCGATGCTTGAGACTAACAGCCGACTTGCCGACCTCCTGGAGAACGCCCTCGTGAACGGCATCAAGGCCGTGAACAAATGGACGGGCTCAGACGGCATCCCTGCTATGTATAACAAGATGCAGAAGGAAGCCCAGCGCCACGGCGAGAAATACCTGTAGCCTTTCATTGGGCGCTCCGCTTGAAATTATATTTAGAATTAGTATTTAGAATTTTATTTAGAATGGGCTGTCGCCGGAGGCGTAATTTTAAACTTAATTTTAAATATAAATTTTAAATCAAATTTCGAGCGGAGCGACCATAGAACCTGCCCTTGATTTCCCAACCCTTCCGCACGATATTGCGGGAAAACGACACGACCATGTTAGTAACAACTCAAAACGAGATACAGAGCCTGATGCCTACGGCACGGTGGGATAAGCCGCAGGTGCTGTTCGGCTACCTGGAGGAAGAGGAAGCAGTGGCATTAGAGCCGCTGCTGGGCGCTACGCTCTATCAGCATGTGCTGACGGAGTATGACCGGCTGCGGCAGGAGTATGTGGATATTACCGCTACCACCGTGCGGCCTACGGGCAAGGCGAAGCAGGACCCGAGGCTGGCGCATGCCGACGTGACGGAACGGTTGGAGCAGGTGGCGCAAGGTAAGTACCGCGAGACCTACACCACGCCGGAGGAAGGTGAAAAGGAGGTGCCTGCCAAAGACATGAAGACCATCAAGCTCATCCGCATCTGCCAGCGCATCGAGTGGTACAGGATGCTCGCCAACAAGGCTGGGTTGCTGACTATCTCGTTCAACGAGGGCGGCGGCATGAACATATCGGTAGGCGAGAGCTACGGCGCTGCCGACGAGAAGGCGAAAAACCGCGCCGTGAAGGATGCACTGGGCGGAGCCGGACGTGCCATTGACTCGCTGCTGCTATTCCTCGAAGCCGACGCAAAAGGCGAGAAACTGTTTACCGAGATGTGGCAGGAGGCCGATGCCTTTTACCTGAACAAGGATC
>JAILAA010000094.1 GCA_024681875.1 Prevotella sp.
CCGTCCGAAGGCCTGCTACCGTGCCATCCGCGACTTCGACCCCGTGCTCGACGCCCGTGTGCCGAAGGAAGACTTCGTGGCCAATCCTCTGAACCAGCCCGGACAGGAGTATCCGCAGGTGAACAGCGAGGGCTATGCCCGTTTCCGCATTGAGGCTCCCGATGCCAAGTCGGTCATCGTCAGTCTCGGACTCGGTGGCCGTGGCGGCACCGTGCTGAAGAAAGACAAGGACGGCGTGTGGACAGGCACCACCGACGGCCCCATGGATCCCGGTTTCCACTACTATCATCTGACCATTGACGGCGCCACTGTCAACGACCCCGGCACTGGCAACTTCTTCGGCAGCTGCCGTTGGGAGAGCGGCATCGAGATTCCCGCTCCCGACCAGGACTTCTATCAGAACCGCTTTGATGTGGAGCACGGCAAGATGGTGCAGGTACAGTTCCCCTCACAGAGCACAGGTCTCGTGAAGGTGGCCAACGTCTATCTGCCTCCCACCTACGACAAGAACAAAAAGGAGCGCTTCCCTGTGCTTTACCTGCAGCACGGCTGGGGTGAGAACGAGACCAGCTGGCCTGTGCAGGGCTGTGCCGGACTCATCATGGACAACCTCATTGCTCAGGGCAAGTGCAAGCCGTTCATCGTCGTGATGATCTACGGCATGACCAACGACGTCAAGTTCGGTGGTATCGGTCAGTTTACCGCTAAGGAGTTCGAGACCGTGCTCTGCGACGAGCTCGTGCCTTATATCGACGCCAACTTCAAGACCAAGGCTGACAAGTGGAACCGTGCTATGGCTGGTCTGTCAATGGGTGGCATCGAGACGAAGCTCATCACCCTGCGCCGTCCCGAGCTGTTCGGCTACTACGGCCTGCTCAGCGGTGGCACCTACATGCCTGAGGACATCAAGGATCCGAAACAAGTGAAGGTCATCTTCGAGAGCTGCGGCTCAAAGGAGAATCCCGAAGGCATCAACAGCAGTGTGGAGGCCCTGAAGGCTGCCGGCTTCAATGCCCACGGTTTCGTTTCCGAAGGCACCGCCCACGAGTTCCTCACCTGGCGTCGCTCGCTGCGTGAGATGGCTCCGCTGCTCTTTAAGTGAAAAGTTAAAAGTTAAAAGTTAAAAAATTTGCTACCGCATTGGTTTTAACCAGCGCGGTAGCAAATTCGTTATTCTTAATCGCAGCGAAGCGAGAACAACTCTAAATTCTTAATTCTTCATTCTAAAGAAGATTGTTCTTCTCGATGTCCTTGAAGTAGCGATAGGTGCCTACCTTCAGTTCATCACATGCTGCATCGTCTGCCACGATGATGCCATGCTGGTGCATCTGCAGGGCGCTGATGGTCCACATGTGGTTGACGCTACCCTCGACGGCGGCCTGCAAGGCACGGCACTTGGCATGACCGTTCACAAGAATCATCACCTCCTTAGCTGCCATCACAGTGCCTACACCAACGGTTAAAGCCGTCTTGGGCACTTTGTTGGTGTCGCCCTCGAAGAAGCGGGCGTTGGCGATGATGGTGTCGGTGGTCAGCGTCTTCTGGCGGGTACGGCTGGTGAGGCTTGAGCCCGGCTCGTTGAAGGCGATATGTCCATCGGGACCGATGCCGCCGAGGAACAGGTCGATGCCGCCAGCCTCCTCAATCATCTGCTCATAGTGGGCGCACTCGGCGGCCAGGTCGGGAGCATTGCCGTTCAAGATATGGATGTTTTCTTTCGGGCAATCGATATGATTAAAGAGGTTGGTGAACATGAAGCTGTGGTAGCTTTCGGGATGATCTTCGGGCAGACCGACGTACTCGTCCATGTTGAAGGTGAGCACGTGTTTGAAGCTTACCTTGCCTTCCTGCACGGCCTTCACCAAGCAGCGGTACATGCCGATGGGGCTGCTACCAGTGGGCAGACCTAGCACGAAAGGCTTCTCAGCAGTAGGCTTTGCAGCGTTAATTCTCTCAATGACATGATTTGCTGCCCATTGCGACATCAAATCATAGTTCGGTTCAATAATCAGTCTCATAATTGTGTTTGTTGAAAATATAAAAAATGTTTTTAGCGTACAACGTACTTGCGGCCGTCCCTAATGACGAGGCCGCAGGCCGGCTTGCCGTAGATGCGGCGCCCCGTCAGGTCGTAGACACTCCCCTCGCCCTTTGAAGAGGGACTGGGGGTGAGGCTGCTAATGCCGCTGGACGAGCCGCCCATGAACAGGAACGAAACTGTGCCGTCTTCTGCCTCCACAATCTCGGTGATAGACTTCGACAGCAGCCCGGGCGAGCTGTAGGTGACAGCTGCGGGAACGCTGGTATCGGTCAGCGCATTGTTCAGGAAGTCATCCTCCTGATAAGGATAGGGCGATCCGCTGAGATGGCGGTTATGGCCTCCTGAGTATGGGTTGTTATCGCCGATGATGTCATCCCACTGGTCGTAGTTGAGGTTGTCGGCATGGACTATGTCAAAGCGGCGGTGTGTCTTGTCATTGTTCACCGTGTTATTATTCCAAATGCTCCTCGAGTAGTCTACATGAGTAATGAGCAGACCGTGTCCGGGTGTGCGGAGGTCCCAACCGCTCCACTGACGGTTCTCAATGATGAAGAACTCGTCGTGATTGCCTTTTGAATACACAATATATGCCTTGCCGCCGTCGGCCACAGGCTTCAGGCCCGTGATAGTGACAGGATCCGTCAGCACCTCGGGCGAATACCATCCCAGGAGCATTTTCTCGTGGATGCTGTAGCTGGGCGGGCACCAGCCACTGTTAATGAAGTTGCCGCCGTCCATCAGGTCCCACTCGTCCACCACGCTATAACCGCCACTTTCTTTCGTGGGATAGAGGTCGGGCAGACCGAGAGAATGGCTGAACTCATGGCAGATAGTGCCGATGCCGCACGACTTGCTGCTGGAAGCCCACAGCTCAGGGCTGGCCGTATAGTTGCTGAAGCTGAGTCCATTCCTCACGATAGAAGTGAACGTGCTGGTGTTGGGCCAGATACAACCCTTCGCCGCATCGCTACCCGTATCATTGCCACCGAAGCCTGCATAGACGAACACCACCTGCTCCACCGAGCCGTCGCCGTTCCAGTCATACTGGCTGAAGTCAACGTCATTATAAGTATCAAGCACCTTCCGCATAGCCTCGCGGAAAGAGCTCTGACCATGGTTCGAGCCTGACGAGATACGCATTGACTGGTTCACCTTCACAGGGCCGTAGATGTGGAACTCCATATTGAGCAGCCCATGCGACTGATCTCTGAAATAGTCAGCCACGCAACCTTTGCCTTTGCCTCCGTTATAGCCCACTTCGTTGAAGATGCGGTTGTAGAAGTCTTGCGGCTCCTCGATGGAAAACGTGGTATCTTTGGCCTCCATGAGCACTACAGCCACGGGATAGACGCGGCTGGCATCCCACTGGGTGTTCGGGGTCGGCAATTTCTGCATCCTGCTGGCTGCCGGAGCGTCAGCATCAGCCTCGCCTTCCGGTAGGCAGTTGCCACGCAGCATCGGTCGTTGGGCCAAGGAAGTAATCAGTGATAGATGAAAAGTGACAAGCAACAATATCACCCATCTCAAGCGCTTTAATATGATCACCTTTAACCTTTTAACTTTTTAACTTTTCAACTTTTCAACTTTTCAACTTTTCCTACACGGAGCCCAGGGTTTCAGCGTCTTGAAGAAGTCGTTGCCCTTGTCGTCGACGAGGATGAAGGCGGGGAAGTCCTCTACGTCAATCTTCCAGATGGCTTCCATACCCAACTCAGGATACTCCACGCACTCAATGCTCTTGATGCTCGACTGCGAGAGCACGGCAGCAACGCCGCCGATAGAGCCGAGGTAGAAGCCGCCATGCTTCTGGCAAGCGTCGGTCACCACCTGCGAGCGGTTGCCCTTGGCAATCATCACCAACGAGGCGCCCAGCGACTGGAACTCGTCCACATAGGGATCCATGCGGTTGGCCGTCGTCGGCCCCATCGAGCCGCAAGGATAGCCGGCAGGCGTCTTGGCCGGGCCGGCATAGAGCACAGGATAGTTCTTGAAATAGTCGGGCATGGGCTCACCGGCGTCGATGCGGGCCTTCAGCTTGGCGTGGGCGATGTCGCGAGCCACGATGATGGTGCCCTTCAGGTTGACGCGGGTCGAGACGGGATACTTGCTCAGCTCCTGGCGCACCTTGTCGATGCCCTCGTTCAGGTCGATGACGATGGTATTCTGGCCCTCGCCAGCCTTGGCATACTCTGCGGGAATGAGCTCGCTGGGGTTGCTGTCCATCTTCTCCAACCAGATGCCGTCGCGGTTGATCTTCGCCTTGATGTTGCGGTCGGCCGAGCAGCTCACACCCATGCCGATGGGGCAAGAGGCACCGTGACGCGGCAGGCGCACCACACGGATGTCGTGGGCCAGATACTTGCCGCCGAACTGAGCGCCGAGGCCGATGCGGTGGGCCTCGTCGAGCAGCTTCTGCTCCAGGTCGATGTCGCGGAAGGCACGGCCCGTCTCGTCACCCGTCGTGGGCAGCGAGTCGTAGTATTTGATGGAGGCGAGCTTCACGGTGAGCAGGTTCTTCTCAGCCGAGGTACCGCCGATGACGAAGGCGATATGATAAGGCGGGCAGGCAGCCGTGCCGAGGCTCTTCATCTTCTCCACGAGGAACGGGATGAGCGTGCCCTCGTTCTGGATGGTGGCTTTGGTCATCGGGTAGAAATAGGTTTTGTTGGCCGAGCCGCCACCCTTGGCGACCATCACAAAGCGGTACTCGGCGCCCTCGGTGGCCTCGATGTCAATCTGTGCGGGCAGGTTGCAGCGCGTGTTCACCTCGTCGTACATGTTCAGCGGGGCGTTCTGCGAGTAGCGCAGGTTGTCCTCGGTGAAGGTGTTGAAGACGCCGCGGCTGAGCGCTTCCTCGTCCTCGAAGCCTGTCCACACTTGCTGGCCTTTCTCGCCGTGGATGATGGCGGTGCCGGTGTCCTGGCAGAAGGGCAGGATACCCTTGGCGGCCACCTCGGCATTGCGCAGGAACTGCAGGGCCACGTACTTGTCATTCTCGCTGGCCTCGGGGTCATCGAGGATGGCGGCCACCTGCAGGTTGTGCTCGCGGCGAAGCATGAATTCCACATCGTGGAAGGCCTGCTGAGCCAGCAGCGTCAGGGCTTCCTTGGAGACCTTCACAATCTCCTTGCCCTCGAAGGTGGAGGTGGTGACGCCCTCCTTCGTCAGGAGGCGATACTGTGTCTTGTCTTCGCCCAGCTGAAACATCGGGGCGTACTTGAAATCGGGTTTGTTAGCCATACTATTTAGAGTTTAAGAGTTTAAAAGGTTCAAGAGTTCAAAAGTTCAAGAGTTCAAGAGTTCAAGAGTTCAAAAGTTTAAGGGGTTCAAGGGTTCAAAAGGGATTTTGCGCCACAAAGGTAAGGGTTTTTAGTTAACAGACAAAGAAAAGTCGTAAAAACTTAGAAAAGTTCCTGAATGCTGACGGAAGTGACGGCTTCTCCGGGTGTCCTATCGGCCTCGCGGGGGAAATAGACGGGCATCTCCTTTTGCAGGGGCAGGATGCGGAGCTCCAGCGTGTGACAGCCCTCCGGCAGGCGCCAAAGACCATAGAGGAAAGGTAGCCCGTTATAGAAATTATCATCGATGAGATGGGCTTTTTTTGCATCTCCCTCCTGGGTGATGGCATAGAGGCGTGCCACGTCGCCGCGGTAGTGGATGCGCAGCAGGCGCTGACGTGCAGTGCTGTCAGCGGGGAGGTCGATGCGATAGACCGCTGCGGCTTCGAAGTCGGCATCCGTGGGTTCTTCTGCGACCTTCTTGGCGCCCACCGTGATGGTGCGCAGGGCGGACGCTTCCCTCAACCGCGTGAAGGACACCGGCTGTTCAGCCCCTTTCGCGAGGCCTCGCACGGGCTGTTCCAAGCCCAGTGTGCCAGCCGTCTCGCTGTCGATGAGATAGATGTTCTGATAGACAGGTTTCGCGGTGCCGCGTGCCTTGACGTTCTTCAGCACCTTGCCGTCCTGCAGGGCTATCTCGGTGGGGATGCCCGGAATCTGTTCTAGATAGATTTTGCCGTCGCGATGGGCGATAAGCTGTGCCGTGGCATAGCGGATACCATCGACATTCACGGGGAAAATGCAGGCGGTGGCGGCGGGTATGGTGATGGGCTTCGAAGGGAAGGTCACACCGCTGACCTCAAAGCGCACGTTGGCTTTCGGTGTGAGTTCGGCGAAGCGCTCGTAGTTGTTGACGAAGACAAAAGCCTCGGGGCCGTCGCCCTTGCGGTAGCTCCAGCGCAGGTGGCTGTCATCGCGTTGCTTGATGTCCTGCGCACAGGGGAAGACCGCCTCCATGGGCGCGAGGAGCGTGCCGTAGTCTTGCATGAAGAGGTGCAGCTTGCGCAGGAGAAAGAAATGGGGATTCACCTGCCCGAACTCGCCGAGGGGCGCCTGGAAGTCATAGGTCAGCGCGGGCATGTCGTTGTAGTTGGTGGACAGACAGCGCTGTGTCTCATTGAGATAGGTGCCTGCCACCTTGCTGTAGGGGTTGGTGCCGCCGTGGTACATGTAGTAGCCCAGCAGGTTGGAGCCGCTACCCAGCTTCACCACGGCCATCGCATAGGCATCGATGGGATAAGTGAAGATACGGCGGTGGTAGCTCTGTATCATGCCGCCGCCGAGTTCGCAGGTGAAATAGGGATACTGCTGCTGTGCTGCGGCGTTATCGGTTCCTTCCCGCTGCTGTAGCTGCTCGCTGGCGATGGCTGTGCTGGCGCGCTGAGCGCGGAAGTTGAAAGCTTTGTAGTAGGTGCCGGCACCCTCGCGCGTGCTGCGGTCCCAGAAGCCGTCGGCATAGTCGCCGTAGAGGGGGATCATCTCGCCGAAGGGCACGGGGGATGCCAGCTCGGGCCAGCCGGTGCGGGTGTAGAAGGGCAGGTCGAAGCCGATGGCTAGGGCGATGCGTTTCAGGGCCAGCAGGTAGGAGCCGTGGCCGCCGTACTCATTGTCGAACTGCGCAGCCACGACGGGGCCGCCATCCTTCCACTGCAGGCCTTGCACCTGTGTGAAGATCTGTCTGTAGAAGCGTTCTGTGTAGGCCAGAAAACGGGCGTCCTCGGAGCGCAGTTTACAGCCCGAGCGCACCACCCAGTCAGGGATGCCGCCGTTGCGCACCTCGCCGTGGCAGAAGGGTCCCACGCGCAGCACCACGGGCATCGCCTCGGCCTTGCACACTTCCAGAAAGGCGCGCAGGTTGCGCTGTCCGCTCCAGTCGAACTGGTTTTCCAGCTCCTCGATATGGTTCCAGAAGACGTAGCACGCAATCATCGTGATGCCGCCCGCCTTCATCTTCTGCACCTCCTGGCGCCACTCACTGGCGGGGATGCGGGAGTAGTGCACCTCGCCCATCACACCGCAGAGGCGCTGGCCGTTGATGAGGAGGCTGTGGCGGTCCCATGTGACGGGTTGGCCGAACACGAAGGCATTGTCAGAGAGGGTGGGGGCGCCGTAGGCGGCGATGGCACCCGTGAGTGCCAAGGCAGTGAGGAGATGACGGAGTTTCATGTGTGAAGCGTTGATTTGTGAACATTTCGAGGGCAAAGGTAAATAAAAAGTTTAAAGTTGATGGTTTAAAGTTTAAAGTTTTTATCTGCAAAGAGGATGATTTTGAACAATTTTTAGATTCTTACGGCAACTTTCAACTGTCAATTGTCAATTGTCAATTAAAAATGATGTATCTTTGTCCCGCAAAACGAACACAAAAGATGAGATACAGCGTCATTGTTCCCGTCTATAACCGCCCCCAGGAGGTGGCGGAGTTGTTGGCGAGCCTGTCGAAGCAGACCTGCCGGGATTTCGATGTCCACGTCGTGGAGGACGGCTCGGACATCCCCTGCCGCGAGGTCTGTGACCACTTCGCCAACCGACTGGACATCCATTACTACATGAAGGAGAACGGTGGCCCGGGGGCTGCCCGCAACTATGGTGCGGAGCGGGCTGCGGGGGACTATCTCATCGTGCTGGACTCCGACGTGGTGCTGCCGCCCGGCTATCTTGCCGCTATCACGACGGCACTGGAAGATACGCCCTGCGACGCCTTTGGCGGTCCCGACCGCGCTCACCCCGACTTCACGCCCGTGCAGAAGGCCATCAGCTACTCGATGACCTCGTTCTTCACCACGGGCGGCATCCGAGGGGGGTCTTCCCCCCTTGGGGGGAAACAAAAGGGGGCCCTTGACAAGTTCTACCCCCGCTCGTTCAATATGGGTGTGAGTCGCGCGCTGTGGCAGCAGCTGGGAGGCTTCCGCAAGATGCGCTTCGGCGAGGACATCGATTTCAGCTACCGCATCTGCGAGGCTGGTGCCCGTTGCAGGCTGTTCCCTGATGCATGGGTGTGGCACAAACGTCGCACGGACTTCCGTAAGTTCTTCCGGCAGGTGCGCAACTCGGGTGTGGCGCGCATCAATCTGCAACTCCTGCATCCCGGCTCGATGAAGTTGGTGCATATGCTGCCGGCGGTCTTCACCGTGGGTTGTATCCTCTTGGCCGTGCTCTTCCTCTTCGGGCTGGTGCTTGTGCTCCTGGGCTTGGGCACCTGCACGCAAGAAGGTTGCAATATGGGGATGGTGGTGGCCTATCTGGGCGCTGGTGTGATGGCGCTGGCCTTACTCCCCCTGCTCCTCTATTCCCTCCTCATCCTCATAGACTCCTCCATCCGCAACCGCAGTCTATGGGTGGGCCTGCTCAGCATCCCTGCCGCTTTCATCCAGCTGACAGGCTACGGCGCAGGCTTCCTCAGCGCCTTCTGGAAACGCATGATCCTGAAGCGCAAAGACGAGGGCTTCGACGGAAACGAGGAATTATATAAGTGAAAAATGAAGGAGTGAAAAATGAAAAATAAGAATTACAAATTAATATAAGCAAAGAATAAATGGGCCATATAGCAAGACACGAGAATAACTCACCTCTGCATGTAAAGAGTAAGGATTTTGCTGTAGCCATAGTTAAAATGGTAAAACAGAATAATGATTGGCGTGTCAATAGCCTATTCCAGCAGGTCCTTCGTTCGGGAACCTCTGTTCATGCCAATGTTAATGAGTCGGAGTATGCTCATAGTATCTCTGATTTCATATCTAAACTCACTATTTCACTCAAAGAAGCAAATGAGACGAGAGGTTGGTTGGAAGTCCTGTATGCAGCTGAATGTATGGGAGAGCCTGTTTTCACATGTTTGCATAGGGACTGTAAGGAATTAATCGCCATGTTAGTGGCATCAATAAAAACTGCTAAAAACAATAGAGATATCAATGATATAGTGTGATAACGAAGGAGCAAAAGTAAAATTTATTTTTCACTTTTCTCTCTTTCATTTTTCATTCAGTAATGAACCTCAAGGAACTCCCCATAGACGAGCGGCCGCGTGAGCGGTTGATGGAGCAGGGCGCGGCAGCCTTGTCGCCTGCTGAGTTGCTGGCCATCCTGATTGGCTCGGGCAACACGGAGGAGACGGCCGTGCAGCTCATGCAGCGCCTGCTGGCCGACTGCGGGGGGAGCCTGAAGACGTTGAGCCGTCTGTCCCTGGACGACCTGACAAAGAACTATAAGGGACTTGGCCCCGCGAAGGCCGTCAGCATCCTGGCCGCCTGCGAGCTGGGCAAGCGTCGCCTGATGGAGGCCGCTGAGGAGAAGCGCTATGTGAAGTCCTCCGTGGACTTGTACCACGTGATGCTGCCGCTGGTGCGTGATCACGGCCACGAGGAGAGCTATGCCATCTACCTGCGTGCCGACAACAGCCTCGCTGGCCGTCCCTTCCTCATCAGCAAAGGAGGCATCACAGGCGTGACCGTGGATGTGCGACTGGTCGTGCGCGAGGCGCTGATACGTCAGGCACCCACTGTCGCCTTCGCCCATAACCACCCCTCGGGCAGCATCAAGCCCTCACCCGAGGATGACCAACTCACAGACCACCTGCAGAGGGCCTGCAAACTCATGAACCTCAAGTTCCTGGATCACATCATCGTCACCGATGGCAGCTACTACAGCTATAAAGAGGAGGGAAAGATATAGAATTGAAAGATTGAGAGATTGAAAAATTGAATGATTCAATGGATAAGCTACAATTAGAAGATAAAATCGTTGAAATGCTCAAGGCGGTCTATGACCCTGAGATTCCTGTCAATGTCTACGACCTTGGCCTCATCTATCGCATCGAGCTGAGCGATGACCTCACGCAGCTCGACGTGGACATGACGATGACAGCCCCCTCCTGTCCCATGGCCGACTTCATCCTCGAGGATGTGCGCCAGAAGCTGGAGAGCATCGAGGGACTGAAGACCGTCAACGTGAACCTTGTCTTTGAGCCCGAATGGGACAAGGACATGATGAGCGAAGAAGCCAAGTTAGAACTGGGCATGCTTTAAGCCCCCTGTGGCCCCCCAAGGGGGGCGAATAATTGTAAAATTGTAAATTGTAAAATTGTAAAATAGTGAAGCCTATATACTTCCTTTCCGATGCCCACCTGGGCAGTCGTGCCGTCCAGCACTCCCGCACACAGGAGCGGCGGCTGGTCCGTTTCCTCGACAGCATCAAAGACAAGGCGGGAGCCGTCTATATGCTGGGCGATATGTTTGACTTCTGGTTTGAGTACAAGCTGGTCGTTCCCAAGGGCTATACCCGCTTCCTGGGCAAGGTGAGCGAGCTCACCGACTTGGGCGTGGAGGTGCATTTCTTCACGGGCAACCATGATATATGGGCTTTCGACTATCTGGAAAAGGAATGTGGCGTCATCGTGCATCGCGAACCGCTCACGCTGGAGCTGGGCGACAAGGTGTTCTACTTGGCGCATGGCGACGGCCTCGGCGACCCCGACCCGAAGTTTAAGTTCCTGCGCTGGCTCTTCCACAATCGCGTGGCGCAGCTCTTCTTCGCTGCCGTGCATCCCCGATGGGGCTTGGAGGTGGGGCTGACTTGGGCCAAGCACAGCCGTCTGGATCATGAAGCGGCCGGCATCCTGCCCTACCAGGGCGAGAACAAGGAGCATCTGGTGCTCTTTGCCAAGAAGTATCTGCAGTCGCATCCCGGCGTCAATTACTTCCTCTTCGGCCATCGCCACATCGAGCTCGACCTGATGCTGTCCCGCACAGCACGCGTCCTCATCCTCGGTGACTGGATTTCGCAGTTCTCCTTTGCCGTCTTCGACGGGGAGCAGCTGTGGATGGAGAACTACATAGAAGGCGAAACACAACCATAGAAAGACCCACCCCAAACCCCTCCCGTGAGGGAGGGGGATGATTACCGAATAAGAAAAAACAAAATGAGGATTACGTGTAAAGTCATATTAACGTTGAGCCTTACAATCGCTCAAGTAACTTTTCTCCCCTCCCCCACGGGAGGGGTTGGGAGTGGGTCTTCGGCTTTGTTTGCTCAAGTGCCCATGCAGGGCGTTGTGCCCCAACGGCCTGCTACCATCTCCGCAGACCAGTTGTTGTTAACGGGTGTGGTGAAGGACACGAGTGGCGAGACGCTACCCGGTGCCAACATCCGTGTGCGCGAGACGAAGGCGGGAGCCGTGGCCGATGCCGACGGTAAGTTCACGTTGGCCGTACCCAAAGGGCAGGCCATTACCGTGGAGGTCTCGTATATCGGCATGGAGACACTCGTGAAACATTTCGACGGCAAGAAGAACTACACCAACCAGGTGTTCGTGCTCAGCGAGAACAGCGGGCAGATGAACGAGGTGGTGGTCACGGGCCTCTTCGACTATAAGTCCTCCACCTTCACCGGCTCCACCGCTTCCTACTCGCAGGAGGAGCTGAAGATGGTGGGCAATAGCAACGTGCTGAAGATCGTGCAGGCGTTGGATCCCTCGTTCGTGGTGGACATGAACAGCGTGATGGGTTCCAACCCCAACTATATGGCGGACATCACCATCCGCGGCAATGCCTCGTTTGCAGGCTTGCAGGGCGAGTACAGCGGCAATCCCAATGCGCCGCTGTTCATCCTCGACGGCTTCGAGGCAACGCAGCAGCAGATTTTCGACCTGGACATCAACCGCATCAAGAGCGTGACCATCCTGAAGGACGGCGCCGCCAAGGCCATCTATGGTTCGAAGGCCAGCAACGGTGTCATCGTCGTGGAGACCATCCAGCCTGAGCCGGGACGCCTGCGCATCACCTATACGGGCGACCTGAACCTGGAGATTCCTGACCTCACCACCTACGACCTCACGAATGCCGAGGAGAAGCTGCGCGTGGAGCAGCTGGCAGGGCGCTATACCTCCACATCCCCTTATTACCAGGCACTTCTCGACGAGCAGTACAATGCCATCGCCTCCGACGTGGCGCGCGGCGTGGACACCTACTGGCTCTCGCAGCCGCTGCGCACGGGCGTGGGTCATAAGCATACCGTCTATGTCGAAGGCGGTTCGGATGAGCTGCGCTACTCCGCCAACCTCATGTACAACCACGTGGGCGGCGTGATGAAGGAGTCCAGCCGT
>JAILAA010000168.1 GCA_024681875.1 Prevotella sp.
AGGCGCAGGCAAAGGCTCACTCGTTCACATCACCGCCATCTTCGGCTTCATGTTGGCAGGTCTCGTCATTCAGGATGCCGTCAAATAGAAGAAATTTTTTTTCGAGCTCAACTATCTGAGGAGCCTCCTTATTTTGCTGAGGAGGCTCTTCATTTTTCTGAGGAGGCTGTTTAGCGTCAAATTCTCGTGAGAATTTAACGCTAAGTCAATGCTTTAGAATCGTCAGGAGGCTCCCTATGTTTTTTTGCAGCCGCTTGAAGTTCGTCATCAAATGTGACAACCTTGTGTCAACCTGTGACAACCTCAAATAGGTTGCACAACCTTTATACATCGGCATTGTGACAACGTGACAACCTAAAACGTGAAAAATCTATACTGCACAAATTTGTTTACTCCCGTTTTGTCCAAAGCTTCACGCAAAACAGTTCATTCTTTTTTCTGGTAACCCGCATTATCCTAAGTGTGTTCAAAACTCCGCCTATGGGCGCAAAAGTGCCAGTCCCTTCTGCGCCCAAAATGGCCTCACGGCCTGCCATTCACATATTTCCGCCCCTTCCTAATCACCATCCCTCTGTAGTCTTTCGCTACACGCTGGCCGTTGATTTTATAGACAAAACCTTGATCATCTGCATCATCATTCGTTGCAGCCTTGATGTCTTCGGTAATGTTTGCGATATATGTGAAGGTGATGCTCCCGTCCTTATGTTCCGTGATGGACTGCAACGCCTTGTTCCTCACTTCGCCTGTATAAGGAGCGAAGTTTACCAGACCTGTTTCATCACTACACTCCGTCTGATTGCTTGTCCCTGGGAACGGGTCGCCAGCCAACTGGGCATAGAAGTCGGTGTTCCTGATAGTCTTTCCGTCTATCACCTTTCCCACATTATACATTGCAAAAAGCAGATTGTCGGCAGGAACGACCGTCATGCACGGACTGCCCTTCACGTTGTTGGGTGCATTACGAGAGAGTGAGAATAAGTCGGGATCGTAGTTCACATGATACACCAACATGCCATGCCCTTTCACCTGACTGTTGATGCCTATTTTTTGTATGTCTTCCACTATCAGGTATTCTCTTCCCGTAGCATCGCAGTCGTTCAAGATACGGTAGGCAGTGCCGCCATTGTCAATAGGCTTCAGTTCTATCTGGCTGAGACCTGCACTGTCGTCAAGTGTCGGAATAGTGATCCACCCCATGGCCTCGCGCTCCCATGCCGTATAGGCACATGGTGAATAACCGTTGGAAAGATAGTTACCACTATCCATCAGGCTCCAGTATTCCATTCCCTGATTGTCCCCCATTATACTCGCTACGGTAGGATAGAAATCGGGAAGGCCCAAGCAGTGCGACAGCTCATGACAGAAGGTGCCGATGCCGTTGATGCGCTTAAATGGAGCCGACGAGAAGCACCCCGGGAAGCCGTTCAATTCGGCACTAACCAGATACCTTGAGACCCTTTTCCCGTCGTAGGTGCCACCACTCATATTTCCCGACTTCGGCCAGATACACTCAGCAGAGTTGCCCGTCATCGATTCAGAGTAACCCGCATAGATGATGCCGACTAAATCAACTAAGCCGTCAGCGTTGGCATCATATTGCGAGAAGTCGATGCGTTCGTCCAATAGCGAGCAGGCATCCTGAAAAAGCAGATTCATCTTCTCGTCTTTTCCTCCTGCTTTCTCCCCACCATAGGTTTTCAGGGGGTTAGGCAGTTCTACCGGCCCATAGACATCAAAGTCAGGAGCGAATTGTCCGAAACTGATTTCGTCGAAATAATTCCTGATGCTGCAGGCGTTGCTATGCTCGCCATTGCCTAAGTCTTGTAGAGTCGACATGCTGTTTAAGTACTGATTGAAAGAGTGCTGCGGGTCTGGCAACGAGAACTTCACATCACTGAACTCCGCCAGAATCACCACGGCTTTGGGATTACCTACATGCGGAAAGTCTTTCGAACTCGCCGCAACAGACTCGCGACGAACCTTATTCATATGGCGTGTTTCTTCGCTTCTCCGCGAATAGGCCTCCCTGTCCTGTCGGGAGATGGCTGCCAGTTCCGCCGTGCTGCGCTGGCCGTTGTCGTGTGCCAAGACACCCGACGACTGCAGTTCACCGTCAATGCCCACTTCAGCCACCATCCAGCTATGTCCCTCCTTTACAAGCAACACCCCGTCGATGGTCGTCACATAGTTGAAATCTTCGTCACCATGGCCCACTATCGTCACGCTGGTACCATCACTCTGCTGCACAGTAACAGGCTGAGGATACGCCCTCACCGCATAGACATCCCCGAATCCCATGAACAGGAACGCCAGTAGTATAATTGCTGTTCTTACCATTTTTACCATATAACCTTAATTAGAAGGGACTCTGGTGATACTATCACTGACCTCAAAGAATCATGGGGACAGGACAACTGATACACTGAATCAAAGAGCCTGTCCCTGATATACATTAAGTGCAGATGCTCTGGAGTTCATGTGCTATATTGGCTATTTCTTCCATAATCATGTGCTCTCTTTCCTTTGATGGCTTCTTAGTGCCGTTGATGTATTGGGCCATCAGACTTTGGCTGATGCCTAAGCGCCGCCCAACGGCAGCAGCATTAAGTTCCGGATGGGAAAGGAAAACCAGAGATACGCCCGTCGGCTCAGGATCGTCATATTCAAAGCTCTCAAACGACACGTCTTCGTCAAGCTCATACCAGTGAATTCCCTCGTCGTCCATTTCATAGTCTTTACGCTGTTCAGGCGTGGCATGCTGAAGTCGCTTGTAATAGAGCAGCGACTGCCACAATGTTCGCCCGTCATCGGTTAGGCCATAAATGCGGTTGTCGTCGAACCAAATCTTAGAAATCTTCATCCTTTACACTCCTTCCAAAATACTCGTTCCATTTCTCAATCGCAAGTTCTTTGTTCTCTTCAAGAACCATCTCAGCAGCTTTAATGTCCTTTGTCTTGATTCCCTCATTTTTCACGAGCACAATACCTTCAGGCAAAATGTCAAACTTAGCCTTACCGTCAGTATTTTTTACATGTACGTGTATCGGCTCATGCTCACGTGAATAGAAATAGAACCTCATTCCAAACATTCTCAATATCTCTGGCATTATCAATGTTTTTTAGAATCGCGTTGCAAAAATAGGTAATTATTTCATTACCTCCAAACTTTTGACCGAAAAACTATCAATGGAACAGCATTTTTAGTTCATCTTGAGAGCCATGAGGACAACTGATACACTGAATCAAAGAGTCTGTCCAATACGGCGCAGTTCAATTCTTCCGTGGATGCTCTCCCCTGTGACAACTAACCGAATATAGTACACAGACGATACATATTTCAAATCAGTACCTTTGCCCCCATGGAAGCAAATAGTGAACTGCAACGATACACCATGTTGGCGAGTTTCTTCCTTCCGGAGGGTATTCTTGACTGGTTTGACGTGGTGCGCATGGAAGAGACCGATAATGACAAGCCAGCACATGAGCTGGACGTACTTTACCCCAAGGTTCTGCATATCTACCTTGACGAACGTGACAACCGTCAGGGCGAAGAACTTGGCTTCGTAGCTAATGGCTTTACCTGTGTCGGTTATCTTAGCAGATAATGTAGACATCGTAACGGACGTAGAGCCACGTGTGAGCTATACCGTTGACGGCAAGCAGATGGACTTCGTGGGTACGCTGGTGGGCGGCTTCGATTTCTATACTGCAGCAGCATCGAAGACAGCGCTCTTCCTCAGCAGTGGGCAGTTCTGGATTGCAGGGCCATCTACATAGTCCATGAAAGCTTTCCACGCCTACTTCACCTATTCTGATGTCAGTAATAGCCGATTCACCCTGACATTCACCGACAACGAAACTGAAGGTATCTCTGAGAGTTGTTACAATAATGACAGTCCTGACAAAGTCTACGACTTGCAGGGTCGCCGTGTGCAAGAAGGCCAACTGAAGCAGGGCCTCTACATTCGCAATGGAAAAAAGACAATTATCCGATAATTATTTCCCCATAAAAAACAGCAACAATTATGAAAAAGCATTATATCCAGCCCAGTACTATCATAGTGGTATGTAAATCCCAGCAGCTTCTAACCACTTTCAGTAACCAAGACGTCCCCTTTGGCGGCCATGACGACGGTTCCCATACCCCTGGCTCGCGTAGTAGCAATAATAGCTTTTGGGATGAGGATTAGGTGACAGGTCAGCTGTCACAACATCAGCAGCGGGCGAATCGCAAGTCGGTTCGCCCGCTGGTTTGTATGCCCTGTTGTGGAAAGCAAGAAAGAAAAAGAAAACGGCTTGTAATTTGGAACTTTCCGAAATATTTCGTACCTTTGCAACGACTACGAAAAAAATCGTAACGAAAAAAGTCGTAATATGGAAAACCCTTTTACTCAGATCAATGCAGCGAGAATTATGAGAGACAAGACATTTATCAGTTTCGACTGGGCGCTGAAGCGCCTGTTGCGCGACAAGGCCAATTTCGGAGTCTTAGAGGGCTTCGTGTCTACGTTGCTGGACCGTCCGGTGAAGATTCACCGCTTGTTGGAAAGCGAGGGAAACAAGGATCGCGATGATGCCAAGCAGAACCGCGTAGACCTGTTGGCCGAGGATGCCGACGGCGAACTGCTGCTGGTTGAGGTACAGGGCGAGTCGGAGTATGCCTACTTCCAGCGCATCCTATTCGGTGCCTCCAAGCTGGTGACGGAATACATCGACAGCGGCAAGAACTATGAGAATGTGAAGAAGGTATATAGCATCAACATAGTCTATTTCGACCTCGGACAAGGCAAGGACTTCGTCTATCGCGGACGCACTGAGTTTCGTGGAGAGCACTACAACGATGTTTTACAGCTTTCTACGTTCCAGCAGCAGAAATTCGGCGTGGATGCTGTCTACAAGCTGTTTCCGGAATATATTATCTTGAAGGTGAACGACTTTAACCGCTGGTCGAAGGTGCCTTTAGAGCAGTGGTGCTATTTCCTGGCCAACACAGAGATTCCTGAGGACGCCAATGCGCCCGGTCTGCAAGAGGCCCGTCAGAAGCTGCTCTTTGCCAAGATGAGCCGTGAGGAGCAGTTTGCCTATCGCCGTTATATCGATGACCGTGTGATCCTGGCCGACCAGATAGTCACAGCTCGCGGTGAAGGAAAACTGGAAGGTCGGGCAGAAGGTCGGGCAGAAGAGCGTATCGCCAATGCCAAGAGTTTGAAAGCTAACGGCGTTCCAATAGATGTCATTATCAAAAGCCTGTCACTTACTGACGACGAGGCTGGCCAACTCTGACGGCCAGCTGTCACAACAATATAACCATTAGTAACATTATCAGCTGGCGAATCGTTAGTCGGTTCGCCCGCTGTTGTTCTGAATAAGTTTCCTATACGCTGCTATCATGATGGTAAGCGAAATACCAAACGTTTGGTATGCGAAATGCCATAAAAAGGCGATTGTGGGAATGCGGAAACCGCCGTACCTTTGCACCGTGATTAGTCGTTTAGGGGATTAGTCGTTTGGTCGTTTAGGAAAAATACCTATGACAACACTAACATCCCCAAACAACCAAACGACAAGACAACCAAACAACCAATTATATAAAGAAAGGATAAGATGATGAGTAAAATTGCAAAGCAGCTGACTGAGCTCGTCGGCAACACCCCACTTCTGGAGCTCAACAAGTATTCAACGGCAAAGGGACTGGAGACCCCGGTAATAGCCAAAGTAGAGTTTTTCAACCCCGGCGGCAGCGTGAAAGACCGCATTGCGCTGGCGATGATCGAGGACGCAGAACAGAAGGGCATCCTGAAGCCCGGCGCAACCATCATCGAGCCCACTAGCGGCAACACGGGCGTAGGACTGGCACTGGTGAGCGCCGTCAAGGGCTACCATCTTATCCTCACCATGCCCGAAACCATGAGCGTGGAGCGTCGTAACCTCGTCAAGGCCTACGGGGCCGAGGTGCGCCTCACCTCTGGCAAAGACGGTATGCCTGGTGCCATCCGCGCCGCCGAGGAACTGCGCGACAGCATCCCAGGAGCTGTGATCCTCCAGCAGTTTGAGAATGCCGCCAACCCCGCAAAGCACTATGCCACGACGGGCCCTGAGATTTGGCGCGACACCGACGGCAAGGTCGACATCTTCATCGGCGGAGTGGGCACTGGCGGCACCATCAGCGGCGCTGGCAAATATCTGAAGGAGCAGAATCCAAACGTAAAAGTCATCGCCGTGGAGCCGAAGTCGAGTCCCGTGCTGAATGGCGGTCAGAGCGGTCCTCACAAGATTCAGGGCATAGGTGCCGGTTTTATTCCTAAGACCTACGATGCAGGCGTCATTGACGAGGTGTTTGACGTTGAGAACGACCAGGCCATTCGCACGGGTCGAGAGATAGCCCAGCAGGAAGGCTTGCTCGTAGGTATCTCGGCTGGTGCTGCTCTCTTTGCTGCCATCGAGGTGGCCAAGCGCCCCGAGAACAAGGGTAAGAAGATTGTAGTGCTGCTGCCCGACACGGGAGAGCGCTATCTGTCGACTGTGCTCTACGCTTTCGAGGACTATCCCCTCTAATTGAGTCCATCATAAATCCCCAAAACGGTTGTTAGGACCGATTTGGATTAAACCAGGCGCAACCATTCCTGCTCCTATATAGAGGAGGGGAATGGTTGTGCCGTTTCTGTGGAAACTTTTCGGAAAAAGAACGGGTGGACATTTGGGAAATGCAGAAAATTATTGTATTTTTGCAGGCAAAATATACAATGAATGATGGTTTCCAAAATCATTGAACACCCTGACATGCGTGTGCTCCAATTGGCCAGCTCGTCGCAGGTGGCCTACTGTGGCATCGCCGTACATGCCGGTTCGCGACACGAAGAACCGCAGCAACAGGGCCTGGCTCACTTCTGCGAACATCTGGCTTTCAAAGGTACAGAGCGGCGTAGTGCCACACAGATCATCAACGCCATTGAGGGACTGGGAGGCGAGCTGAATGCCTTCACAAACAAGGAGGATACTGTCTTCTACTGTGCCATTGAGCAACGCCATCTGCGCCGCGCGCTCGATGTATTGCAGGACATCGTATTCAACAGCCAGTATCCTGAGCAGGAAGTGGAGAAAGAGCGCGAGGTGGTGTGCGACGAGATTGAGAGCTACGAGGACTCGCCCGCTGAGCTGATCTTCGATGATTTTGAGAATATCCTCTTCGAGGGGCATCCCTTGGGCCACAATATCCTTGGCACTATTGAGCAGGTGCGCTCCTACACCAATGCCGATGCGCTCCGCTTTAAACAGCAGTGGTATAGGCCGGAGAACTGTGTGATGTTTATAAGTCAAAAGACTCTCCAGCCTCACCCCCAGCCCCTGCAGACTCTCCCCAAGCCCCTCCCTATAAGGGAGGGGAGCAAATACTCTCAAGACGGAAAAACTATTAAAAGCATAACGGAAGAGGTATCTTCTCCCCTCCCTATAAGGGAGGGGCTGGGGGAGAGGCTGTTTATCCGTGACCGCGGCACCCATCAGGCTCATGTGATGGTGGGCACGCGTGCCTACGCAGCAGGCGATGAGCGCCGATGGGCACTCTACCTGCTGAACAACATCCTTGGCGGTCCTGCCTTGAACTCACGCCTAAGCATGGCGCTACGCGAGCGCAACGCCCTAGTATACACTGTTGACAGCTCGATGGTGAGCTACAGCGACACTGGATTGTGGAGCATTTATTTTGGCTGCGACCCAGACGACACCAAGCGCTGTTTGCGCTTGGTACGAAAGGAGCTGGATCGTCTGATGGACAAACCGTTGAGCGAGAGCCAGTTGCGTGCTGCCAAACAACAGCTGCAGGGTCAGCTGGCCATTGCTGCCGAAAACCGCGAGCAGACCATCCTCGACTGTGCACGTACATACTTACACACTGGCAAGGTGCGCACCGTAAGTGATGTTATGCAGCATATTGCCACACTGACCGCCCATGACCTTCAGCGCTGCGCACAGGAACTCTTCAGCGCCGAACAGCTCACTACACTTATCTATCAGTAAAGTAGTTTCGTCTTTTTCACGTGAAACACACGCACGGCGCCCTACCCGATATTCACCACATTTGAACAATAGTCTACGGCAGCCATGCGATGGGTGACGATGATGACGGTGCGCTGCTGCTTATCCAGCACATTGTGCAACACGCGGCGCTCTGTTTCAGTATCGAGGGCACTCGTAGCCTCGTCGAGCAGCATGATGCTGCCAGGACGTAACAAGGCACGTGCTATGGCCACACGCTGAGCCTGCCCTTCACTCAGTCCCCCACCCTGCTCAGAGAACTCGGAGTCAAGGCCGTCGGGCAGGTCGAAGACAAAATCAGCACAGGCCTGACGCAGTGCCTCGTTCATTTGCTCATCGGTGGCGTCAGGATTAGCCAATAGCAGATTCTGGCGCAGCGTGCCGCTGAGCAGTGTATTGCCCTGCGGCACGTAAACGAAGTTGCAGCGATGGCAAGGCTTCAACTCCTCGCTCCACTGGCCATTATAAATACAGATGTGGCCACTGCTGGGCTTGACTAAGGCGAGCAGCAGACGAATGAGCGTAGTTTTTCCCGAGCCGGTAGGTCCCATGACGGCGGTACACGTGCCTGGTGCGAAGTCAAAGGCGGCATTCTGCAGTGTCGGCGTCTGACCTGGAGCACCATAGTTGAACGTAACATCATTGAAGCGGATGCCGCACGGCGCCGGCCCGAAGCTGGGCGTACCCTGTTCTTCTAAGGGCATCTGGTCTAGCTCCATGAGTCGCTCGGCAGCAGTGAAGACAGAGACGAAAGCAGGCGCCAGACGAGTGATGTCGCGTGCCGGCCCCTGAATACGGTAGACAAGTTGCAGGAAAGCCGTCATGCCGCCAAAGCTCAGCGTGCCGGCATGGAGTCGCAGAGCGCCCCATAGAAATGCTATGAGATAGCCCAGCGAGAAGCCTGTGTTTAGGAAGAAATTGCTGCAGACGCTGAAGAATGTGCGCCGTTTCACCCACTGCCTTAGCATCTGCTGCGAGCTGTCAAGGCGGTTGAGCATCTGTTGTTCAGCCTCCATCGTCTTCACCAGCATACGGTGCTGCATCGTCTCAGTTAAAAGACTCTGGATACGGCTGTCAGTCTGGCGCACCTCGCGCGAATAGCGTCGCATGTGAGCGATATAGAAACGGCTGACAATGGCAAAGAACGGCAGGATGGCGACAGAAATAAAGGCCAGCCACACATCCATGCGCAACATATAGAGGAAAGCGCCGAAGAACATGGCAAGCGTGGAAAGCACCGAGGGCAGCGTTTCGGTAAGGAAAGTCACCACCTGCTTGACGTCCAACTCCAGACGGTTGATGATGTCGCCGCTGTGCATGGCCTCCCTGCCCTGCCACTGCTGCCTCAACAGATGGTCCACAAGCTGCTGCTGCATCCGGTTCTGTGCCTTAACGCCAAGGATATTGCGTATCCATACACGAGAGATGCCCACGGCAAATTCGGCAAGGATAATGGCGGCCATGATGCCGATAGCGGCGTAAATGGAGCCAGGGCGCACACCAGAGGCCGTGTCGATGGCTCGCTGCATGGCCCACACGGTGAGTAGCGACAGGCCCACGCCGAAAAGTCCCACAAGCGTGTTCAGCGTTGCCTGCAAACGGTTTCCGCGCAAGGCCTTCCACAACCAGCGCGCTATCTCGCGCCAGTTATACTTGCTCTCCGGCAACTTGAATATGTTCCCTATCTTTACCAACGGTTATTGTCTAACGATTATTGGTTATTCTCTCCCGTCTGCCCCCCACATCATCTTCTCACGCAGTGTAGAGAAGAAATTGGTGGATGAACGTTTTACTACACGCGCCACATACGGCGCACGGCGCAGACGGATGACGGTGCCCTCGGGCATCTTCGTTGAGCGGCCGTCGATGGCCACAAGGAAGGTGTGACTCCGGCTGCTGACATTCAACTCCACCACGGCGCTGTCGGGGATGACAATGGGACGCACGTTGAGCGAATGGGGCGCCACGGCGGTGAGCAACAGCACACCGGTGCGCGGCACGATGACAGGCCCGCCATTGGAAAGCGAATAAGCGGTAGAACCAGTAGGCGTAGAAATCACAAGACCGTCGGCCTGGTAGGTCGTCAGGTACTCGCCGTTGATGGCGGCGAGTATGCTAATCATTGAGGCGGTATCACGCTTGAGGATAGCCACATCGTTCAGCGCACAGGGACTGCCGTCAATGGCGGCACCGCTATGGCCCTCGGTCTCTACGAGGATGAGGGCACGGTCCTCCACGCTATAGTCACCGCGGTAGAGGGCGTCAATGGTAGCCTCCACGTCACGCGTTCCAGCGTCGGCAAGGAACCCCAAGCGACCCATGTTAAAGCCAAGAATGGGTGTCTGCTGCGCTCCCACGAGGCTGGCGGTCTTCAGCAGCGTGCCGTCACCGCCCATAGACAGGGCAAAGTCTGCCTCGAAATCACCGCCTTGAAACGTGGAAACAGAAGCCGAAGGCCCTATGAGGCCCAACACCCCGCTCAACTCTTCAGTCGTCAGAAGTTCGGAACAGCACAGGAAATCATAATACTCCTCCTCTATCATGATCCGCGCACCGCGCTCATGCAGACACAGCAGCACCTCGCGCACGGCGGCACTCTTCTCATGCTGGTAGACATTGCCGAAAAGGGCAAATGTGAGGGTCTTGGATGACATAATCTGCTTTTTTCTTTTCTGTCTGAGAAACTTTTCGTATATTTGCAGCTGCAAAAATACGAATTTATTCTGAAACAATGGCAAAAGTTTATGTTTTTCTTGCTGATGGCTTCGAAGATGTCGAGGCCCTCATCCCCGTTGACGTACTGAGACGCGGCGGACAAGAGGTGGTGACAGTGAGCGTCATGGGCGACTCACAGGTGGTGGAATCGGCTCACGGCGTACAGATGGTGGCCGACGCCTTGTTCGACGATGTGGATTTCAGCGATGCCAAACTGCTGCTCTTGCCTGGCGGAATGCCTGGCGCCAGCAACCTCTACGACCACGAGGATCTGAAAAAGCTGCTCTTCAGCCACAGCGCTCAGGGTGGACTGACGGCAGCCATCTGCGCTGCTCCTGCTGTAGTGCTGGGACAACTAGGACTGCTGAACGGACGTCGCGCCACATGTTATCCTGGTTTTGAGAAACTGCTTGGGGGCGAATATACAGGCGAGTTATGCACCGTTGATGGAAACTTCATTACGGCCGAAGGCCCAGCCGCCGCCTTCCCCTTCGCCTACAAACTGCTGGAGATTCTTGCTGGCAAGGAGGTGTCACAGCAGATAGCCACGGGCATGCGCTATGCCCACCTGATGAACTGGTAGGAAAAGAAGCGAAACGATGACGCTGAAATATGACGTAGTGGTCATCGGCGGAGGTCACGCAGGCTGTGAGGCGGCCTGCGCCGCTGCTAATATGGGCGCAAAGACGCTGCTGGTGACCATGGACATGAACAAAATAGCACAGATGTCGTGCAACCCGGCCATCGGCGGTATTGCAAAGGGGCAGATTGTGCGCGAGATTGACGCTTTAGGTGGTCAGACAGGACTCGTTACAGATGCTACCAGCCTGCAGTTCAGGATGTTAAACGTTGGCAAGGGACCAGCAGTATGGAGCCCTCGCGCTCAGTGTGACCGAGGCAAGTTTATCTGGCAGTGGCGCACCCAGCTCGACGCCACACCCAACCTCGACATCTGGCAGGATCAGGCCTGTGAGCTACTCACCGACGGTTCTGTAGGCTGCGATGCCATCGCAGCCCACACAACAGTAAAGGGCGTGCGCACCATTTGGGGGGCGGAAATCCTGGCCCGTTGCGTCGTCATCACCGCCGGTACCTTCCTCAATGGCCTTTTGCACATAGGAAGGAAAATGATTCCGGGGGGGCGCATCGCCGAACCTGCCGTAGGTGGTCTTACGGAGAGCATCACGCGACACGGCATACGCACAGCCCGCATGAAAACCGGCACACCGGTACGCATCGACAAGCGAAGCGTAGACTTCAGCCTCCTTGACGAACAGCCTGGCGAACAGCATCCCTACATGTTCTCGTATGTTGCGAATGAATCGCCGCTCGGCTTTGCCGCTTCACTCGTCGAAGAACAAACCAAACACCTGCGCCAGCTACCCTGCTGGACTGTCAATACCAACGCTGCCGTGCATGAGGTACTGCGCAGCGGCCTAAAGGACTCTCCGCTTTATAATGGCCAGATACAATCCATCGGTCCGCGCTACTGTCCTTCCATCGAGACGAAACTCGTAACCTTTCCCGATCGCGAACAGCACCCACTCTTTCTCGAGCCTGAAGGTGAGGAAACCAACGAAATGTACCTCAACGGCTTCTCTTCATCACTACCCATGGAAACGCAGATTGAAGCTCTGCGACACATTCCTGCATTCAGAGACCTGAAAGTCTACCGACCTGGCTACGCCATAGAGTATGATTTCTTTGATCCAACGCAACTAAAACATACGTTGGAATCGAAGATTATCGACGGTCTGTTCATGGCTGGTCAAGTCAATGGCACAACAGGCTATGAAGAGGCAGCCGGACAGGGTCTGGTGGCTGGCGTCAACGCAGCACTGAAATGCGTTGGAACCGAAGAATTCGTGCTACATCGTGACGAAGCATACATAGGCGTTTTAATTGACGACCTGGTGACGAAAGGCGTGGACGAGCCGTACCGTATGTTCACGTCGCGTGCCGAATTCCGCATCCTGCTCCGACAAGACGATGCCGACCGTCGTCTGACAGAGCGCGCCTATCATTTAGGACTGGCATCACAAAAACGCTTTGACTGGTGGATGCAGAAGAAATCACTTATCGAAGAAATCGAGGATTTTTGCTATAACTACCCCATCAAACCCAAAAACATCAACGATGCATTAGAGCAGCTCGGCACCACTACACTACAGTTTGGCGTCAAGCTGGCCGACCTCATCGCACGTCCACAGCTCAGCATCCAAAGCCTAACACCTTATATCCCACAGTTACAGGAACGCATCAACCGTCTGCCCAACCGTAAGGAAGAGATTGTGGAGGCAGCGGAGATTCGTATCAAATACAAAGGTTACATCGAGCGCGAGCGCGTCGTTGCCGAGAAAATGCACCGCCTCGAGAACATACGCATCAAAGGCCATTTCAAATACGCCGAAATACAATCTCTGAGTACCGAAGCGCGACAGAAACTGACGACTATCGATCCCGACACACTGGCACAGGCCAGCCGCATACCCGGTGTCAGCCCCAGCGACATCAACGTACTCCTCGTACTGATGGGTCGGTAAGTTTCACATGAAACAATCAACAAAATTATAAAGATTAAACCACTGATTATGAACAGCAAAGTATTACTGGACAATCTGAGATGCATCCCAGACTTTCCAAAGAAAGGCATCAATTTCCGTGACGTCACAACACTGTATAAGAACGGCGAATGTGTGCAGATCATGCTCGATGAATTAGAGAGACTTTACAAGGACAAAGGAATCACGAAGATTGTGGGTATCGAGAGTCGTGGCTTTGTGATGGCCTCGGCACTGGCTGGACGACTGGGTTGCGGCATTGTGCTGGCAAGGAAGCCCGGCAAACTGCCCGCAACGGTAATCAAGGAGAGCTTCTCGAAAGAGTACGGCGTTGACACCATCGAGATGCATTTGGATTCTATCAACGAAAACGACGTGGTGCTCATCCACGACGACCTGCTCGCTACAGGAGGTACTGCCAAGGCTGCTTACAAACTGGTGCAGCACTTCCACCCGAAGAAGACATACATGAACTTCATCATAGAGATCAAAGACGAAGGACTTCATGGCCGTGACTTATTCGAGGGTATCGAACTTACCACGTTGCTCACTATTTAATCAACCAAATAGCCCCTCCAACAGAGGGGCTTTTATGTTTTCACGAAAAAGTTTCACGTGAAACAAACGACACATGACAAAGGATAAGGACGTTGAGCGGCTGGCGTATCTGAAAGGGGTTGTAAGCCGATTACCTGAAAAACCAGGCAGCTATCAGTTCTACGACGAAAAACACATTATTATCTATGTAGGTAAGGCGAAGAACTTAAAGGCTCGCGTGTCATCATATTTCCACACCGAGGTAGACCGCTTCAAAACGAAAGTACTTGTATCGAAAATCTGTGACATCAGTTACACGGTTGTAAACACAGAAGAAGATGCACTATTGCTGGAAAACTCACTCATCAAGAAATACAACCCACGCTACAACGTCATGCTGAAAGACGGCAAGACATATCCTTCTATTTGCATCACCAACGAATATCTGCCACGCATTTTCAAGACACGCACCATCAATAAGAAATGGGGAACGTACTACGGCCCCTACTCACACGTTGGTGCAATGAATGCCGTATTAGGTATCATCAAGGAATTGTACAAGCCACGCACCTGTCGATTCCCCATCACAAAAGAAGGGATAGAGAACGGGAAATATAAAGTCTGCTTAGACTACCACATCAAACGATGCTACGGACCATGCACTAAAAAACAAACCTTCGAAGACTACCAAAAAAACATACAACAAGCGCGGGAAATACTAAAGGGAAACACACGTCAGATACTTCGCGAGATGCGAGATGAAATGGAACGACTGGCAGAAGAACTACGCTTTGAAGAAGCTGAAGAAATTAAAAAAAGATATCTGGCGCTGGAAAGCTTCGTCAGTCGTAGCGAGGTGGTAAGCCATACCATCAACAACGTAGACGTATTCAGCATAACCAGCGACGAAAAGATGGCATACATCAACTATCTACACGTATCCAACGGCAGCATTAACCAGAGTTTTACCATAGAATACAAGAAGCGCTTAGACGAAAGTAATGAGGAACTGTTGCAGCTTGGCATCATAGAACTACGGGAGCGCTTCAAAAGTGACGCCAAGGAAATTGTATTACCACAGGAAGTGAATGTATCCTTGGAAAACGTGAAGTTTACCATACCAAAATTAGGCGACAAAAAAACACTACTCGATCTGTCAGTAATGAATGGTAAACAGTATCAGTTCGATCGGATGAAACAGGTAGAGAAGCTGAATCCGGAGCAAAAACAGGTACGCCTAATGAAAGAATTGCAGGACAAGCTACACCTTCCTACCCTACCCTACCAGATAGAATGCTTCGACAATTCCAACATTTCAGGAACAGATGCTGTGGCTGCATGTGTGGTTTTCAAGAAGATGAAACCGGCGAAAAAAGAATACAAACACTACAACATCAAGACTGTCGTAGGACCAGACGACTATGCCTCAATGAAAGAGGTGGTGCACCGTCGCTATACACGCCTTATAGAAGAAGAGCAGGCACTACCCAACCTCATCATCGCCGACGGCGGCAAGGGTCAGATGGAAGTGATTAGAGAAGTCATACAAGATGAGCTTCACCTCGATATACCCATTGCCGGACTGGCAAAGGATGATCGACACCGCACCAATGAACTGCTCTACGGCTTCCCGCCAATGAAAATAGCACTGAAGATAGACAGTGAGCTATTCCATGTATTAACACAGATACAAGACGAGGTGCACCGCTTCGCCATCTCGTTCCATCGTGATAAACGCTCAAAACGTGCCCTTCGCAGCGAGCTGGAGGAGATTAAAGGCATTGGGCCAAAGACGCGTGACAGCTTGCTGAAAGAACTAAAATCGGTGAAACGTATCAAGGAAGCTACAATAGACCAATTGTCAGCCATCATAGGTAAAGCAAAGGCTCAAATTGTCATTCAGCACTTCCAAGACACTGTAGAAACAGCATAAGATTGGAGGGAATTATAGTAAAAATACAGGTCATATTCAATAATAAACGTAACTAGCTGATTATCAGCACAAATAGCAACCCCTAAAAGTAAAACAAGTTGTTTTACTGAAAAAAGGAGCCACTTTTTGAAAAAACTCATATGACTTTTTCAGTAAAACAACTTGTTTTACTTTTTTAAGAAACGCCATGCAGGAAAAATGAGGGTAGATTTTTGGCTGCGGATTTGGCTGATAAAAAAATAATATGTATTTTTGCAAAAAAATGGAGAGACCATGAGAGCTGTCATACAACGCGTAAGTCAGGCCAGCGTCAGCATTGCCGGAAAAGTGCGATCCTCTATTGGCCCAGGCTTCCTCATTCTATTGGGAGTATGTGACGAGGACGACACAGAAGACACAGAATGGCTGGTAAAGAAAATAGCCAATCTGCGCGTCTTTGGCGACGAAAACGGCGTGATGAACCGCAGCATCATCGAGGTAGGCGGGGAAGCACTGGTAGTCAGCCAGTTTACCCTCTACGCCAGCTACAAGAAAGGCAACCGACCCTCGTGGTTTCGCGCAGGCAGTCACGAACATTCCATACCGCTTTACGAAGCATTCTGTAAACAGCTTGGCGAAGCAATTGGAAAGCCCGTTGAAACGGGAGAATTTGGTGCTGACATGCAAGTCAGCTTGCTGAATGACGGCCCAGTAACAATCTGCATGGATACCAAAAACAAAGAATAACAGATGACCATCAAAGAAGCACAACAGGCAGTAGACCAATGGATTAAGGAATATGGAGTGCGCTATTTCTCCGAGCTGACCAATATGGCCGTCCTCACAGAAGAGGTGGGAGAGCTGGCACGTGTCATCGCGCGCAAATACGGTGACCAAAGCTTCAAGCCTGGGGAAAAAGACAATCTCGGCGAAGAGATGGCCGACGTGCTTTGGGTGCTCCTATGCCTGGCCAACCAGACAGGCGTCGACCTAACCATCGAACTGAACAAAAGCATCGAGAAAAAGACCCGTCGCGACTCACTGCGACACATTGAAAACCCCAAGCTAATGGCTTAAAATAGAGATTAACCTAATATAATACAACTATGGCAGAACAACACAATCACGAGCATCATCATGCTCAGCCTATGAGCCAAATAGAGCAGGCTCTGAAGAAGTATAACCTCGATATCACCGACGAAGAGGTAAGCGAGGCAGTGAAGAAAATCATAGCCGAGAAAGTACCGCAGAACGACACAGTAGAGGTGAAGAAATTCCTGATGGGCAGCGTGGAACTGACAACACTGAAGACCACCGACAGCGACACGAGCGTGATGGCATTCACGGAGAAAGTCAACAAGTTTGACGAAGTATACCCCACCCTACCCCACGTGGCTACCATCTGCGTCTATCCGCGCTTCGCCCGTACCGTGGCGGAGACACTTGAGGTAGACGGTGTCGAAATCGCCTGTGTGTCAGGTAGTTTCCCGAGCAGTCAGAGCCTCATCGAGGTGAAAACCGTCGAGACCTCATTGGCTATCAAGGATGGAGCAACTGAGATAGACATTGTCATGCCGGTCGGCTCAATGCTGGAGGGTGACTACGAGACCGTAGTAGACGAGATTCAACAGCAGAAGGAGGCCTGCGGTGAACATGATATGAAAGTCATCTTAGAGACGGGCATGTTGCAGACAGCGAAAAACATCAAGATTGCTTCGCTCCTGTCCATGTATGCCGGCGCTGACTACATCAAGACCTCGACCGGCAAGGAGAAGCCAGCTGCCACGCCCGAAGCCGCCTACGTCATGTGTCAGGCCATCAAGGAATACTACGATGAAACCGGCATAATGATTGGTTTCAAGCCTGCTGGCGGCCTGAACACGGTAATGGATGCCCTCATCTATTATACCATTGTGAAAGAGGTATTGGGCGAGAAATGGCTCACCAACAAATACTTGCGCCTCGGTACTTCAAGACTTGCCAACCTCCTGCTCAGCGAAGTGATTGGAGAAGAAGTGAAGTTCTTCTAAAAACAAACGTAAAAGTTAGGGGGAGCCTTTCGACTCCCCCTTCATTTGCTAATCAATAATACTTCGGCTTTCCTGTATAATTGTTTTTGGTATAGGTCCTGTTATCATCTATCAACTTATTGTTACTGTAGGTCAATTTATAGGGACCGTATTTCGTCTGAAGAGTAATGGTGTTTCCGCTAACCGTATACTCATAAGGTTCGTCGAAATAGCCGCTGTAGAAAAAGTAGAGTGTGTAGGTCTTACCTCCCTTTGAAACAGTGGCTTTATCATAATAACTACTAGGCTGCTTAAGGGATGCACCACCATAAGCATTGGCTATCTGCGTTCGACTGATCACGTGGTAGGCCGTGGCAAAGTCAAACCCATTCTCCCAATCCATTCTTTCTATACCAATCCAGTCGCCGGCAGAAGCCATATCTTCCAATGTCTGTGTGGCATATTTTTTCAAATCACCACTGTCGTACCATCCTAAGGGTATATTACTGGATATATTAGTATTTGTACCCTGTCCATTATTGTTGCCTGGAGTTTGTTGTTCTGAGTTACTATCGTCCTCATCATCACCACAAGAGGTCATTGTCACGGGCACCAGCAGAAAAGATAAAAACAGTGCACCCAAAGCAAATAGATTCTTTTTCATTTTTAGTAGGTTTAAAAAATTAGTTATTGCGTTTAATAATATAATCAACATAAGCAATAAGCGCTTCACGAATGGAGTCTTCATCCACGTTTTCATCGATATAGCTCAAACATTCAACGCGATATCTTTCCATGATCTGCTCGGCATATTCCATACCACCCTGACGCTTGGTAAACTCTACTAAAACAGCGATTTCATCGTGATTAACCGTACCAGCCTTTACTTTCTTGGCTAGCGTCATCATGGAATCCATCGGATTGTTATTCAAAGCATAGAGCACGGGAAGGGTCAGCTTGCCCTCGGTCATATCGTTACCCGTTGGCTTACCTATTTCGCGGGAGTCGTAATAGTCAAAGATGTCATCGCGTATCTGAAACATCATACCTAATTTCTCACCAAAAAAGCGCGCTTTCTCCAATTCGGTATCCCCTACCCCAACGGAAAGACAGCCCAGCGTAGCACAGGATTCAAAGAGTGAAGCAGTCTTCTTACGAATGACATCATAGTAGACTTGCTCGGAGAAATCGGGGTTTTTGATATTTGACAGCTGTAGAATCTCACCTTCGGCCAAGGTACGGCCCAACTGCGAAAGATTCTCCACGACACGTTGATTACCTGTCTTTGACACATGCAAGAGCGCGGTGGAAAGGATATAATCGCCCACCAACACAGCTACCTTATTATTAAAAGAGGCGTTGACAGAGGCCTGTCCACGGCGCTCGGCACTCTCGTCCACAACGTCGTCGTGAACCAACGAGGCAGTGTGCAGCAACTCTAGGCCTATGGCAGCATTCAGTGTAACGTCACTGACCTCACCATAGTTCTTCGCCATCAGCAACGTCAACAAAGGGCGCATCCGCTTGCCCCCACGCTGCCGGATATGCGTCAGGGCATTACCCAGAAGGCCGTCATCATGTGACATGGCGGTGTTGAACATCTCCACAAACTGCGTAAAATCGCGTTCAATTGGACGCCTAATCAAAGACAGAGAATCCATTATCTATAATTTTGCAACAAAATTACGGAAAAAGTCTGAGTAATAAGAATTTTTTTTGGTAATTTTACGCCAAAATTCTTTTACAACATGGAAAAACTCTTTTTGCTCGACGCATACGCGCTTATCTACCGCTCTTATTATGCCTTCATCAAGAATCCACGCATCAACTCTAAGGGACTGAACACCAGCGCCATCATCGGCTTCGTCAACACTTTGCAGGAAGTAATTGAGAAGGAACAGCCGAAATACTTGGGCGTGGCTTTCGACCCGCACGGACCCACGTTCCGCAGCGATGCTTTCCCCGCATACAAGGCTCAGCGCGAGAAGACGCCCGAGGACATCACACGCGCCGTGCCCATTATTAAAGAACTACTGGAGGCTTGGCACATTCCTGTGCTACAGGTAGATGGCTACGAAGCCGATGATGTCATCGGTACATTAGCGAAAAAGGGCGAATCCATCGATAGTTTAGAAACTTATATGCTCACACCTGACAAGGATTATGGTCAGCTGGTGAGCAAGAACGTAAAAATCTTCCGGCCTCGTCACGGTGGCGGCTACGAGGTGATGGGACCTGCAGAAGTGTGCGCCAAGTACGACATCCCCTACCCTACCCTCGTCGTCGACCTACTGGCGCTGATGGGCGACTCGGCCGACAACTTCCCTGGTTGTCCCGGCGTTGGCGAGAAGACGGCCGTCAAGCTCATCCACGACTTCGGCTCCGTTGAACAATTGCTTACCCGCACCCACGAACTGAAGGGAGCACTGAAGACGAAGGTTGAGGAACATGCCGACGACATCCGCATGAGTTACTTCCTCGCCACCATCAAGACCGATGTCCCCGTCGACCTCAATCTCGACGACTTGGTCTTACAAGAACCCGACCAGGAAAAATTAGGAAAACTTTTTGCCGAACTTGAGTTTAAGACGCTTGCTGACCGAATCCTTAAAAAAACAGAAAAGAAACAAAAAAATGCCAATACAGAGCTCTCTCTTTTTGCAGAATTTGCGCCCGAGGATACAGGCGCTGGAAAATTTTCGAGTTTTGAGACCCTTAAAACGGTATCTCACGAATACAAACTCGTTGAAAATGAGGAAGAAATGCGCAAAATTTGTGACTTTTTCTTGACAAAAAATTTTCTCAGTCTAGACACAGAAACGACTTCAACCTCGTCCATCGACGCAGAATTGGTCGGTTTGAGCTTCTCAGTGGAGCCTCACAAGGCTTTTTACGTACCCGTGCCAGCCAATCGTGAAGAGGCGGTAAAAATTGTTAATCTTTTTAAAACACTCTATGAAGACCCTCACATCCTCAAAATCGGCCAAAACCTGAAGTACGACCTCGAGGTGCTCCGCAACTACGACATCCACCTGCAAGGTCCGATGTGGGACACGATGATTGCCCACTATCTCATCCAGCCCGAGCTGCGCCACAACATGGACTATATGGCCGAGACCTACCTGCACTATCAGACGGTACACATCGACGAGCTCATCGGACCGAAGGGAAAAGGGCAACGCTCGATGCGCGAACTCTCCCCTGCCCTCGTCTATGAATATGCGTGCGAGGATGCCGACATCACCCTCCAGTTGAAAAACAGCTTAGAGCCGGAGCTGAAGAAGCATGACTGCGAAAAACTGTTCTACGACATAGAAATGCCGCTCATGCCCGTGCTGGCCGAGATGGAGATGAATGGCGTGGTACTCGACACCGAAGCACTGTCGCAGACCTCCAAGGAACTGACGCAACGCATGAACAAAATTGAGGCACGTATCTACGAACTGGCAGGTGAGCAATTCAACATTTCTTCACCGAAACAGGTGGGCGACATTCTCTTCGGCAAGATGAAGATCATAGAAAAACCGAAAAAGACTAAGACCGGTCAATACGTTACCTCGGAAGACGTGCTGACACAGCTGCAAGGCAAGCATGAGATTGTAGCTGACATCCTGGCTTTCAGAGGATTAAAAAAGTTGCTCTCTACCTACGTCGACAATCTACCTACCCTCATCAATAAACACACCGGACATATCCACACGTCGTTCAACCAGTGCGTAACGGCCACGGGACGCCTGTCGTCCTCAGACCCCAACCTTCAGAATATCCCTGTGCGTGGCGAGGACGGCAAGGAGATACGCAAGGCCTTCGTGCCTGAGCCTGGCAGCCTGTTCTTCTCCGCCGACTACAGTCAGATTGAACTGCGCGTGATGGCCCATCTCTCACAGGACGAGAACATGATCCGCGTCTTTGCCGAGGGCCACGACCTGCACGCCGCCACCGCATCGAATATCTACAAAAAGCCCATCGAAGAAGTGACACGCGATGAGCGAACGAAATCGAAGCGTGCCAACTTCGGCATTATCTACGGCATCACCGTCTTTGGTCTGGCTGAGCGACTTGACATCAGCCGCGACGAGGCCAAGCTGCTCATCGACGGCTTCTTCGACACCTTCCCCAAGGTGAAGGACTATATGGAGCGCGCCAAGGCCGAGGCCCGACAAAAGGGCTATGTCGAGACGCTCTTCGGCCGACGCCGCTACCTACCTGACATCAACAGCGGCAATGCCACCGTGCGCGGCTTCGCCGAGCGCAACGCCATCAACGCACCCATCCAAGGCACCGCAGCCGATATCATCAAGGTGGCGATGATACGCATCTTCCAACGCTTCCAGCAGGAGGGCATCCAGTCGAAGATGATTCTGCAGGTGCACGATGAATTGAACTTCAGCGTGTTACCTGAAGAGCAGGGTAGGGTAGAGACCATCGTCCTCGAGGAGATGCAACATGCTATCTCTCTCGCCGTGCCGCTCGTGGCCGACAGCGGCTTCGGCACCAATTGGCTGGAGGCACATTAAAGAGAGTCATCGACTCAAATAGGATGAAGCGGCCAAATAATCTTTGGCCTCAAACTATCAGAATTATCAAATTTTGTATCAAAATATACAAAATTTGCATGCTTTTGGCATTGGCGATTTTGAAATTTGGTAAAATTTGATTATCTTTGCAAAGTTAATAGACTTTACTATATATACTATGACAAAAAAGAGAACTATTTCAAGCACCTTGTCCATTCTATTAGCATCTCCTTTCTGCTATGCCAACGGATATACACTGGCTGAGGCAAACAGCATCATAATTATACTGATTATCATTGTGATAGCGCTCATCGGGTTTTGGAGCCTACAGTAAACATCACAACAGGATTATCAGTCAGCGAAACGAGCAATTGCGACGTATCCTTACGGCACTGGACGAATACAGGAGCCTAGTGGGCGAAGGGGTTCTATCGCTTGACACACAAGAAGAGATTTTAAGGAACAAGTTGCAGAAGCCAAAGAAAGACAAAATTGTTCAAAATGACGAGAAGCAGAACTTCTTTGTGATGATGGATGCCCGTCTCAATAAGGAGAGACCCTTCACAGATCCAGATTTCGACCATGATGCCCTGATTAAATATATGGGAGTCAGTGATGAGACGTTCTGCAGGCTGGTGCCGCGCTATAAGGAACCTGAAAGGACGCTTGACTATATCAACTCCCTTCGGGCAGAATACGCTGCAAAAATACTTATTGACCACTCCAACTATTCGGCAGAAGACATTGCCCTTAAGTGTGGCTTCAGGAACACAGCAGCCTACAACAGTGTCTTCAAGTTTGCCTTTGGCATCACGCCTACTGACTATATGAGCAGCATGAGCCAGATGTTCAAGGAGAAAAAAGAGGCGTAGGGCTTTAGAGCCATCCAGGCTTCTGTGGCAATCCTGGGTGGCTATATTTCATTCTCTTTTAGCAGTTGGGGATTCCCCGTTTCAATGTTGAAAGGCTGCTGACCAGTGCCTTTGACGTTAAAGGTAAGTACGGCTTCCTCTGTAGTAACATCCAACGAGCACGGCGCCCCCTCAATGAGTGGAATACAACTATTACTACCAACTGGGAAACCGCAGCAAATAGGGAAATCATATTCGTGCAAATGAGCTATCAACATTTGCTCTACACTACCGTACTGCAGGTCGAACTTGATGGAACTGAAAGTACCCAAAATGATGCCTTTTACCCGCTCAAAATCATACTGCAGGGTGAGCATGTAAAACAATCGGTCGATATCGTGCAAAGCCTCTTCCACTTCTTCTATAAACAGGATAATGTCGCTTTTCAGTGACGAGTGGTATCTTGTCCCAATAATAGTAGAAAAGCTTGAAAGATTTCCTCCGACAAGAACACCCTCTGCATGGCCACTTCGGTTATAAGGATTGCCAGGTAACTTAAATTGCGGCAGGGTGCCAAAGAGTATGTTCCGAGTGATAGTAGTTGCAGGTTCCTGGCTGCTTGCTATCTGGAATGCCATAGGCCCATGAACGCACATGACACCTGATGCGACAATATCATAAAGCAAGATGGTAATGTCGCCATGACCGATAATCCATTTAGGATGCTGTTGAAAGCTTTCTTGAGGAATTCTGCCCAGCAGGTGTATGGAGCCATAGCCGCCACGCGAGCAGACAATAGCCTTGATGCTGTCATCATGAAGCGCCCAAAGCAGGTCGGCAGCGCGTTCTTCTGCTGTTCCTGCGTAGGCATTTACATTCAGATTGTTGGTGTGGGGTCCAATGACTGGCTGTAGTCCCCAGCTCTTGATGATTTCAGATGCCAGACTGAGGACTTCCTGTGGCACCCAATAGGCGGGAGACACAAAAGCCACTTTGTCTCCCGCCTTCAAATAGGGTGGTTGAACAATCTTTTTACCTTGATGCATTATTTCTCGATGAATATTCGTTGGACAAAGGTAATATTTTTTATGTTCTCCTGCAACTGTCAAATGGCTTTCAACTGTATTTTTAGCAAGATTTGAAAGATAATTTGTAAATTTTGAAAGTGATTGTAAATTCTAAAACCTTCATGCTTGTGCTGTCTTGTAAAAAATGTGTACCTTTGCCAACCGAAAAAAACATATATGTACGAGCATCAAGGACTTCAAGACATCCTCTTCATCATGCTTTACGGCGGGGCCACCACGCTGGCCTTTCTGGTGTGTTGCTATTTCCTGTTTACCCGCGGAAACATTTTTTCATCAAAATATGCCCCTCCGAAGGAACTGCGCCACTGGGCTGCTGCCTTCATGGCATCTGTGGTAGCAAGTCACATATGGTGGTATGTGCTGGGCATCCATCTGTTGGTTGACGACCGTTTTGCACGTAATCTGACAGGCATCACACTCGACCGTCTAACCTTCGTGCCATTGATGATGTGCGTGTTAGTCCGTATGTTACAGGACCGTCGGCGACCGCTGTGGCCCATCGCTCTGGCCTTTGCTCCCGTCGTCGTGTTCGCACTGGTCTGCATCGTCACCCGCTTTGACGCTTTTGAACTATATGTTGAGTGCTACAGCATGTTGGTTGGCGTCGCCTTCATCATTATTTATGTACGCGCGTTAAGGGAATATGGCCGCTGGCTCCACGAGAATTTTGCCGATTTGGAGCGAAAAGAATTGTGGCAGAGCATGTTGCTGCTCGCATTCATCCTGTTCACCTATATAGCTTACACCTCCAATCAGGGCGGACTGCTCATGGAATATCTTGCACAGGTGAACACGGTCGTCATCATTTTCTTCATTCTTTGGCGTGTGGAGACATTACAGACTCTCGAAGTGGGCGATAATGATCATACTGCAGCCTCTCTCGCTATGTCCATTCCTGACAATATTGGTGAGCAACTGAAAATAAGCTGTGAGGACAAGCAACTTTATCTGCAGCACGACCTTACTTTACAGCAGCTCGCCATTGCCATCGGCACCAACCGAACATACCTGAGCGGCTATTTTGCCCAACAGGGCATCACCTACAATGCCTATATCAACCGCCTGCGCATTGAATATTTCGTCCGCCTTTATCGCGAGAACATCCATTCACCACAAACCGTCACAGCCATCCAGCTTGCCCAACAAAGTGGATTCTATAGCTATAGTACCTTCAGTGCTTCCTTTAAAAAATATATGGGTGTAACTGCAACTGCATGGATGAAGCGCGAAGAGAAAGGAAACCCGACATCATAATTGAGTTGGCTTATCGATTTTACCTTATATTTCATGTTTAACAAACAAAACAATAGTACAATGAAAAAGCAATTCATGACACTGGCAGCTGCTGCTACTCTCGCAATACTCACACTGGGCAGCTGCGCAACCATCAACTCTGGTGCTGCTCTCGCAGAAAAGGGTCCTGTCGGTCCAAAGGTGGGCGAAGCCCAGAGCACCTATTTCCTTGGTCTCTGGTCGTCAAAGGGTGAGCAGAACAACATCAAACAGGCTGCCGAGAATGGTGGCATTAATAAGGTAACACAGGTGGAGTATATTGATCAGTCTATTCTCATGGGCCTCTTCATCAAGCACACCACTCGTGTCTATGGTGAGTAATTATTCCCTCACAAAACACCTGGCTTTGCTATTGGCCATCATATTCCTGCCGGGCTGCACCTCGCCGACTGGCAAGAAGAGTGATGCCATGCTCTTGGACACACAGAAGGGCGACGCGAAGGAGCTTCTAAAGACGGCGTTGGAGTACGACAGGAAGGGACAGTATAAAGAAGCGGCGGAATGGTATAGGAAGGCGGCCGAACAGGGTCTTTCCGAGGCGCAGAACAACCTTGGCGTAATGTACAAGGACGGCCAGGGTGTCAAGAAAGACTACGAAGAAGCCGTGCGCTGGTTCAAGCTGGCTGCTAATCAAGGCAATGTGCTGGCACAATCGAACCTGGGTTGGATGTACCAGCAGGGTAGGGGAGTGACGCAGGACTACGACTCTGCCCGCTATTGGTACATGCAGGCCGCCCTACAAGACCATGCCGCCGCCCAGAACAATCTGGGTGTGATGTATCGCGACGGCTTAGGCCTGAAGGCCGACACTGACTCCGCTTGCTACTGGTTTGAGAAAGCCGTCCTCAAAAACCTGCCACAAGCCCAACATAATCTAGAACAACTAAGACAATAAGTCTTTAGCGCATTACCTTCTTACCATTCTCAATCACTATACCACGGCGGGCATTTGTCTTTTGCAGACGATGCCCGCTAAGGTTATAGACACCATTGTTGATAGGGGCTGACTGAGCATCTTGAACCTCATGGATGCCGCTGATATCGTCTTCATAGAACTGCCAGGCATCGAATTGGACATTATTATTGGTCGACTCCGTAAAGACGAAGAACACGTTCTTTGTTCCAATAAACATGGTTTGATCCAACTCTACCTTATAGTCGCTAAAGGTTGTTGACGATAACTCTACAGTGGCGGCAGCAGCACTGGTAATGGTACCCAGTCGGATTTCCATCTTGCCGGTGCCCTTGGCTCTCAGCATGAATGACTTGGCACCTGTACCGAAATCAACCTTTCGCACCGATGTCCACGAGCCGGCAGGCATCTTGATATACAGATTCTCAGAAGCGTCGTTGCCCAGCGTGTTTTTAGAAGGAACGGTCTTGATGTTCTTGAAGTTCTCGTAGCTGATGCCACCAGCCGAAGCCATTGTCTCAGCCTGCTGCAATTCAAAGGGGTTCAGTTTCTTGATGGCGGCCACGCCACTTTTGGTCAAAGTCATCTTATTGATTGTCTGCTTCTCCTCGTTGACCGTAGCCCTGTTCACACCGATGGAACGATAACCTGAGGCATTGCTGTCCATGGCACCAGCGTTTTTCATACTACTCTCCAGCAGGATAGAATGATAAAACAAATAATAGGTTCCATTGTATTTATGCAGGTGAGTATGGTTGTTGCCCCAGCCCATGCCGAAGTTGCCTTCGTTGGGCACATATTCGCCACGGTACTCCCACAATTCCGGGTCCAGCGGATTGTCGCTCACCATATAGCACATGCTGCATGATGACGGGGCAAGCTGCCCGTTACGCTTCGTGAAAGAGTTCCAGTCGTTACGGTCGCTCCATGAAGTGTTATAAGTATAGACGTAACGCCCGTTCATCATGTTGAGTTCACTAGCCTCAAACAGATAGGGAGCAGGCATATTGACGGCTGCACCATCGAGGGCAATCATCGATGGTTTCAGTTTTGCAATACGAGAGTTGCCTGGCCAGAGCTTGGAGCCCGATGACTGCGGATCGCCGCCTCCAAAGGCAATCCAGCCCACACCGTTGTCATCGATGACGGCACCGGGGTCGAACACCCAGTTACAGGGGTCTACGCCCGGCATACCATGACGGATCATTGCCTGACTCAAGGGAGACGTGAATGGCCCCACTGGCGATGTGGTGCTTTTAATGACTCCTACGCTGCCACCGCCATTGGCAAAATAGATGAAGAACTCTTTGGTTGTAGTGCCGTTGGTATTCTCTTTCTCACGCCATACGGCCGACGGCGCCCACGATTGTCCGCACCAGGAGCCGCACACCTTGCCCACATCAATGGTGCCGTGAAAAGTCCAGTTCACCATGTCGTCAGTAGAGAAGACAACCAACGACTTGATGTTGCCATAGCCGTTACTACCCTGCTTTTTGTTAACGATATACTGCTGATGGTCATTGGTGCCGTAGACATAGAGCCGTCCATCGTACTCAATGGCCGTAGGGTCTGCGCAGAAAACACAGGCACTGATAGGATTACCATACGATGATCCTTTATAGTCTGGAGCTATGTTTTGTGCTTCTGAGTTCATACAGGCCATCATGATGGCCGATGACAAAAACAATTTCTTTCGCATAAAATATGGTTGTTTGACGTCTCCCTTACCGTAAACTGGATTCAGCCTCCACCAACAGATTCAGGATACTATCCAGCGTTTCATAGTCGGCTATTGGAGAATCGGTGAATGCTGCATACACCTTTCCGCTGGCATCCACAACGTAGGTACGCGGAATGATGCTGGTAGCAAACTTATAGTAGAGTGTCTTGTCGCGAGCTATATAAAAAGGCATGGAAAGAGCCGCTTCATCCCAATAGCCTTGCACCTCGTCTTTTGTCTGACTGCGAGGGACATTTAACACAGGCACTATTGCCTGGTATTTATTGTATATCCTCTGCAACACGTCAAACTCCTGGCGGCAGTCAGGACAACCAGTATCGAAAAAATTGAGGATAAAGACTTTACCGCTCAACGACGAGGAAGATATTTCATTTCCGTCAGCATCATCAAGGATGAAAGCTGGTATCTCGTCACCTACGTTCACCAAGGATTTGACTACTTTGTCTTCATCGTCGTTCAGCTTGCAAGCTGACAACATAAGGACAAGTAGTGATAGAAAGAGAAAATGTTTATTTAATAACCTAATCATCATATTTGCAAAGTTAGTAATTAACACCAAAAGAAAAGTAAAAAAATTCAATAAAAAACGTTAACTATCACATAAATCAAATAAAATTCCTATCTTTACATCTTATTTGTACGCGTGTGCAAAAACCTGGACGAGCTCTGCTCAGGGTCGTGATAAAAAAAATACAAGAATTATGAATAAGAAAGCATATCAGAAACCGGCAATAGAGATTGATAACATTCAGTCAACACCGATACTCAGTGGTAGTCCAGACTTAAAAGATGAGGAATCTGATAATCCAAGCTATTCTCGTCAAGGAAATAGAAGGTCAGACTGGGACGAAAAAGAAGACTGGGACTAAGAAAAAGACTATTAGTCCGGACAGTCAAACCATCAACAACAGAAAGCCACCTGCAAACAGATCTTTGCGGGTGGCTTTGTTTTATTATTTGGTTTTCTTCTCGCTTATTTGTACTTTTGACAACGCCGAAGGTTCTTTTAGTCGCTTTCGCTTAGTAAAAAGCGACTAAACCGAGCGCTCCCGATCGAGAAAACTCAAATTAAATTTGGTTTTCTTCTCGCTTATTTGTACCTTTGCAGCCGTATAAACGTTTATATAAAAAATGGCATTAAAATGTGGTATCGTGGGCTTGCCTAATGTGGGCAAGAGCACGTTGTTTAACTGTCTGTCAAGCGCAAAGGCACAGGCAGCCAATTTCCCTTTTTGTACAATAGAACCCAACGTGGGTGTCATCACCGTGCCCGATGAGCGTCTGACAAAGCTTGCCGAGCTGGTGCACCCAGGGCGCATCGTGCCCGCCACGTGCGAAATCGTAGACATCGCCGGACTGGTGAAGGGTGCCTCGAAGGGCGAGGGCCTGGGCAACAAGTTCCT
>JAILAA010000027.1 GCA_024681875.1 Prevotella sp.
GGTTACAGAGGGACTCTTTTGTTATACGAGCCTCGTTGCTTTCACGGCAGTGGGGCTTTTCTATGGGCTTGGTGCTGAAATAATTGCCGAAAGATTTGGAAGTTAGGAGAAAATTGTCTATCTTTGCAACCGTAAATCACAGTATTAACTTTAAAAATAATCACTATGGATCAGTTAGACAATATCCAAAATCTCATCTACGTCATTCGCGGTCAGCGTGTGATGCTCGATTTCGACCTAGCAAGGCTCTATCAAGTAGAGACAAAAGCACTTAACCAGGCAGTAAAACGTAATCCCAAACGATTTGAGGGTGAAGAGTTTATGTTCCAGCTCACAAAAGAAGAATGGGAAATGTTTACAAAAGCAAGTCCATTGCCTATAAATGAAGACAATAATACATCTTCATTTACAGACAATTACAACTTGCGGTCACAATTTGTGACTTCAAGATTTCCTGACAAATGGGGCGGCAATAGACGTCCGCCTTATGCTTTCTCAGAGATCGGTGTTGCAATGCTCAGCAGCGTATTGAAATCAGAAGTTGCCATACAGGCGAACCGAAAGATCATGAAAGCTTTTGTAGCTTATCGTCATCTGGCAGAATTGCCCCTAGCTGCAACTTATCTCGATTTGAGAAAACAAATAGAAGGTCTTAGGCAGGAAGTAAACGACATCCTTGCAGACCAGAACGACATTAATGAAAGTACTCGTGCTCAGCTCGATGCCATCAGCACCGCATTGGCGGAACTGCAAACCAAGAATCCCGAAGAGGATAAGCCTCGACGTCCTATCGGATTTATGGATCATGGGGTCGGTTCTTCTGATCTTTTTTCAAATTAAATGAAATGCGAATGAGACAGGTAATAAAGCATAGAGATATCAGACTCCTGAATATGATCAGGAGAACCGACCCCGTGATTCCATGCCCGCTATATCGATGTGCCCTCGTTTGTCGACTATTTCATCCACACCGAACTCAGTCTGAATGCCGACGGCTATAAGCGAAGTGCCTATTTCTACAAGGAGAAACAGCAGGAGGATGGTACAGGTGGCAAGTTGGTGGCCGGACCCGTATGGGACTACAACCTCGCTTACGGCAACTGCAACTTCTGTAATGCGAATCAGTTGGAGGACTGGTGCTTCGAGGGCTGCAACACCCAGCCCACGCCCGCCATCTGGCAACGGCTGTTGCAGGATCCCGCCTTCAGAAAGGCTGTCAAGGTGCGCTATCAGGAACTTCGAAAGACCATCCTCAGTACCAAGCATCTTAATGCGTTCATCGACAGTCAGGCAAAGTTGTTGCAGAAGTCCAAAGACCATCATTTCGAGACCTTCCCTGAGCTGCTGGCCAATCAGAACCGACCCCAGCAGGGCGCACGTCCCCAGGGACCTCCGATGATGGGAGGTTTCGGTATGTTCGGTGGTGGGCGCAATTTCAGTTTCGATCCCATCTCGATGTTTGCCGCCTACCGCGTCAGCAGCTACGACGAGGAAATCACCATCCTCAAGCAGTGGCTCGCCGACCGTCTGGCCTTCCTCGACAAGAATATCAGCCGTTTTGATACCGACTGGGAACCTCGCGTCCAGCAGCCTAAAGAGATCAAGTCACAGTTTGGCGGTTTCGGTGGCGGAGGTTTCGGTGGAGGCTTCGGCGGCGGTGGCTTTGGAGGCTATGGTGGAGGCGGCTTTGGCGGTGGCTTCCCCTTCCCGAGAATGCAATAGTTTTGATGTGACTGGCGTTATTTGTATTTCTCGACGCGGGCATCGTGGATGACGCCTTGCCAGTTGAGGCCGAAGGCGAAGTCGTAGGTATTGCCGTCGGCGTCCTGATAGCAGCGCATGTCGCGTGGCACATCCTCCTGTTGCTGCTCCACCGTTGTCATGTCGGCGGGCATCTGCATGGGCAGGAGGGCTGAGGGCTCTGCCTTGCCGCTGATGATATCGAGCAGGGCCTGATGCTGCACCTTGAAGGAGATGAGAATAGCATCGGCTGAGGGCTCGATCTCGGAGAATACCACGGGCTTGCCAATCTCTACGATGACGATGACAGGTTTTTCGCCCATCTGCCGCTTGGTGTCGGTGACCAGCTGCATATCGTCGCGGTTGTAGGCCTTGATGGTCTTGCCCTTGAAACTGCGGTTCTTGGTCTTTTCCATCGGATCACCTCCGGCGATGCTCACAGCACGCGCGTCACGGGCCGTATAGTCGCTGTATTGCAGGCTGAACGGCAGATAACCGTTGCCGCCTTTCTTGACATCATCATTGCTGTAGCCGATACCCGTGCTCGGCTCCTGAATCAGGCAGATGGCAAAGTCGGCCTGCTCAGGCTGCTCCACTACGTCGAAATATTTCTTGACTAGTGCGAGGTCTATCGGCTCTACGGTCTTCTCCTCAGAGATGCTGCCCCAGATGCCGGGGATGGCAGGGAAGTGGCGCTTGGGCACATACACTTTTTTACGATCTTTCACAGGAAGAACCTGATTGCCGTGGTTCTTCAACATGACAATCGATTTGAGCTGTGCATCGTAGCCCTCCTGCATGAACTCAGGCTTACCCACAATCTGTGCCGTCTCTGCGGGGTCGAGGTAGGGATTCTCGAAGAGTCCTACACGGAACACGTTGAGTAACAGACGGCGGGCCGACTGTTCAAATCGCTCGCGGGCACTCTGCTCACCCTGGTCCTTGCTCCACATCTGATAGGCCTCTACTATAGGCCCGATCTCGTTGTTGCCACCAAACTGATCGACGCCAGCCTGCAGGATCTTGTAATGACGCTCAGCCTCGTTGAAGGCTTCCATGCCCCAGGGCTTGCCACCGATAGGACTGTCGAGCACCTTGATATCCTTGGTGATGCCCCAGTCGGTACAGACCACGCCCTCGAACTTCGCTTCATCTCTGAGTTGCTGCTGGATGAGCCACTTGCTGTAGCTGCCACCCACATTTTCGCCGGAGGGGTCTTGATTCCAGAGGATACTGTAGATGGGCATGACGGCAGAAGCCATCCCTGTTCCTCTATTGAGACGGAAAGCACCCTCTACAAACGAACGCTTATGCATGGCGAGGTTGTTGCCCGGGTAGACGGCATACTTGCCTGAGGCGAAGTGCGAGTCGCGTCCTCCTTCCTGGGCACCGTAGCCATACCAGTGTTTCACCATCGCATTGACACTCTTCACGCCCCATCCCTTAGTCTCGGGTGTGGTCTGGAAGGCATCGCAATAGGCTTGCGCCATGTCCGGAGCCAACTGAGGGTCCTCGCCAAATGTACCGTCGAAACGGAACCAGCGGGGATCGGTGGCGATGTCAACTTGAGGTGATAAGGCTGTGGCGATGCCCAAGGCACGATATTCTTCAGAGGCAATCTCACCGAAGCGATACACCATCTGAGGATCGAAGGTAGCAGCCAGTCCGAGTGATGTAGGCCAGAGCGATATTTGTCCACCGGCGCCGGCATTGAACTCCGTAGTGGCCTTTGCCTCATGACGGGGGTCGGAACTGGTATTGGCAGGGATGCCGTGGTCGAGGCCTTCGACAAAGGCCTGCATGTGATTGTTCCACTGGGCAGCGGTTGTTGGGCTCTCCACACTTGTGATCAGCACCGCCCGCAGATGATCG
>JAILAA010000095.1 GCA_024681875.1 Prevotella sp.
TTGATGCTAGAAGAAGCGGCAGAATCGCCACCACACAACTCAGAAAACTGAAGAGGGGGCTTGTCACATGGAATAATTCATCCCAACTCCAGTGTTACAAAGAGTTGGGATGACGATGTCTATCTTTAGCGGACAGTAATAATTTGTTTTCCAGATTATTTCCTACTTAGAAGGTAAGCTGCTGAAAGACACTCCATTCCGTCTCAGCGGTTAAGTTGAAGCTGGCATCCACGTTCACCTGTGGAGTGGAAAACAGATAACCGCTATACTCCGTCACCATGCGGTGCTTCATGGGAATATTGGTCAAGCTCTTCTCTGCTACAATAACATCATTGGCAGCATAAGCCGTAACGGTCATGTTCAACGTTCCCTCTTCATTCTTCAAGAACGTATAAGCCTTGAGCGCCAGCGGTGCTGTGTAACCCACGACATTATACGTAATTGCCTGCTGCGATTTGACGGTACCGCCCATGCCTGTCGTTGCGTTAAGAACGCCAGAGCCTCCTTCATAATAGAGGCGGATTTTGGTCACATTCGAGGGAATCTCATCCACAATGGTGACACGCACCATCGATGTGGCGCGCTGCAAAAGCACGTCATACGTGTTCTGCTCCAATGTCACCTCTATGTCGCCGTAATAACAGAACGTGTCAGAATAGCCGTCGCTGTTGGTGAAATGAATCGCAGTGGGGTCAGAAACGGTCGGGTTGTCCGTGCTGCTGTGAGCCAACACTAAGAGCTGATAGGTGCCAGGCTGCAACGTAAGCGCTATTTGTCCATAGCTGCCCTCTGACTTCTTCTGCGTAACACTCTTAACCTTCGTACCGTCCTGGTATAAGATAAATTGTAGGGTGTTGCTGAAGTCTGCCACGCTCTGCACGGCACGCGTGTCAAAGGGCACGATGTTGTACATTGAGGTGCGAATAATCACATTGCACTTGGTCTGGACTTCCTCGGCGGTCTTTTCCTCTTCTTCAAGCACAGCCTTTTCGCAGGCAGTCATTCCCATCATCGCCACAAGCATCAGCGCTGAAAGGAGAATTGAATGTTTTGCATTCTTCATGGTTTTTTGAGTTATTGGTAATTATTAAGGGTTATTGGTTTGCGTTTTTCTTCTTGCCGTCGCGGCCTTTGTCCTTACGTCCACGGCCATGACCACGTCCACGTCCGTGCCCACCGCCGCGATGCCGCCCATGCGACGACTTGCTGGCTGCCGACGCCTTATACTCCGGCCCTTCGCCCAGGCCCTCGGGCAGCGGCAGCTTCTCTACCTCCTTCCCCAGGAATTGCTCAATCTGAATGAAGCGCTGTATGTCGCGGTCGTTGACAAAGGTGATGGCCTGACCGTCACGGTCGGCTCGGGCCGTACGGCCTATGCGGTGCACATAGTCTTCAGCGTCGTGGGGCACATCGAAGTTGATGACGATACGGATGTCGTCGATGTCGATGCCGCGCGCCACGATATCGGTGGCCACAAGCACGTCGACCATGCCCGCCTTGAAGCGGTACATCACATCATCGCGCTCGGCTTGCGACAGGTCGCTGTGCATGGGCGCGCAGTTAATCTTCAGTCGCGACAGCTGACGGTTGATGTCCTTCACGCGGTCTTTCTTGCCACAGAAGATGATGACGCGCTGCAAGTCGCCGTTCTGGAACAGATGGTCGATGATTTTCAGTTTCTGCGGGTCGTAGCACACGTAGGCTTGCTGCCGGATCTTGTCGGCAGGACGACTCACCTTCAGCTTCACCTCTATGGGATTGTGCAGCAACGACACGGCCAGCTCCCTCACCTTAGAGGGCATGGTGGCAGAGAACATCACCTTCTGGCAGTCCTGCGGCAATAGCTTGGTAATCTGCATGATGTCATCGATGAAGCCCATGTCCAGCATACGGTCGGCCTCGTCGAGCACGAAGAAAGAGGTCTTCGAAAGGTTGAGGTTGCCCACCTTGAGATGGCTCAACAGGCGTCCGGGCGTGGCAATGACGACGGGGGCTCCTCCACGCAGGCTCTTCAGCTCCTGGTCAAAGCGCCCGCCGTCGTTGCCGCCATATACGGCAATGGAGCTGACGGCAGGCATGTAGTATGCAAAGCCCTCCATGGCCTGGTCTATCTGTTGTGCCAACTCGCGTGTCGGAGCCATCACCACACAGTTGATGGCATCCTCGGGGTAGTTGCCGTCGTCAAGCATCGACAGGATGGGCAGCAAATAGGCGGCCGTCTTTCCTGTGCCTGTCTGAGCCACGCCAAGCACATCATGGCCGTCAAGTATCTGCGGAATGCATTTTTCCTGGATGGGAGTCATCTCCTCGAAATGCATATCGTAGAGTGCGTCGAGGATATTGTCGTTTAAATAAGTCTCTTCAAATGTCATAGTTGCAAAAATACAAACACTTTCCGAAAAAACCAAACTTTTTGTCTGTTTTTTCTCCTCGGTCAGTTGGGGGCCTGCCTATAGCAATAATAAGCAATGAAGACATAGAGGATGTTGGGTAGCCATGCGGCCAACACCGGAGGCATGTTGTCCTGGATGGCAAAAGTGGAAGAGACGGTCTGCAAGAGGATGTAGGCAAAAGACAAGGCGAGGCCGATGCCCAATGCCAATCCCATGCCGCCCTTGCGTTTTCGTGCCGACAGAGATGCGCCGATGATGGTAAGGATGAAGGACGCAAAGCTGGTAGCAATACGCTTGTGGTATTCCACCTCATACTGCACCACGTTAGTAGACCCGCGTTCCTGCTGCTTCGAAATATATCTGAGCAGCTCGGGCGAGGTGAACTGTTCCTGCTGGCCCTTTGAATAGACGAGGTCCATGGGTTCCATCATAATCATGGTGTCTATCTCCGCCCCAGTCTCAATCTTTTCACGCAGTCCCTTCAACGTGCGTATCTTGTAGTTGGTTGCCTTCCAGTGATAGCGGCTGTCGCTGATGGTGTCATACTGTATGACATTGGCAGTCATGTGGCTGACCAGCTTCTTCTGTTCGAACTTGTCGAGGGCAAAGCCATAGCCGCGCTTCGTATTGTTGTCGTATTGCTGGATATAGGCGATGATACCGGGGCCTACCTGCAACTGCACGTTGGAGGCTGCGGTCTGTTTCTTCTTGTTCTTGTAGAGGGTTTCGAAATTCTGGCGCACCACGGTACCCTGGGGTATGATATAGGCAGCAAGGAAGAAATTGATGCCGGCAATGAGTGCTGCCGAGAGCATATAGGGGCGCATGAGGCGGCGGAAACTGGTGCCGGAGGCCAACATCGCAATAATCTCACTGTTACCCGCCAGCTTCGAGGTGAAGAAAATGACGGCAATGAAGACGAAGAGAGGCGAAAAAAGACTGGCGAAATAGGGGATGAAGTTGGCGTAGTAATCCACAATGATGGCGCGCCAAGGTGCATGGTTAGTGGCAAACTTCGCCATATTCTCGTTAAAGTCGAACACGATGCTGATGGAGATAATCAGCAGAATGGCAAAGATATACGTGCCAATGAACTTGCGGATGATGTACCAGTCAAGCCTTTTCATTCGTCTTTATATTCTCTTTCCTAAGTCTTCGATGACTGAGCGTTTCCACTGCGTGAAGTCGCCGGCCATGATATGCTGGCGGGCATCGGTCACCAAGCGCAGATAGAAGGCGAGGTTATGGATAGAGGCTATCTGCAGGGCCAGCAGCTCCTGTGCCTTGAA
>JAILAA010000099.1 GCA_024681875.1 Prevotella sp.
CGTACAATACAGTATCATTGCCTGCGGTGCCTACAAGGAGCTGTACATCCTCAATATTAACTGCGGAAAAATCACCGACAATGCTGAGGTACATGCACTCTTCGGTACGACCCCCAACCACTTCGTCAACACCGTAGCAACAGACGAGAAGGTTAAAAACATCACTGTTACGAAGACTGTTCCTGAGACATTCAGCTTTAAAGATCCTGCCACCCAGCCCTGTATCTATGACAAGGAAACTGGCGACACCATTCGCCTGGCCACGAAGGGACAGAATCCTCACGGCATTATGATTCCCAACGACTTCAAGTACCCGCTGGAAAAGACTTGCATCAAGGACGCCTACAAGCAGTTCAACGATTGGGGGCAGCACACCATTACCTCTTCACTCTGGTACACATACCCCGTGGATAAAAATATTTACAAGAAGTAAAAACTTTCCCCTCGAAGGGAAAAAGCAGCAACGCTTCAACATAGTGGAGGATGTGCATATTGGCACATCCTCTATTTTTTGCTAGAGGGTATGACGTTTGTTTTTCTGTGGAACTTCCGCAAATTCACCTTACAAGTTCACCTCAAGTCGTGAATAAAGAAAAATGTATAATTCTTTTGCATTGAACTTAAATATTTGTAACTTTGCACGCTGAAAAGCATACAAACATCTATTATATATAAATATGTATAGGACAAAAACATGTGGCGAGCTGCGACTCGCCGATGCCGGCAGCGTGGTGACACTGGCCGGTTGGGTACAGCGCACGCGCAAGATGGGCGGAATGACCTTCGTCGACCTGCGCGACCGCTATGGTATCACACAATTAGTATTCGACGAGAGCGACGATGCCGCCCTAACCGAGCGGGCCAACAAGCTGGGCCGCGAGTGGTGCATACAAGCTACTGGACAGGTGCGCGAGCGTGAGTCGAAGAACGCAAAGATGCCCACGGGCGACATCGAGATTGTGGTACGCGAGCTGAACGTGCTCAGCGAGAGCATTACGCCACCCTTCACCATTGAAGACCAGACCGACGGCGGCGACGACATCCGCATGAAATACCGCTACTTGGACCTGCGCCGTCAGGCTGTGCGCAAAAACCTGGAACTGCGTCACAGGATGACTATCCTCATCCGCAACTTCCTCGACTCGCGCCAGTTCATCGAGGTGGAGACACCTATCCTCATCGGCTCAACACCGGAAGGTGCACGCGACTTCGTAGTGCCCAGCCGCATGAATCCCGGACAGTTCTATGCCCTGCCCCAGAGCCCGCAAACCTTGAAGCAGCTGCTCATGGTCTCGGGCTTCGACCGCTACTTCCAGATTGCGAAATGTTTCCGCGACGAGGACCTGCGTGCCGACCGCCAGCCGGAGTTCACGCAGATTGACTGCGAGATGTCCTTCGTAGAACAAGAGGATATCCTTGAAGTGTTCGAGTCATTGGCCCGCCACCTGTTCAAGGAGGTGCGCGGTATCGAGCTGCCCCCGCTGCAACGGATGACATGGCATGAGGCCATGAAGCGCTTCGGCTCCGACAAGCCCGACCTGCGCTTTGGCATGGAGTTCGTCGAACTGATGGACCAGCTGAAGGGTACGGGCACATTCCCCGTCTTCAACGAGGCTCAGTACATCGGCGGCATCTGCGTGCCAGGCTGCGCCGACTATACCCGCAAGCAGCTGGACCAGCTGACTGACTTTGTGAAGCGTCCTCAGGTGGGCGCCAAGGGGCTTGTCTACGTAAAGTTCAACGCCGACGGCACCGTGAAGTCAAGCATCGACAAGTTCTATGAGCCCGAGGTTTGGCAGAAGGTGAAAGAGGCAATGGGTGCCAAGGACGGCGACCTTGTGCTTATCCTCTCGGGCGACAATGCCAACAAGACGCGCGTACAGCTCTGCACCTTGCGTTTGGAGATGGGCGACCGTCTCGGCCTGCGCGACAAGGACAAGTTCGTGTGCCTGTGGATTGTCGACTTCCCGCTCTTCGAGTGGAGCGACGAGGAGCAGCGCCTCATGGCTACCCACCATCCCTTCACGCTGCCCAATCCCGACGATATCCCCCTACTCGACTCCGACCCTGCCAAGGTACGTGCCGTGGCCTACGACTTCGTGTGCAACGGCGTAGAGGTAGGTGGCGGCTCACTGCGTATCCACGACGGAAAACTGCAGGAGAAGATGTTTGAGATTCTCGGCTTCACGCCTGAAAGGGCCATGGCTCAGTTCGGTTTCCTTATCAACGCGTTCAAGTACGGCGCACCGCCTCACGGAGGTCTGGCCTTCGGTCTCGACCGCTTCGTCAGCCTGATGGCAGGCCTCGACAGTATCCGCGACTGTATTGCCTTCCCGAAGAACAACAGCGGGCGCGACGTCATGCTCGATGCTCCCGGAGAGCTCGACCCCAAGCAGCTTGAAGAGCTGAAACTGGAATTAAAGAAAGAAGAAGAATAACATAATAACAGAAAATATGGAAGAAAATAAGACTTTGGAGGAGCAACAGGCTGCCGCCAAGAAAGCAGAGGAGATTACTGCTGAGCAAATGAAAAAAATGCAGCAGGAGATGCCCAAGGAAATGGCCAAGTCAATGGCCAAGCAGGAGCTAAACGCTGCCGTATCGCACGCTTTGCCCGACGAGGTTAACCAACTGCGCTGGGCTGGACTCAGAGGCATTCCCGTCGTTGGCTCCATCATTCAGTGGCTTGACAACATCAAGTGGTTCCGCAGTATGTTTGGCGGTAGCCAGAAATAATAATAACGAAGCTAATTTTTATAAGAATTACATTGACTTTTGTCAAGAATCGTTGACGAAACGAAAGAATCTGTTAGTTATCAGTTACTTAAACAAGTGGAAAGCTGTAATTTTGCCACGTATTTGAAACACCAACTTCAATAGTATTAATATTTTAAGCAATTATGGCAGAAAAGAAAACCACTAAGAAGGCTGCTGAGACCACAGAGGTAGCAGCTAAGAAGACCACCACGAAGAAGGCCGCTGAAAAGGCCGTCCTCGCCGTCAATGCAGAGAACATCGGCTTCAAGGCTGGTGATGTTTATCAGGCTCTGGCAGCAGCCGAGAAGGCTCTCGCCGTCAAGGAGATTGCAAAGGCTGCAAAGATTTCGGAAGAGGAGACGTTGCTGGGTCTGGGCTGGCTCTTCAAGGAGGGCAAGCTGCAGAGCACTGAAGACAACAAGATTGCTCTTGCATAAGGGAACAACCTTGTACGACGAGCAGATTCTTAGAATACTTTTGGATGTAGGCGTGCGTGGCATCAGCACGAAGAAGCTGGCCAAGCACGTCTACAACCATTATTGCACTTTTTTCTATCAGCCAGACTTTAACGAGGTGTACCGCTATGTGCAGAACTATGTTCATAGGCACTCGCGCTCGCCGCAAGACCTTGTCGAACACACCGAGCGCCGAGGGTACTACCGTCTAAACACCTCGTCATCACCCGTCGGGCAGCAGCTCCTGCTGCAGTTTCAGGATGCTCCCCAGGAGGAAGACCAAATCCAATAGAATTATTGCAACTACGCACCGAAGAGGCGCTGAGCTTCATAGTAGGTGTCGAGCGAGCCAATATCAAAGCGGCCGGCGCTCATAGGCCAGGCATGCATGGCAGTATGCTCCACCATATAATGGGCCAGGTTGCCTGGAGCATCCTTGCCGCAACCGTTCTCCACGGAATGGCGCACGAGGTCGAGATCTTCCCTTCGATAGATATAGAACGGTGGCACAGCCCAATGGCTCTTCGGCTGCTGCGGTTTTTCCTCCATGTCCAGCACACGCCAGTCGTCATCAACCACAATAACGCCCGTGCGTTGCAGTTTCTCTATCGACGGTTGCTCGTGACACATGATGCACGATGTGCGCTTTTGCTTGAAAAAGTCGACAAACTCCTGGAACTTGAAGTAGAGGATGTTGTCGGCAGCCACGACTAGCAGGTCATCATCCAATTTACTATTTGACGATTGACTATTTGCGATTGGGTTTTCGCCATTGATGGCGAGCAGGAGATCGCAGACGGCACCTAAACGTGTATCGTTACTTTCCGTACCGTCGTCGATGATGGTGATGGGCTTCTGATAGTTCTGCCCGTCCTTCCACTCCTCAAACACAGGGGCAAACTTATGGTTTGTCACGATGATGTGCTCGTCAATCTCTGGAATGGTGTCAATGTCGTCAAGCATCCTTCCGAGGATGGTACTGTTGCCAATCTTCAGCAACGGCTTTGGGAAGTTCTTCGTCAGCTCCCCCAGGCGTGTAGCATAGCCCGCCGCAATAACAATATTCTTCACTTTAGCTATTTAACCTTTTAACAATTCAACCTTCCACAAACCGTGCTCCGTCGTCAGGCTTCACCCAGAAAACTTGGAAAGTCTTTTCATATTCAGGGAACTGAGCAAGATAGCGCTCCGTCAGTTTTTTCTCAATTTCCTCCTTGTAGGCAGGATCGACAAGGGCGATGCACGCACCTTTGAATCCGGCTCCCGAGAAACGGCCGCCCCATACACCAGACAGATCACGCATAGCCTCGTAGATGGCAATAAGTTCGGGACTACCGCACTCGTAGTTATGAATCGAGCTCTCACACGAATCAAAGGAAAGCTTACCGAAAAGCTTCATGTTGCCCGTTTCCCAAGCAGTAACCCCCTGTCGCACACGGCGGTATTCGCTGTAGAAATGCTCGGCACGGCGAGCAAAGCGCGCAGGCATAGCGATGCGCGTCTTCTCAAACGTAGCCTTCGGAATGTCGCGCAGGAAAGTCTTGTCGAAAGTCTTCAGCGGCTGGTCGGTATACGCCAGCATATTCCATGCAGCTGTCTTACACTCGTAGACGCGCAGGTTGTAGTCGCTGTTCACCAGCGATCGCGTCAGGCCTGAGAAGAAAATGCCTATTTCAAAGTCGGGCATATCGGAATGGCGTTTGATGATGCGGTACTCGTTGCTGTCGCAGTCGAGGAACAGCAGGCCGTCCTTGCTGCCCAAGGCAATGCACGCCTGGTCAAGCAGACCGTTGTTCAAGCCTATATACTCGCGCTCGGCCTCGGAGGCGATCTTCACCACTTCGAAAGGCTGCAGGGTGATGTCGTTGGCCTTAGCCAGCGCCATGACATAGGCCACAAGCACGGCAGCACTGCTCGACAGTCCGCCAACGGGCAGCGAGCCTTGAATGACGCCCTCGATGCCGTGGCGCAGCTCAAAGCGCTTGCGCAACGCGAACTTCGCGCCACGGGCATAGTCGCCCCAGTGGCGTTCCTTCACTTGTGAGGGACTATTGACGTGGAACTCCACATCACCTTCAAAGGTTCTCGACGACAGTTTTACGATGTCGTCTTCCCTGATGTTAAACCACAAATCGACGCCCTTGTCGATGGCAAAACCTGTCACCAGTCCGTGCTGGTGATCCACATGTGCGCCTAACGGACACACGCGGTAAGGAGCAAAAATGTGATACTGATAGTTCATGTGTGCAAAAGTAAGCAATTCCCTTCGAATGGGCAAAAAAAAGAAACAGAAAATATAAAGAATTCTTCGTTTAATACCTAGGAAATGCTTACTTTTGCAGGAAAATAGCTAACATGAACAAAAAGATAGACTTTTTCCAGCCAATGGAAAGCCAACTCAGTAGTGCCACACTGATTGACATTGCCTCCAAGGCGAAAACCGAGTATACCGTCATCGTGACCAAGCCAACATCTCTGGACATCGGAGAAGGGGCGCTGCAACGCTTGGAACGTGTTGCTTCAGACAGTGGTGCCGCAATGGTCTATGCCGACCGAATTGAGAAAAAAGAGGAGAGTGGAAAATGGAAAGAGGAACGCCATCCCGCCATTGACTACCAGCTCGGCTCCATACGCGACGACTTTGACTTCGGCCCTTTGTTGTTTGTCCGCACTGCATTGCTGAAACAGTGGGCGCAGGAAAGTACCGACGCATTATATAAATACAGCGGCTTATACGACCTGCGTCTGTGGCTCAGCCGTCACGGCGAACTGTTACACTTGAATGAATATTTGTACACCGAAGTGGAACAGGACTTGCGCAAGTCGGGAGAAAAGCAGTTCGACTATGTCAACCCAGCCAATCGTGCAGTACAGATTGAGCGCGAACAGGTGGCCACGCGTCACTTGGAGGCTATAGGTGCTCTTGTCGACACCACAACCTATGCCGACATCGACCTGAATGAGCAGGCATTCCCCGTAGAGGCCTCGGTCATCATTCCCGTCTACAACCGCGTGCGTACCATCAAGGACGCCGTGGAGAGCGCACTCTCGCAAAAGGCTACCTTCCCCTTCAACGTCATCGTGGTAGATAACCACAGCACCGACGGCACAAGCGACATCCTGTCCAGTATGTTGCCATACTATGGCAACCAACGAAACGCCCTCATCCACCTGCAGCCTTCGCGCACCGACCTCGGCATTGGCGGCTGCTGGAATATGGCTATCAATGACCCGCGCTGCGGTCGCTTTGCCGTACAGCTTGACAGCGACGACCTCTACTCCTCAGAGAACACATTGCAGCGCATCGTCGACGCCTTCCACGAGCAAAAAGCAGCCATGATTGTGGGAAGTTACCGTATCTGCAATTTCCAATTAGAGACGTTGCCTCCAGGTCTCATCGACCACCGCGAGTGGACGGACCAGAACGGCCCTAACAATGCCTTGCGCATCAACGGTCTCGGAGCCCCGAGAGCCTTCTTTACACCTTTGTTAAGAGAGTTGCAGCTGCCTAATACCAGCTACGGCGAGGACTATGCAATGGGCTTGGCCTTCAGCCGCCGCTACCGCATCGGCCGCATATATGACGAGTTATACTTGTGTCGCCGCTGGGAAGGCAACAGCGATGCCGCCCTGAGTATCGAGCGTGTCAATGCAAACAACCTCTACAAGGATCGTCTTCGCACGATAGAGATAATGGCGCGACAGCGGATGAATCAAGAGGTGAGTGGTGAGAGGTGTGAGGATAGTTCTTCACTGTTGCGCTTCTTCGACCTCCAGTTGAGCCAATGGCCTGAGACTTCGCAGCGCTACCGCGACCTGACGGATGTGCAGACGAAAGAGCTACGCGTAGGCCCATTGACATTTGCCGCTCAATACAATCCTGCACGCATACGCTCTACAGGTGCCAACATCACAAAGCAGGCATTGGCCGAGCGTCCCTGTTTCCTTTGCAAGGAGAACAGACCGAAGGAACAATTAGGCCTCCCCCTGTCCCCCTCCAGCTGGAGGGGGAATGTAACGCCTAACCCCTCTGCGACAAAAGCCTCCCCCAGTTGGGGGAGGTTGGAGGGGGCCTTAGTCAACCCTTTCCCCATACTGCCTATGCACTTCACGCTGCCTACTGAGAAGCACCAGCCACAGCGCATCAAACCGCTCTTTGGACAGATGATGGAGCTACTTCAGAAATACCCCGAGCTGACCGTCTTCTACAATGGTCCGCGCTGCGGCGCCTCAGCACCTGATCACGCCCATCTGCAGGCAGGAACTACGGGGGTGCTGCCTTTGCAGAAAGAGTGGCCGCGCCTGTCTGAAAACCTGAAGCCCGTTTCTAAGTCTGATGAGGACGCACTCCTGGCTCTTATTGAGGATTACCCCTGCACAGCTCTCGTTATCCGTACAAAGGATGTGAAGGGTGCCGAGCAGCTTTTCGCACAGCTTTACGACTCTCTGCCCATCATGGAGGGCGAGGAGGAACCGATGCTGAATGTCATCAGCTGGCGCGACAATGAGGACTATCTCACCGTGGTGTTCCCACGCAAAAAGCATCGCCCCGATTGTTACTACGCTGAGGGCGATGCGCAACTGCTCGTCAGTCCGGGCGCTTTGGATATGGCAGGCCTGATGATAACGCCACGCAAGGAAGACTTCCTCAAACTGGATGCAGATAAGGCCGTTGCTATCCTTCAGGAATGTAGCCTTGACGTTTCTTCATTGAGCATTGAACATTGAACACTCATGATGAATGCAGATAAAAGGCCAACAGTGACCGTAGGCATCGTCAGTGCACAGCGCATTGACTTCTGTCTCAATGGTGATTATCAGGCTGAAGGTGCCACTGTCAGCGGACAGCAGAGTGTAGTGATGAGAGACGGCGCTTTACGCTGGCAAGGAAAACGGTTACATGAATTGCTCTTCACACCTCGCACCTCTCACCTCTCGCCTCTCGTCTCTTCTTTCACCCTCAACGACGTCACCATCGGCAACGGTTTCCACTGGGAGCGCCATCAGCAGCAGACCTTCCTCGGTACACTACGGTTCATCATCGATTCCGACAAGATTGTTGCCATCAACGAGTTGCCTGTGGAGGACTACTTAGAGAGCGTCATCGCAAGCGAGATGAGTGCCACCTCGTCAATGGAGTTCCTCAAAGCACATGCCGTCATCAGCCGCTCGTGGCTGCTCTATCAGAAGGCTCACACCTCTCACTCCTCACCTCCCACCTCTCATCTACGCTGGTACGACCGTGAAGACCATGAGCTGTTCGACGTCTGCGCTGATGACCACTGCCAGCGCTATCAAGGCATCACCCATGCGGCTGCCTCAGTGGCTGCCGAAGCCGTTCATGCCACCTGCGGCCAAGTGCTGTTATTCAATGGTGAACTGTGCGACACACGTTTCTCGAAATGCTGTGGAGGACGCACCGAGGAATTCCAGTATTGTTGGGAGGACACGCCGAAGCCATATCTACAGAGTGTGGAGTGCCACTGGTGCGACACAAAAGACAAGGACATCCTGCGACAGGTGCTGAACGACTACGACCAAGAAACTGCCGACTTCCACGACTGGACCGTGGAGTACAGCGCTGAAGAACTGTCGGCACTGGTGCGTGAGAAGCTGAAGACCGACCTTGGCACCATCACAGACCTGATCCCTCTTGACCGCGGAAAGAGCGGCCGCATCTGGCGCCTGAACATTGTGGGTACCAAGGGCTCACTTATCGTAGGCAAGGAATTAGAGATACGCCGCGCCCTTAGCCCCACCCATCTCTACAGCTCGAACTTCGAAGTGGAGAAAAAATCTCTCACCTCTCACCTCTCACCTCTCACATCCAATAAGTTTCTCCTCCACGGCCACGGCTGGGGCCACGGCGTAGGCCTTTGCCAAATAGGCGCTGCCGTGATGGCCCACGAGGGTATGAACTATCGCGACATCCTCCTGCACTACTATCCAGGAGCAGAAATCAAACAAATATACTGATGCAACAGAAAACAAGAAACCCGTGGGCGTGGATTCCCACACTTTATATTGCCGAGGGCCTGCCTAACGTCATCGTAACAAGCGTGGCTGTAGTGCTCTATATGCAGATGGGCCTAAGCGACGCACAGATAGGTCTTTATACCGGCTGGCTGGGCCTGCCGTGGATTATCAAACCGCTGTGGAGCCCCTTCGTCGACCTCTATAAGACGAAACGCTGGTGGGTGCTGCTGACGCAGGTGCTGCTGGGCTCGTCGCTGGCGGGCATTGCCTTCACGCTCAACACTTCATTCTGGCTGCAGGGCACACTGTTCTGCTTCTTCCTCATGGCCTTCAGCAGTGCCACACACGACATTGCTGCCGACGGCTACTACATGCTGGAGCTGGATGAGCACAAGCAGGCATGGTTCGTGGGCATCCGCAATACGTTCTACCGTCTGGCCGTCATCTTCGGCAATGGCGCCCTCGTGCCCATAGCCGGCCTGCTGCAAGAGAAATATCCTGAGAGCAACGCCTTTGCCTGGAGCCTCGTGTTCTACGGCACAGCGGCCCTTTTCCTCGCCATCTGGCTCTATCACACCCGCATGATGCCCCATGCCGAGGCCGACGTGCAGCGCGAGGCCACTGCCGCCGACATAGCACGAGGCATGAAGCAGATGCTCGTGGCTTTCATCCACAAGATGCCGTGGAAGCCGATGCTGGCCGCCATTCTCTTCATCCTGTTCTACCGTTTCCCTGAAGCTCTGCTCAACGCAATGAGCAAGACATTTCTCACCCGTCCGCAGGAGGATGGCGGACTTGGCCTCACTCTCGTGCAATATGGCGTGAGCTATGGTACCGTAGGGCTCATTGGACTGCTCCTCGGTGGCATCGTGGGCGGATGGCTGGCCTCTCGCGACGGGCTGAAGCGCTGGCTCTGGCCTATGGTGTGCGCCATCACCCTACCCGACATCGTCTACGTCTATATGAGCCTCGCCTTGCCATCGAACATGCTGCTCGTCAGCACGTGCATCTTCATCGAGCAGTTCGGCTATGGTCTTGGCTTTACGGCCCTGACGCTCTACATGCTCTATTTCGCCATGGGCGAATTCAAGACGTCGCACTACGCCATCTGCACGGGCATCAGCTATCTCGGCCTGCAGGTGCCGGGCATGTTCAGCGGATTCCTGAAAGACGCAGTAGGCTACTCCACATTCTTCATCATAGTGATGGCCCTATGCTCTGTGACCTTCCTCGTGGCCGCCTTCATCAAAATTGACCCGCAGTTCGGTAGGAAAAATCCTACGAAGAATTAGGGCATTTCCCTTTGTAGATTGGAGAATATCCACTACCTTTGCAACGAGAAAGAAGAATACAATATTAACCCTTAAAACACAGAAAACCATGAAAAAGATTTACTCCCGCCTCATGATGCTGACCATGATGCTGGCAGCCATGACCACCCTCACAAGCTGTGAGGAGGAAGACGACTACATCGCACAGCAGCTGCGCAATGGCGACTGGCAGGGTTATATAGGTGCATACTACAGTGACCGATGGGGCATCACCGGCAACACTTACGCCACGGTGATGCGCTTCGAGTCAAAGGGTGAATACTACACCAGCGGACGCGGATACGAGCTGAACTACAACATCAACTCCCCCCACTACGACTACGCTTGCAGTTCGTTCAAGTGGTTCATCGTCGACGGAGAGATAACACTGCTCTACGACGACGACGTATGGACACCTATCTATATCGTTGATTACTCGCTGGGCAACAGCTGGTTCCGGGGAAGGATCTACACACCTACCAACCAGCGCATCAAGTTCGAGTTCGAGAACAAGGCCTACGACGACTGGGGCTATTACCGCCGCAGTGACCGCTACGGTAATTACGGCGACTTCGGTGACCCTCGCTATTACAACGCCCGCACCAGCGAGAACGGAAAAGTGCCCTTCCTCGACCGGTCAGCCATCGCCCGCGAGAAGAGCGGCGACCCCGAGGCCATCAGCGTAGCCAGCGGCGAGTTTGCCAAGGCTATTCAGCAGCAGACAGAATAATATTCGCCCTGGACGGTTGAATGGTGCAGCAGCTCCCCTCCGTTTGGGGTGGGGTCTGTATCTTCTACAGGGGTCAAGTTGTGCGCTGAGCTTACGATGTTCAATTACTGACCCCACCCCTGCCCCTCCCCTACAAGGGAGGGGAGTGCCTACGGAGTTCAAATAGGAATGGTATGGCGTGAGCCCGCTCCCCTCCCAATCCCCACCCCTTGAGGGGCAGGGTGGCCGAAGGCCGAGGCGGGGTAGATTGAGGGACAGGGGTGGGGTCAGTATTGTTATAATTCATGTTTACTTTCGCCTTATACGAAAAGTTTGCTGCAAAGATAGAGAAAAAAACAAAAGAACAAGTTTTCGTTGAAATTCTGCACTATTTTTTTTGCCAATAATGTTCTTTTGTTTACCTTTGTAGCGTCTTTGCAACTGATGCTGATACTTCGTAAGAGGACAGAAGCGAAGTGGCGGAGACTACATAGATAGAAAAGGTGTCTACTAAGACGCTTTGTTCTTTGACTTCTCAAAGTCTCGCAAACTTGACACTGTCAAAAACAAAGCAACGGTAGATGCTCTTCGGGATATGTAACATCATTGACAATCTTCTTTGTGTACATGCGAGAGGATGTCAGTTTACATATTCTCGTGTGGGCTTCTGCGTTGCTCTTCCTTTGACAGTGGGGCAATGCGAGACGCCTTGAGAAGTGGGGATGGAGCAACTGGTACAGCAACCCACACTTTTTTGTTCTCATGTACCAAAGAAACTAACCTAAAAAATGTCTGACGTAAGGTTGCAGTCGGAGTATATGAAGAAAACATGGAAATAAAGTTAAAGCAAAAGTTCTCTACAGGAAGCAGCTGCCAGATTGTGGGCACGGTCATTATTCTTGTTAGCATGATGATGCCATGGCTAAAAATGAGCAGTCTATTCAGTGATACAAACCTCTCTTTGTTAGAAATTGCTCAACATCACAATGCCCTATATGCCAATCTCATTGGCTACGGCATGTTGCTGCTGTCCATTGGCAATCTCCTGTATTTGCTAGTTCGCTCCTCTCACAAGGTGTCGATAGCCTTGGCTGCTGTGACGCTCATCAACATTCTTGTTATCTTCCTGACCAGAGGATCACTCAGGAGGGGCGAAAGTTGCAGCTACTCTATAGGCATCGGTGTATTCTTTACCATTGCAGGCATCCTGTGCCTTATATATGGCATCTATCTTGAGATGAACGACGTTCAAGAAGATGACAATGGAGAAAAAGTTGAAGAACCTGCCACACCGCCCACAGTCCTTCCTGCCACAGAGGCGCAGCCCGTCGCAGTTATTAAAGATAGCAATGAAGCAGAATTCGTCAGTGCTGTAAATAATCAACCAAAAGAAGAGGTGGCTGAAGCCAATGACTACGAGGCTGACGAATATGAGGAGTCGCATAGCCGCCGATGGTGGTACATTGGTGGTGTGGCTGCTCTGCTTCTCATAGCAGGCGTTGTGCTCTTCCTTACTCTTGGCCAAAAGAAGAAATCGCATAGTTATTACGACGACGATGAAGAGGAAGAAACAGAAATGGTGGAGAGGCACCATGACAAGAAACTGAATCTGTACGGTAAAATTGACCAATACCCTATTGTCATGAAACTGACGATTAGCGGCAATAAAGTAAAGGGTTCATACTATTACGAGAGCCAAGGTCCCGATAAGGTGCTAAATCTTTCAGGAATTTATGACGATGGTGAGATGGACTTGTACGAAACAGACGAGGACGGACGACAGACAGGTCATTTCAAAGGCTACATCGATGATGGCGAGTTCAGCGGCAACTTCACTACGATGCAAGGCACAAAGCTGAGTTTCAGGCTGCGAGAATGACAAGCCAATGTGGCTTCGCAACCGTTTTCCCTATCAAGAATAGGTTTTCCCCTAATGCCATTTAGGGGAAAACCTTTGTTTTTACCCCATTGTTGCCGTACCTTTGCATCAACAAAACCATTTAACACTTACGATTATGAAAAAGTTTTATACCTATTTCCTGATGGTGCTGATGCTCAGCATGGCAACCGTTACCTTCACAAGCTGTGAGACTGAAGATCAGTATGAGGCCGACGTCCTGATTACCGGTGACTGGCAGGGATATTTAGGCGCATACTATTACGACCGCTGGGGATTGAGCGGCAATACCTACGAAACCGTCATTCGCTTCGGTGGCAATGGCTACGGAGCTACCAGCGGACGCGGCTATGAAGTGGACTATGACACGCGTTCCCCCTTCTACGACTACGCCTACTGCGAGTTCACGTGGTCTGTTACCAACGGCGTCATCACGCTCATCTACGATGACAGCATGTGGGCTCCGGTTTACATCAACGACTACTCCCTGTCCAGCAGCTACTTCTCGGGCTATATGAACGACGGAACAAACCGCGACATCCGCTTCCGCCTGCAGAACGTGCGCTTCGGCTACTGGGACAACTATCGCAACGGCTACTTCGAATACTACGACGACTACTATTACTCACGCACCACCCGTGACGCCGACGACGACAGCACGCCCGTGGTCAACAACGGTAAGAGCATCGCCAGCGGTGCCTTCGCAGGAGCTATGCAGAAGTGATGAATACGACATAAACAACAAGGACAACCTTTAACGCAATGTTGAGGTTGTCCTTGTTGTTTAACAGACTTCTATATTCCCAGTCCTCCTTGGAAAGAGACGTCCACCGCCTTGCTCTGCAGTATGCGAGAGTAAGGCGGAACGTCGTGAGTAAGCCAGATGTTGCCGCCAATGACTGAGTTGTGGCCTATGGTGATACGCCCGAGGATGGAGGCATTGGAATAGATGGTGACGTTGTCCTCGATGATGGGATGTCGCGGCACGTTGAGCATGTTGCCGTCGGCATCGTACTTAAAGCTCTTGGCACCCAGCGTGACACCCTGATACAGCGTGACGTGCGATCCGATGATAGCGGTCTCGCCTATCACCACACCCGTACCGTGGTCGATGGCGAAATATTCGCCGATGGTGGCGCCGGGATGAATGTCGATGCCTGTCTTCGAGTGGGCCTGTTCAGTGATGATGCGCGGAATGACGGGCACCTGCATCTTGTGCAGCACATGTGCCAGACGGTAGTGCGTCATCGTGTTTACTATTGGATAACAATAGATCACCTCGCCGTAGTTCGGGGCGGCAGGGTCGTTCTGGAACATCGCCTCCACGTCGGTGTAGAGCAGCCGCTTCACCTCGGGCAGCTCATCTATGAAGTGCAGGGCTATCTCCTCAGCCGTGGGCAGCACCTCTTCCTCAGCACAATCGTCGCAGAACTCCAGGCCACGGGCTATCTGGCGGCGCAACAGGCCGTAGAGCTCTTCCATGCTCACGCCAATGAAGTGCTGTCGAATCAGCTCCTCGGGCTGGCGTTTGTATAGATAGTCTGAAAAGATGACGTTTTTGGCCAGGCTAATGATGCGGCGCACCTCCTCTACCGAAGGCAGCTGAGCCGAGCCCTTAGGCATCATTGCAATCTCCTTGGCATCGAGTTTCGAGAGCTTTGCTACGTTGCGCAGCAGCACCTCGTTGACTTGTTTCTCATCCATAAATCAAATATTTCGGTGCAAAGATAAACATTTTTATTAAAAATGTGTAACTTTGTGCCAAAATAATTCCGTATGAACATCGACAATCGGCAAATGCTACCTATTGGCACAATGCTCAAGGGGGGCGAATACTGTGTTAAGCGCTATATTGCTTCGGGGGGCTTTGGCAATACTTACGAGATAGAACACGTTAGGCTGGGCAAGCACCTGGCCCTGAAAGAATTCTTTATGCGTGGTATCAACGTGCGCGAAGGCACTCGTGTGTCAGTGAGTCAGGAAGACAATCGCTCGACTTATGACCAAATGCGAGAAAAGTTCTACAAAGAAGCCCAACGCTTGGCTCTACTGGAAGATCCGCACATCGTGGAAGTTAATGACTTCTTCGAGGAGAACCAAACGGCATACTACATAATGAAACTTGTCGACGGACAGTCATTGTTGGCCACAATGAAACAGACAGGACATCCATTCACAGAGCAACAGATACAGAAGATATTGCCACAAATATTGGATGCGCTCAAGTATGTTCATTCCAACGGCCTTTTTCATTTGGACATCAAGCCTGGCAATATCATGCAGAATATACAAGGCCACTGCTGGCTCATCGACTTTGGCGCTAGTAAGCAGCTGTCAGCTACTGAAAGCCAGACTCTCAGCACCTCTACCGGCCTCTGCTATACACCTGGTTATGCTCCTTCTGAGCAAATAAACGGTAATACGAAGCGCATAGGCGCATGGACTGACATCTATGCACTTGGGGCGACACTTTACAACATGCTCACTGGTCATACTCCTCCCAGTCCTGATGACATCATGAACGACGAGGAGAAAGCCTTTGAGTTCCCATCGGCCGTGAGTGAAAAGATGCGTCAGCTTATAATCTGGATGATGCAGCCCCGTCCTTCTGACCGTCCTCAGAATATTGGGCAAATTGAACTATCCTTAAACGGAGATGTCAATCAGACAGACAAGCAATGGACTTCTCTACATGTGTCCAATGACAATGGAAATGGCGCAGAAACCGTTTTGTCTGACTCTTCATCACAGGAAACGAAGCCAAGGCATTCCGAACCGCCTCGCAGAGTTAGTTATGAAAACAAGCCAGTTCAACAAGATAAGGAGGTGGGTTGTTGGGGCGTCGCAGCTATCATTTTTTCTTTCTTTCCTTTGTGGGGACTTATCTCGTATTTTACGATGCGGAAAGCATACCCCACTACGGCTAAGCAATGCCTATGGATTAACTTATCCGTTGACTTTATTACAATAATATTAGGAATTATAGGAGCAAAGTAGCACTTCCTGAAGCTGTTGCTCCCCTCCCGGAGGGGAGCAACAGCGCACAATTTTGCGAATTATTAGATTCAAATTTCGCAAGTAATGAAAACCCTGCGTAGAAACGGCCTGAAAGGCCAACAAGCACTTAGCCCAGGGCAGCGCCCTGGGTACAAGGGGACAGGTGAATTCGCCCTGAAAGGGCAAAAGCCCTACCTCGTCCATTATGCTTTTGCCCTTTCAGGGCGTTGGCTGCGCATCACATTTACCCAGGGCGATGCCCTGGGCTGGGAGCTTTATGGCCTTTCAGGCCGTCTTTGCGGAGCTTGCGAAAGTTGAATTAATAGTAATTATTTGTAAAGAATTATTGCCAAAAAAAGGGTCTCTGAAAAAAGTCGAAATAGACAAGAATGAGGGTATTGATGACACTGAAAAACAGCCTTTGAAGGCTCTTGTGGGGACCGTTGTGAAGGAAACAGTTGCACATTTCGCAGGAAATGTGCAGCTTTTAGGCATTTTAAGGAAGCTATTTGAGCATTTTTGGAGCTTCCATCCACTCATAAAGAGACTCCCCGCAAAAAAATCCAGGCTAGATTTTTTCATGGGGAGCCTAGATTTTTTTTCGAGGAACTCACTTTTTGAGCCATAAAACGCTTAAGACTCAAATAATCAGCGAGATAGATTAATATTAAAATCCAGGCGATATTTTCAAAAAAAATAATCTTCGTCCAGAATTTTCAAATCTCAGCGAAGCATTTGTAAAAATTTTTCGTCAAGAAATAGAATTAAAAGGGGTGACTATCTCTCGTTGGCACGAAGATATGTGATCAGCCTGGCTTCCATACTGGCTTCCACATCGCCTGCCTTTGTGAAGTCCTTGATGCGCCATTCGCCATTCTCAAACTCGAACTCTACCCCCATGCTAATCCATTCGTCGCCGTGGTGGAGGATGTAGGTGACATCGGCATACTCATCACCATTCATCTCAACATTGATGTTATCGATGGAAAGTCCATCGTCCTCCCAAGGACTCCACATGGCGAGCTCACTGCCCTGGAAGAAGCGGTCTTCTTCAAGCTCTTGATTGAAATCGGCTGCGCGTGTGTCGGTGATGAGCTTGTTGAAACCTTCCGTGCAGTACATGCCGAACATGTCGAGGTTGGGTTCACAGTCATCTTCGTCGCGCGGACCATAGATGGTGTTGAGGTCTTCGTAGGCGCTGTCCAGCAATCTGGCCATGGCTACACCAGGAACGGTGTCACCGTCGTCCCCATCCTCTTCATCATCAGCCACCTGCTCGGTGCCCTCTTCATTTGACTTCTCGTCCTTGTCCTTGTTTTCTTTGTTACCGCAGGAAACCATTACACACAATGAAACGGCTGCAATGGCCATCATAAAAAGCTTTCTCTTCATAATTGTTCTTTTTTTGTAGGATTATAAATAATATGAAACAAATCATAGTTTCAGCCGTCGCCACAACCAGCGGGGAATGCGCCGCCACAGCCACGTGATGGCTCGCCAGCGCCAGTCGATGACACGAACGTGACGACGCTTTTCGATGGAGCGCACGATGTCGCGAGCCACTCTCTCCTTATTTAATAACAACGGATAGCGATTGCCGTCGTTCAGCAGGTCGGTGTCTACAAAGCCTGGACGAATGTCGGTGAAGCGGATGCCAAGCTTCCTCGCGTTGCTGAGCTGCTCTAAAGCCTCGATATAGGTATTCTGCAGGGCCTTTGTGGCGGAATAAGAGGGTGCAGGGCCCAAACCCTTCGTACCGGCAATGCTGCTGATGACCGCTATGTGTCCACCGCCGTGTGCAGCCATATAGCGGAAGGCTGTGCCTATTAATGCAGTAAAGCCCAGCCCGTTGGTCTTGACGGTTTGCAGTTCAATATCTTCATGCAGTTCGCGGTTTTGCTTGCCGATGCCTGAGGCGTGGAAATAGAGGTCCATGCCTCCTACCCTTTCCACCAGCTCCAAAAGACGCTTACCGGCGTCCTCCGAGGTGACGTCTATCTGCATAGCTGTCTCAAAATCGCTGAGGCATTCCAGCCTGCGTGCTGCCACGCCCACCTTCCAGCCCTGCTCTTTCAGCAGCAACGCCACCTCGCGGCCAATGCCCGATGAGGCTCCCATCACAATAGCTCTCTTTATAGGCAGCATCATCAGTTTTGTAAAGTAACAGACATCAGACCGATGACAACATCGTTGCTGAGCGTGCGCACGGTGAGGCTCTTCAGACGCTTGCCAGGATTCAGTCGCATACGCAGCATCTGCGCAGCTCCACCAGGAATTTCGCGGCCATAGACGCCCTTGAGGCCAAGAGCCTCGCCCAAGTTGTTGCTGACGGTGCCTGTACCAAGGCAGACACGGATAGGACGCGGTCCGGAAATACTGAATGCCTGGCCGTCGATGTAATAATCCTGCTCTATGGGACACCAGTTGTCAGGATTGCGCAGGGCCAGCGTATCGGTGGTGTTGTCCATATAGGTCACCACGACAATGCCGTTATCGATGTGGCTCTGCATGTGATTGGTGCTGCCCGCCATGAGCAGATAGGCTGCCGAGGCGCGTCCTTTGAGCGGAATGGTGACAGCATCGGGATAGTTGCTCCACAGCGACGTATATATGATGTTCTTGCCGCGCTTGGGTGTGCGGAAAGGAACACCGGCCATATGGAACAGGTCGCGCGAGATGAGCTTGCGGAACCCGGAGTCGTCAATCTCAGGCTTATACTGCGGATGGCACCACTCCCCTACTCCCTGCAGCGGTATCTGCAGCGTAGTGACCATGGGACGAGGGGCGATATATTTGTTCTTGAAGATGTCGCCGACCTCTGCGTTCCAGTAGCGGTCGATATTCTGTGGCACAAGCTTGCCATGAGGTGCTGGCTCTTCAGCAGCAGTAGCGTCTCGGCGCGTAGTGCTACTCGTTGCCTGAGCCGAAACGGCAGGAAGGTGGCTGTCCCACTCTATGACCTGATGCTTCTGGGTGTTGCCCTCGATGTCCTTATAATTCCCTCCGTCAAGATTCTGGCGCACCACCAACTGCAGCTGCTGGGGGAAACGCTGTGTCACTTCCAGACGGCAACGCCCGTCCTTACGCGTGTACGTATATTCTATATAGGGTGTGACCAGACGGGCATTGTCCCACTCCTTCGGGAAGCCTGGGCGGATGATACACTTGCCGTAGAGGGCCTGTGGCTGTACGCCGAAGAGCCCCTGAATGAGCGTACGCGATGAGATGCCGATGCAGTCGCCGAAGTCGCGGTAGCACTCGCCGCGGGCCGCATCGAAATGCGACAGCTGTCCGAAATTGGCAGGTGACTGTCCGTAGTACATCTGATCCATGATGTTGCCCTTCAACAGCCGGTAGCCCTCATCGGGCCGTCCAGCCTCGAAATAGGCCAGAGCCGTGTGCATCACCTCGGCAGGAGCCACATTGTTGATGCTCCAGGCGTATGGCATCCAGTTGGTGGTGGAAATCGTATTGAGGTAGGCGTCGATAGAGAAATGGGGTATCTCGCGGTCGATGTACTGCGTGGCCTGATAAGCCTGCTCAGGCGTACAGGCACCGCAGTCGATGGGGGTATATATGCTCCACACGGCTGCGCTCTCATGCAGTCGTTTCAGGCCCATGGCATCCTGATACTCTGCCCAATGACCGGCAGAAGGAATCCACAGGCGCTCGTTCATGGCCTTGAGGATGGCTTCGGCCTCCTGCCGATAGGGCGTGCTGTCCTCGCCGATCATGTCGGCAATGCGGGCAGCCAGCAGATTGCCGCGATAGTTGTAAGCCGAGGAATGGGTGACAGCGCCCGCGTTATAGTAGAGAGCGTCGCTGGCCCAAATGCAGCAATATGCGTCATAGAGATGGTCGCCGTCAGGGTCAAAGTTACGTTTCTCCCATGCCAGGTGCGACTTGATGACGGGCCACATCTTGCGCATATAGTCGGTGTTGGCATCGTACTGGAAATGCCAGAGCAGCTCGTCGATATAGTTCAGGTTCATATCGTAGTGGTGCATCTGGTCCATTCGCTCCGGATTGCGGCAGATGTAGCCGTTGCTATACATCTGCGTACCCCACTTCTTTTCCGCTCTGGCCATGTTCATCTCCCTGTCCTGCGAAGGATGCGGGATGCTGGGTGCGATGCTGTTTACCTGACTTTTGGCATAGGCGCTGAAGTGGCTCACGGCACGGTCGTTCCAACCCAGCACATCGCCGACATAGGCGGCACGCCACCCGGCCAACGGCATACGCCAGCCCACACAGCCGTGCAGCCATGTCTTGCCGTCCCAATCGCCGTCGGCAGCCATCACCAGAGCACCGCCAAGGGTATTGATGAAGGGGTCGGGTGTGTCGAACTGTATCTGCTTGGCCATTTCCTTGTTCAGGTCTACGGCATCGTTGAAGCGTTTGAAGGCATCGCCATCGTGCATGAAGAAAATCTTATCCTCCATCATCACCAGATGGGCGAAATTGTTGCTATGCGTAGCCTCGCCCACCACAAGGTTCTCTTCTGTGGGCGACGGCTCAAAGACATCGGGTGGGTCGACGCCGAGGTCACCGTTGCGCTTCATGCTCGGATTCTTGATGTCGCATACCTTCACCTTCACCTTCAGCGAACCGCGGTACTTATCGCAAATGAACTGCCAGATAGCGCCCTCCACATCGTGCAAAGCCACGACATGAACGCGGATAATGCCATTGCCGAGGTGATTCCAGCGATGATCGCCAAGGATATAGGAACGCATTCCGTCGTGGTACCACGACTTACAGTAGTCGACGGAGTCGAGAGGCACCCCGGCAATCTCGAAGCGCACGCTCTTGTGGTGTCCTTTCTTCGCAATGGCAAAGATGGGCACGTCGCTCGTCTCTATGCGATAGTCGGTATAGCCGCCATAGAGGGCTCGGGTGAAGCGGTTGATGCCGTTTTCACAGACGAAGGAATTGCCCAGCGGCGTATACTGCAGCGAGCGCTGCATACCGCGACGCGCATCGTTGTAGGATGTCAGATCCCCATTTGCCGTCTGTGCTCCTACATGAAGATATTGTACAGAGAGAAGAAAAAGAATGAAGAAGAATCGCTTCATGTGTTATGTTCTTTTCTTTTGTTCCACCAATCGATAACAAGGCTCTCAGCCACAGCCAGCAAGATAAGGATGCCAAGTGACATCCAGAAGCTGGCTGTAAGATTATAGACCACCAGGCACACAGTAAAAGTAATGACCCAGCGCGAAATAAACTTCCAATTCATACTGAGTGCAAAGATAGTGTTTTTCCATGACACGGCAAAGAAAAAAACGCAAAAAATTGGCTGTCATCACGACAGCCAATTTCAAAAACAAACTACTTAAAAACTAATCTACTAAAACAAATCAAAAAATTCCTTTTCTGAGTGCAAAATTATAGCGATTTACAAGAATCGCCAAATATCACACATAAAAAAAAGTGTAAAATTGACATAGGTCAAAGAAATATTCACCAGTGTCCTGTCTTGGCTGCTTTTTTGTCAAGCAGAGTTGACAAATGGAGCTATTTCTTCAAGGGCATCAATACGCTGAATGTAGAGCCTTCGCCCAAGACGGATTCTACCATGACGTCGCCACCGTTCTTGCGGGCAAAGTCGGCGCAGAGCTGCAAACCAAGACCTGAGCCCTCCTCGCCGCCAGTGCCGTAGGTCGTCTCACCCTTATGGAAGATATTCTCCAAGCGCTCGGGTGCGATACCCACGCCGTGGTCTCTCACACTGACCTTGGCAAAATCGCCTTCCGTAGACACCAATATCTCTACGCTACTGCCCTCAGGACTAAACTTCACGGCATTTGACATGAAATTTCTCACCACTGTCTTCAGCATGTCGTTGTCGGCACGGACGATGACGGAGCCCATGCCACGGTACTGTAGCTGGATATGCTTCGTCATGGCTATCATCTCGAAGATATCCACCACGCCGGGGATGATGTCGTTCAGGTCCAAGTCTTGCGTCACCACCGTCAGGCGTCCGGTCTGGCTCTTCGTCCATTTCAGCAGGTTGTCGAGCAGGTCGTGTACATCCTCCGACTCTTTATTGGCCTTGTCGAGCAGTTCCCATAGCTCGGGGCCCACAGTGTCGGGCGAAACGGAACTCACCACCAGATTGAGCACCATGCGTATGCTGGCCATAGGCGAGCGCAGGTCATGTGCTATGACACTGTACATCTTGTCGCGGTTGCCGATGGTGGCACGCAGCTCGGCGTTCTGTTTCTCAATAAGGCGCTTGGCAGCCACGAGCTCTATCTGGTGCATCACACGCACAATAAGCTCTTCCTTATTAAAAGGCTTGGTAAGGAAATCGCTGGCGCCCACCTGGAAGCCATGCACCAAGTCGCTGGGATTATTCAGTGCGGTGAGAAAGATAACTGGAATATTTTGCGTCTCAGGATTCTTCTTCAGTATAGTAGCCGTCTGGAAACCATCAATGCCAGGCATCATCACGTCCAAAAGGATGAGGTCGGGCTTCTCTGCCTTTGTCTGCTCAATACAGGCCTCTCCGCTGTTGGCGGTACATACCTGAAACTTCTCATTGCTCAGCAGAATCTTCAGCAGCAAGACATTGCTCACCACGTCATCGACAATCAGTATTTTATAGTCGCTTTTGTTGATATTTGATTCAAATCCCATAGTCGTGTAGTTTCAACCTGCAAAAATACAGCATTTCATTTTATTTTCCAAACAATTGTGAAAGAAAATTTCCCTGTTGCAGGAAAAATGAGTATCTTTGCAGCCGCATGGACAAGATAATTCTGGGCATTGACCCCGGAACGAACATTATGGGCTATGGCGTGCTGAAAGTATCAGCTGCTACCACGGCCATGGGACGGCGCGCCACTCAGCAGGCTGCGATGGTGACGATGGGTATCATAGACCTGCGCAAGTTTGAAGACGGTTACCTGAAGCTGGGCCACATCTTTGAGCGCGTGACAGGAATCATCCAGTCGTACCTGCCTGATGAGATGGCCATTGAGGCGCCGTTCTTCGGCAAGAACGTGCAGTCGATGCTGAAACTAGGGCGGGCTCAGGGCGTGGCCATTGCCGCTGCCATCGAGCGTAGCGTCCCCATCCATGAATATGCTCCCATGAAAATCAAGATGGCGCTGACGGGCAACGGCAGCGCTTCGAAGGAGCAGGTGGCCGGTATGTTGCAGCGCCTGCTGAAGATTCCCCAGGAAGAGATGGGGCGCTTTATGGATGCAACCGACGCCCTGGCCGCTGCCTACTGCCACTACCTGCAGATGGGACGGCCAGAAAGCGACGGGCCACACTATCGCGGATGGAAGGACTTTGTCAACAAGAACCAACAGAAGCTATGGACTCCACAGAAGCCACAGGACAAGGAAAAATAACAGTCATTTACGGGCTGAACGCCAGCGGAAAGACACAGATGGCTGAGCGCATGAGGCGCGAGATGAAAAGCGACAGCGTGCGCTATGTGGCCTTCTGCGACACATACGGCACCGCCACCGACCGCAGCTACTACCTGCAGCAGCGGTGGAATCAGCACGACATCGACGAAGAGACGCCCACCGTGGCACAAGCCTTGGAACGCTCTTTTCTCCTCTCCGGACCAGACACTACAGAGCGTCGACAGTTGCAGCGACACCTCTATGACCTGATGGGCATGGAGCCATTGTTGGATAAAGTGGTCATCGCCCTCAGCAGCGGCGAGCTGCGCAAAATGCAGCTGGTGAAAACGCTGATGGCCAATCCTAAAACGCTCATTCTTGACAATCCCTTCATTGGCCTTGACATAGAGGCACGTGACATGCTGTCAGAGCAGCTGCAGCAGCTGCGCCAACAGGGCATGACGCTCTATCTGCTGATAGCAAGGCCCAACGAGATACCGGAGTATGCGGATGAGGTGAGAGGTGAGAGGCGTGAGGTGAGAGGTGAGAGATTACCTGCACAGACAGTCATTTCTCACACCTCCCACCTTTCACCTCTCACCACTAAAGAGGTCGTCCTCCTCCGCGACGTCACTATCCGCTACGGTAGCCGCACCATCCTCGACCATCTCTCGTGGACCATCTGCCAAGGCGAGCACTGGGCACTGCAAGGGCGCAACGGCAGCGGCAAATCGACGCTGCTCTCGCTCATCTGTGCCGACAACCCGCAGAGCTACGCCTGCGACATCACCCTGTTCGGACATCAGCGTGGCTCTGGCGAGAGCATCTGGGATATCAAACGACGCATTGGCTACGTCTCGCCAGAGCTACACCGTTCCTACCAGCGCAACCTGCCCGCACTGAGCATCGTGGCCAGCGGTCTGAAGGACACCGTAGGACTCTATGTCCGGGCCACTGAAGAGGACAAACAGCTGTGCCTTCAGTGGATGCGACGCTTTGGCATCGACCAACTGGCCCAGCGCTCTTTCATGCAACTGAGCAGCGGCGAGCAGCGGCTGGTACTGGTGTGCCGCGCTTTCGTGAAGAGTCCTGACCTGCTTATCCTCGACGAGCCGATGCACGGTCTTGACATGCCACGACAGCAACTAGTGAAAGACATCATCAACGACTACTGCCGCGACCCGCAGAAGACGCTCATCATGGTGACGCACTATGACCAGGAATTGCCATCCTGCATTAACCGACGCAAAATCATCACCCAGCCCACTTGAATAATAACACACAACGATGCCAAAGCCCCAACCTTCTCTGGACCTGATGGAGTTTATTGAGACTGCCATTCTGCCTCAGTATGCCAAGTTCGACAAAGCCCACAACCTGGAACACGTGACACGCGTCATCCGCCGCTCGTTAGAGCTGGCAGCTCGTACTGGCGCCGACGCCAACATGGTGTACGCAATCGCAGCTTACCACGACATCGGCATGTCGGGGCCTCGCGCCATCCATCACATCACGGGTGGGAAAATCCTGATGCAGGACGCCCGGCTGAAGCGCTGGTTTTCTACAGAACAAATCAAGATGATGAAAGAGGCTATTGAGGACCACCGCGCCTCGGCCTCACGTGCGCCACGCAGCCTCTATGGCAAGATAGTTGCCGAGGCCGATCGTGACATCGTGCCCGAGCAGGTGTTCCGCCGCACAGTACAATTCGGATTGAGCAACTACCCCGAATTAGACAAGGAGCACCAATGGCTGCGCTTTAAGGAGCACATGGATCAGAAGTATTCCGTACACGGCTACATCAAGCTGTGGATTCCCGGCTCACCCAACGAAGAGAAACTGAACGAACTGCGTAACATCATTGCCAACGAAAAGGCGCTGAGAGAGCAGTTTGAACATTTCTTTGCCGAAGAAACAAAATCATCAATCCTCTAATAACCATACAACATGAAGAAAGCATTTTTCTCCACAGCCATCGCGCTGGCTATCGCTGCGAGTGTTTCGGCAGCAGAAAACATTCAGGCCACGATTCATGCCGACCAGGCAGGAGCCAAGATCAATCGCGAAATCTACGGACAGTTCTCCGAGCACCTCGGCACCTGTATCTACGGCGGTCTCTGGGTGGGCGAGGACTCTCCCATTCCCAACATCCAGGGCTACCGCAAGGACGTTTTCGAGGCCTTGAAAGAACTGAAAGTGCCTGTGCTGCGCTGGCCGGGCGGCTGCTTCGCCGACGACTATCACTGGATGGACGGAATCGGTCCGAAGGACAAGCGTCCCTCGCTGCGAAACAACAACTGGGGCGGCACCATCGAGGACAACTCCTTCGGTACGCATGAGTTCCTCAACCTCTGCGAGATGCTCGGCTGCGAACCCTACATCAGCGGCAACGTGGGAAGCGGTACGGTGAAGGAGATGGCCCAGTGGGTGGAGTACATGACCAGCGACGGCGACACGCCCATGGCCCGTCTGCGCCGTCAGAACGGCCGTGAAAAAGCCTGGCACGTGAAGTATTTCGGCATTGGCAACGAGGCCTGGGGCTGCGGCGGCAACATGACGCCCGAATACTACTCGGACGAATTCCGCAAGTTTAACACCTACCTGCGTGACTATACGGGCAACAAGCTCTACCGCATCGGCAGCGGCGCCTCGGACTACGACTACAAGTGGACGGAGGTGCTGATGGACAAGATTGGCAACCGGATGCAGGGTGTCTCCCTACATTATTATACATGCTCTGGCTGGAACGGTCCGAAGGGCTCAGCCACGAACTTCGACAACGACCAGTATTACTGGGCGCTGGGCAAGTGTCTGGAGATTGAGGAGGTCATCAAGAAGCACAAGGCCATTATGGACGAGAAAGACCCGAAGAATCAGGTTGGCTTGCTCGTCGACGAGTGGGGCACATGGTGGGACGAGGAGCCTGGCACCATCAGCGGACACCTCTACCAGCAGAACGCCCTGCGCGATGCTTTCGTAGCCTCGTTGTCGCTGAATGTCTTCCACAAGTATACCGAGCGTGTGAAGATGGCCAACATTGCACAGATTGTGAACGTGCTGCAATCGATGATTCTCACCGACCAAGAGGGCATCGGCCACATGGTGCTCACGCCCACCTACCACGTCTTCAAGATGTACACCCCATTCCAGGAGGCCACCTTCCTACCCGTTGACCTGCCCACGGAGACCATCCAGGTGAGCAAGGCCTACTTCAAGGAGAAAGAGGGTGCCAAGGATGCCGGCTATCGTCCCTGTCCGATGCTCTCGGCCTCAGCAGCGAAGACCACCGACGGCAGTCTCGTGCTGGCCATCACCAACGTCAGCCTCGACAAGGCGCAGACCATCGACTTCAATATTGCCGGCTATCAGGCCAAGACTGTCAGCGGCGAGATCCTCACCTCGAAGAAGGTTGACGACTTCAACGACTTTCAGCATCCCGAAGTCGTGTCTCCCAAGCCCTTCACCGATGCCAAACTGAAGAAAGGCGTCCTCACCGTCAACGTGCCTGCCAAGTCCATCATCGTGCTGAACATCAAATAGCCTTCCGAGTTATATATCTCAAGACAAGAAAGCAGAAAAAAATATGGCAAAAAAATTTGCAAATCAGAAAACTATTCGTATATTTGCACCGAGAAACATAAAAAAACAGCTAACTGACAGGCAAAAGGGACCTACCTGCAAGCGCTGCTACTAACTAAAACAGGACCCACCAAAAACTAACTTATGAAAAAGTATTTTCTTTTTGCTGCATTACTCCTTTCAGGAGCAGTCATGTTCACAGCATGTGAGGAAGACGATGATGACAACGACACCTTGGTAAGCGGCATACCATCGGACAAGGATGCCAAGCCCAACCCTGAGGTTGATTCGGAAGATGTCAACACCGTGCTTCCCAACCTGAACTACTCCGTGTCCACAGAAGGCAAATACGCCGTCATTCGTCTTGACATGACAGGCGTACGCGATCCCTTCACCAAGGACTGGCTCCATCTCTACGGCACAGGCGACAGCCGACAGAATCTGTGGATTGAAGTAGACGATGTGCCCAAGGGCTTCTCGATCATCAACACTGCCGACGACAAGGCAAGCCAGCCTGACCCCGCCCTTGACGTGGTTTTCCTCGTCGACAACTCCACCAGTATGGATGAGGAGGCCGATGCCATTGCTGCTGACATCATCGAGTGGTCAAAGCAACTCTCAAACAAGAAGCTTGACGTGCGCTTCGGCTGCGTAGGCTACGGTGGCTTTGTGAGCGGTGCTATCAATCTTACTACTGCTGCCGAGCTGGAGAAATGGCTTACTCAAAAGGATTGGCTTAACGATGTTAATGGCGTGTGGCGCACCCGTGGCTTCGCAGGACCTGATGCCGCAAGGCTCCAGGAGAAAGCCAATTTGGCACCCAGCAACGACGAAAGCGAAACGTTCTACCGTGTTGTAAATACGTCATACACATATACCAGCTGGGGCGCTCCCGACAGGTCTGAGTGTGGTGTCTTGGCCCTGCGTTATGCCAACGACTTGTTCAGCTTCCGTCCCGGTGCCAACAGAGTGTATGTAAACCTGACCGACGAGCCTAATCAGCCCAGCGGCTACGAACGCTTCAGCACAGAGTGGGTAAAGAACAACTGGACGGCTACTCAGGGCACCATACACACGGTATTCACCTACAGTGCATCCCTGGGCGACAAAGATTCCTACTATTACTATGAGACCTACTACGGCATCGGCAAGAACTATCCATGGGATCTCTCCGTCTATACCGACGGCACCATGCTGTTCACCGACAGCGATTTCAAAGATGCAGAAGGCAATCTGGTGAAGCTGAGCGACCTGCCTGTCAGCGGAGCCATGCAGAACTCCTACATCATCCGCTTTACCAATATTGAGAATCTCTTCGACAATAAGACCCACGTAGTTCACATGACAGTAAAGTCAAACAGCACCAACGGAGAAGTTATTGCCGACAAACGCTTCAATATGGTGTTCGAGCGTTAATACGCAACTATTTATCTGATAAGAGCGCGTTTCATAACTCAGAAACGCGCTCTTTTCATTTGACATGAACGACATGCTCCACAGCATGGCGCACATCAGGGTCGTACTGACCTACAAAGATATAATAAGAAACGGCCAGCACAACCACCAGCACGACGAGCACCACACAACGCATCATACAGGTGACCACATATTTCATTATCGTCACAGCGATGGCGATGGCTACAAGAGCAAAGATATAAAAAGCGACGTTGCTCATGGAGCATTGACAATTATTTGCCGAAGAGTTTACGGAAAGTAACGGGCACGGGAGTTTCGAATTCCAGATTCTCGTGCGTGACAGGGTGCGTAAAACAGAGCAGCCAAGCGTGGAGACAAAGACGATGTAGCGGGTCGTCGCCATTGCCATATTTCGTGTCACCACATACAGGATGGCCCATATCAGCTGCGTGTACGCGAATCTGATTCTTACGACCTGTCTCTAACTGATACTCTACCAAGGAATGTTCGGTGGTACGGTCAAGCACATGGAAATGAGTAATGGCCAGCTTACCGCCATTATCGACGGGTGAGCTGTAGGTGACGTAGGCCTTGTTGTCCTTCAGCCAGTTTTGGATGGTGCCCTCATCCTGCTCCATTTCACCACTGACCACAGCCACATAGCGACGGTCATATACAATCTGATGCCAGTTGTGCTCCAATATCTGCTCCGTGTCAATGTCCTTGGCATAGACCATCAGGCCGCTGGTATCGCGGTCGAGGCGGTGAACGACATGTGCCGTGCATTTCTGGCGGCTCTTCTTGAAGTAGTCGTCGAGCACGCTCTTCACGTTCAGCGACGAATGGCCGGCGGCCATCGACAGGATGCCGGGCATTTTCTCAACGACAATGAGCCAGCGGTCTTCGTATACAATCTTCACGTAGCGGCTTTTGAACGACTGCTGGTTGCGTTTTGTCTTGCTGACAGCCACCTTCATGCCAGGCTTCAGGGCGAAGTCGAACTGGGTAACCGTCTTGCCATTCACTTTGATGCCCCTGCCTTGCAACGTAGCCTTTACCTTGGTGCGGCTCTCGCCAACATTCCTAAGCAGCCACTCCAACAGCGGTGCTTCCTCGTTGACTACCAGGTGGTCGTAGTCGCCCTCGCGGTTATATCCTGTATTCACTCGCATTCTTAACAACTCTTAAACCTTTCAATTTTTCAATTTTCTAAATTCCAAAGGGATTGAGGTTTGAATAAGCTTGGCGTGTCTTCTGTTCGATACCCTCAGCTGAATATTCGCCGCTCACGTCAGCCATTTCCTCGGGATTCAGCTCCATCACCTTCTCCATGTCCTCGGCCGCTCCCTGCTTATCGCCCTGTTCCAGACGTAACTTGCCACGCTCACGATAGGCATCAAGATGGAAGGGATTCAGGTCTATCACATGACCATAGATACGGATAGCCTCGTCAGCATTGCCCTTGGCAGCCTCTATACGGGCGTTCAGCAGCAGCACGTCCTCGTTGTCTTCAGTATGTTCCATGAGCCAAGCCACATCTTCCGTCACAGCGTTATAGTCACCCATCTTCAACAATGTCTGACCACGCAACAGGCGAGCATCAGCCAAGTTCTCGTCCAGGGCGATGGCCTTCGTCAGGCGTGCAATGGCAGGAATGAGATTGTCCTGTCCCAGCTCGGCCTTAGCATAGAAGAGATGCACCATCGCATTGTCGGCATCCACTGCAAGGGCCTGCTCACACAAGGCGGCCATCTCACCATAGTCCTCCTTTATAAAGGCCACTCCTGCAGCCTGCATCTTCAGGTGGATGTTGTCTGGCTCCTTCATGGCCAACATCTTCAACTCGGCCAGCGCATCATCATATCGTCCTAAGCGTGTATAGGCCCTTGACAGATAGTCATGCACCTCTGCGTCATCCTTTGTCTCCAATGCCTTCTCGAAGCACTTCATGGCATATTCATACTGGCCGATACGCATGGCCTTCACCCCATCGTATTTCAGCAGGTCGAAGTTACGCTCATCGGCAACTCTTTTTTCTTCCTCAGGATTGCTTTCGCCCCCGAACAATGAATTCCAAAAGCCCATAGTTGTGTTTTTTTTATTGCGTGCAAAGGTAAACAATAATCTTTGAAACGCCAAGCAATCGGGATATTTTATTGAAAAACGGCATAAAAGGCCAAACATGATAGTCTGCCTCATTATCTACCGTATTGTTTACATAAATCAATGAAACGAGAGGAAGCGGGATTTTATGCAGAAAATATTTGTGTGTGCGCAAACAAAGCTATAATTTTGCAGCGTTTTTCAATAGGTATGATAAAGTAATGAGAACTTTAGACTTCAGGCCGAAGATGGTGTCGGCCATCAAAAACTACAACAGACAGACGTTTACGGCCGACTTGCTGGCCGGTGTTATAGTAGGCATCGTTGCCTTGCCCTTAGCCATTGCCTTCGGCATTGCCAGCGGCGTCAGCCCTGAGAAGGGCATCATCACAGCCATCGTGGCTGGCCTGGCCATCAGCGCCTTTGGAGGCTCGAAGGTACAGATAGGAGGCCCCACAGGTGCATTCATCGTCATTGTTTCAGGCATCATCGGCCAGTACGGCATCGAGGGTCTCACCATCGCCACACTCATGGCGGGCGTATTCCTCATCGGCTTCGGACTGCTCCATCTGGGCACCATCATCAAGTACATCCCCTACCCCATCATCGTTGGCTTCACCAGCGGTATCGCTGTCACTATTTTCACTACACAGGTAAAAGACCTGTTGGGTATGCAGATGGACAGCGCACCAAGTGATTTCATCGAGCGTTGGGGTGCCTACTTCCAGAAACTGACCAACATCGACCCGTGGAGTGCTGCCATCGGCTTGGCCAGCGTGGTCATCATTGCTGTCACGCCGAAGCTGAGCAAGAAGGTGCCCGGTTCGCTGATTGCCATTATCGTGATGACCGTGGTGGCGCTTCTGCTGAAGGAATATGCCCACGTGTTGTCTATCGAGACCATCGGCGACCGTTTCAGCATCAAGTCGCAGATGCCGCGCATGACCATGCCAGCCCTGTCGTGGGAGCAGATCAAGGCGCTGGTGGCTCCGGCTCTGACCATTGCAGTCCTAGGGGCTATCGAGAGCCTGCTGTCGGCCACGGTGGCCGACGGCGTCATCGGCGACCATCACAACTCGAACACCGAGCTCGTCGGTCAGGGCGTAGCCAATATCCTGTCGCCCATCTTCGGCGGCATACCCGCCACGGGAGCCATCGCCCGCACCATGACGAACATCAACAACGGCGGACGCACGCCCATCGCCGGCATCATCCACGCCATCGTGCTGCTGCTCATCTTCCTCTTCCTCATGCCCTTGGCACAGTATATCCCGATGGCCTGTCTGGCCGGTGTGCTCGTGGTGGTAGCCTACGGCATGAGCGGTTGGCGCTCGTTCCGTGCCCTGCTGCGCAATCCGAAGAGCGACATCACCGTGCTCATTCTGACCTTCCTGCTCACCATCATCTTCGACCTCACCGTGGCCATCGAGGTGGGTCTCATCTGTGCCTGTCTGCTCTTCATGCGGCGCATGAGTGAGACTACCGACGTGCGTGCCGTCTATGACGAGATTGACCTGAACGAGGATGCCGACATGCAGGCCGGCAACCTGGAGCACCTCACCATTCCGAAGGGTGTGGAGGTGTACGAGATAAACGGTCCTTACTTCTTCGGCGCCGGCAACCGTTTCGAGGACATCATGGCCCGCTACGGCGGACGTCCCCAGGTGCGCATCATCCGTATGCGTAAGGTGCCGTTCATCGACTCAACAGGCCTGCACAACTTGGAGAATCTTTGCCGCATGAGTCAGAAAGAAGGCATCACCATCGTCCTCTCAGGTGTTAACGAAAAAGTAGAAGCCGTGCTCAATCGCAACGGCTTCCAGAAGCTCCTAGGCAAGGAAAATATCTGCAATCACATCGACCTGGCCCTAGCACGTGCCCGTGAACTGACGAAGG
>JAILAA010000122.1 GCA_024681875.1 Prevotella sp.
GTGATGAGATAGGGATTGCCGCTGAACGCCGTGTTCAGGCCGTCGCCCATCGCGTTGAGCACGCCCACCTGCTTCAGGCAGAGCACAGCCATCAGGATGCCGAGGAAGAAGAGGATGGTCGACATATCGATGCGCGTCAGCAGATGCGTCACGCGCTTCGCCATCGGGTCGCTCTCGTCCAGGTGGCGGTTGAAGATCTCCGTCACCGTCCACAGCACGCCCAGCACCAGCAGGATACCCATATACGGCGGCAGGTGTGTGATGGTCTTGAAGATGGGAACGAAGACGAGACCGCCCACGCCGAGAACGAACACGGCCCTGCGCTGGTGCTTCGTGAAGACCGATACCTCACCCACCGGCAGGTTCTGCGCCTTGTCGAACTTCCCTTTCAGCGAGAGCGACAGCAGGAAAGCAGGCACCACCATCGACACCAGCGAGGGGATGAACAGCTCGGTCAGCACGCCGCCAGTCGACACCATGCCCTTGATCCACAGCATGATAGTGGTCACGTCGCCTATGGGCGAGAAGGCGCCGCCGCTGTTGGCTGCCACGATGACCATCGAGGCGAAGATGAGTCGCTCCTTCGGGTCTTGTATCAGCTTGCGCAGCACCATGATCATCACGATGCTGGTGGTGAGGTTGTCGAGAATGGCTGAGAGGAAGAACGTCATAAACGCCACCCTCCACAGCAGCTTACGCTTCGAGCGCGTCTTCATCGTGTCGCGCACGAAGTTGAAGCCGCCGTTGGCATCCACGATCTCGACGATGGTCATGGCACCCATGAGGAAGAACAGCGTCTCGGCCGTCTCGCCCAAGCTCTCGGGCAGCGATGTCAGGTCATGGCCGGGCACGAGACAATAGACCGTCCAGCACAGTACACACATCAGCAGGGCCACCGCGGCCTTGTTCACCTTGGTGAAAGCCTCTAAGGCAATGCAGGCATAGCCCGCCACGAAAATCAGTACAATAATAAACACATACGTTGTCATAGTATTGATGTCTTAAAAATGAATATCCGATAAAGACACTTCGGTCATTCTTTTTGCAATGATGGCACAAAGGTACGCTTTTTTTTCGGTGTAGACAGTTGAAAAAACTGTTTTTTTTTGCGAAATCAAAATCAATAGGCAGAAAATCAAATTGTCATGGTGCATAAGATGCAAAGTGTGTACTTTTGCAACACTGTTTTTCCGACTGCTCTCAAAGCACTACTAAAACGCGACCTACAAGATGAACATGGAGCAAAAAGAATATTTCTTCGCTGTCGATCTGGGAGCCACCAGCGGACGCACCATCATTGGCAGCATCCAAAACTCCCCCCTCACCTCCCACCCCTCACCTCTCAAGCTTGAGGAGGTGACTCGTTTCCCCAACAACCTCATTGAACAGGGCGGCCACTACTACTGGGACATCCACGCCCTCTATTTCGAGATGATCCGCGGCCTGAAGGAGGTGGCACAACGCGGACTGAACATCAAGAGCATCGGCATCGACACCTGGGGCGTTGACTTCGTCTGCATGGGCCGCGACGGAGCTATATTAAGGAATCCGCGCGCGTATCGCGACCCCATCACCTTCGAGGCGATGGACGACTATCTGCATCACAAGGTTTCCCCTCGTGAGGTCTACGACGTGACCGGCATCCAGTTCATGCACTTCAACAGCCTGTTCCAGCTCTACGCCATGCAGCGCGAGAAGAACAGCGCCTTGGAGAACGCCGCCAAGATTCTGTTTGTGCCCGATGCCCTGAGCTGGATGCTCACAGGCAAGGAGGTCTGCGAATATACCATCGCCTCGACCTCGCAGCTGTTAGACCCTCGTACCAAGGAGCTCGACGAGAAGCTGCTGTCATCGATAGGGCTGACGAGAGACATGTTTGGCCCGATGGTGCAGCCGGGCACCGTCATCGGCACACTCACCGAGGAGGTGCAGCGCCTGACAGGTCTCGGCCCAGTGCCCGTCGTCGCTGTGGCAGGCCACGACACAGGCTCGGCCGTAGCTGCCGTACCCGCCAAGGACAAGGACTTCGCCTACCTCAGCAGCGGCACGTGGAGCCTGATGGGCATCGAGACGAAAGATGCCATCATCAACGACCTTTCCTACGAGCGTAACTTCACCAATGAGGGCGGCATAGAGGGCACGACGCGTTTCCTGAAGAACATCTGCGGCATGTGGCTCTTAGAGCGTTGCCGTAAGGAATGGACAGATGCGCCAGCCGACGTGAACGAAATCAACGAGGCTGCAATGACGGCACCTGCTTTTCGCAGCATCATCAATCCGGACGACCCGCGGTTTGCCAATCCCCCAAGTATGGTGGAAGCCATCAAAGCGTACTGTCGGGAGACGCATCAGCCGCTTCCCGAGACCTATCAGCAGCAGGCACGCTGCATCTTCGAGAGTCTTGCATTGCGCTACCGCGAGGTGCTGGGCTACCTGAAAGAGCTTGCCCCGTTCCCCATTGAGCGGCTGCATGTCATCGGCGGCGGCACACACAACAGTCACCTCATGCAAATGACAGCCGACAGCGTCGGCCTTCCTGTTGTGACGGGTCCCGTAGAGGGCACAGCCATCGGTAACATCATGTTGCAGGCAAAGGCAGCCGGACTGGTCAGCGACAGGTTCGAGATGCGACAGGTCATCGCCAGGAGCATTGAGACAAAGACATATTTACCAAAGGCATAACATCGAAATATCGAAATAACGAAATACCGAAATAAAAATGAAAGAGAATTTAGTTAAGCAAGCTTATGAGATAGCGAAAGAACGCTATGCAGAGATTGGTATAGACACAGAGCAGGTGTTGCAGCAGTTGCAGGACTTCCATTTGAGCCTGCATTGTTGGCAAGCTGA
>JAILAA010000136.1 GCA_024681875.1 Prevotella sp.
CATGCCCATGCTCCTGTAGAAGCTTAGCGCGGGGCCGTTGCCTTCCCAGACGTTGAGGGTGATGTTGTAGCAGCCGACTGACTTGGCATACTCGCGGACGTACTCATACAGAGCCTTCCCGACGTGCTTGCCGCGGGCGGCTTCGTCTACGCAAATATCGTCTATATAGAGCGTCTTGGCGTCCTGCAGCAATACGTGGTCCCTGACTTCAGTTATCTGGCAGAAGGCGTGGCCTAATACCTTGCCGTCGTCGTAGACGAATATGGGCTTGCTGTCGTCGTGGAGCAGGGCTTCAAGCTCTTGTTCGCTATACTTTGTCGTGTCGGGCTTGAACAGGTCTGGGCGTATTTCGTGGTGCACCATGTCTACCTGGCGCAGCAGGTCGATGATTCGCCCGATGTCGGTTGTGTCAGCTTTTCTTACCATCGTTTAATTATTTGTTATTACATTTTGAATCATACCTGCGATGCTACGGCTCGACTATTCCCTCTTCCAGCCAGCCTGCTACAAGGCGCGACACGTCGGTGGCGGCCTGCTCTGGGCTGACGTCGTACTCATCGCAGAGTGCAGCGGTCAGCGACTCCACCGTGAAGTCGCCCTGCTCGCCGGCCTGCTTCCACAGCCAGGCGGCACTCTCCGACAGGCTCAGCAGCCGGCCGAAGTCGATGCTCCCCGTCCCCTGCTGCATGATGAACGGCTCGCCGCACACCTCACGCAGTACAAATTCTTTTTTCTGTCTCATTGGTTTCTTTTTTTGTAGTTAAACTCTGTCATAGTGGCATTTGTGGTCGCTTCGCTCAAAATTATAAGAAAATTGAATCAAAAAATGATAAGAAAAATTTTCCAGAGCGCAATCATATCAAGAGATTTTCATAATTTTCAAATCCATTTTTTTATAATTTTGAGGCCAAAGGCCGATCAACGAATGATGACGGAGTAGTTACTTATAAATTACCAGGTCTCAGGGTGCCGGCGCAGCGACAGCGAGCGGTACTTGATGCGCAGCGGCAGCTTGCGCACGATGCGCCACCAGTAGTCCACTTCTGAGGACAGCTGGGCACCGATGGTCGACGGCTCAAACCACGTGAGCTGCGCCTGCATCTTCTTCTGTGCCCAGAACCACTGCCACAGGTTCATGTCGGCCCGACGGTCGTGGCGGCTGAAGTTGCCGCGCATCAGAACCTGACCGAGCATCCACCGTCCCTTCCGTGGCGCCGGCTCGACCGGCAGCAAGCAGTCGCCGTCGGCGTCAAACACCTGCTCTAATACCCACATCAGCGCCCGTGCCGTCGTCAGCAGGCCCGTCTCGCTGAGGCGGGCCGCCACGTCGCGGCGCTCCTCGCCGGAGCTGTGGCGCAGCAGCAGGTAGTAGTCGGTCAGCTGGCGCAGGCCGATGCCCTCGCCGCGCAGATGGTGGCGGATGTGGGCCAGCTGCATGACTAATGAGAAGCGCAACGGCGGCACACGGAAGCCCTCGTCGCAGAGCGGCACGCCCTCGTCCAGCACACCCTCCAAGTACGCCTGCAGCCGGCGGTTGCAGGCGGGCAGCGTATGCGAGGGCGACGGGTGGAAGTGTACCTCCACCTCGATGCCCTCACTGTTGGGCGGCAGGTGGAGGTGCTGGTAGCTGACGGCCGTCTCGTCGTCGGCCATACCCAACCGTCGCAGCAGTGCCGTGACGCGCTCCTGTCCGCCCGACACCCAGATGTCGATGTCGCCGGGCTGGCGCAGCGACGGCGTTGGGTAGTAGCGGGCGTTGGCCTGCCCCTTCAGGATGGCCGTGGCGTGACCCTCGCCCTCAAACAGGCGGGTCAGCCGGGCCGACTCGGCATTCATCTCGCCGTTCAGTAGCGCGATGTTCTCGGAATCGCCCATCCAGCGCAGCTTCAGTGGCAGCGGCGGACACAGCGTCTTGTCCACCTTCTGCAACCGCTGAATGCCCTCGAAGAGCACACCAACCAAAGAGTGGCGGCAGCTGTCCTCAAACAGCTGCTGCCACTCGTCTGCAGTATAGCGGGGGAAGGCATCAGCATCCAGGCCCAACGAATAGCTCAGCATCGACAACAGACGGAGGTCCTGCTGACTTACACCCGATAACGACTTCTTCACTTTTTCCATACACGCGTTCAACGATTGTCTTCGTCGGAACACGAATAGAGCTCCAGAGCTAAGACACAAGCTGACAACTTAGCAACTATCCACTGCGCTAAGCCCCATCCACCAGGCAGGCTGAAAGGACAACTTGCAATACCCGCCAACAACAGAAGTACACCTGCTGCCCGGAACTGCGAGTCGTCCAATGTCAAGAAGTCAAATGCCAAGGCACACCACAGCAGCGTCTTTAATGCCCAAAACGCCAAGGTTACTTCAAAAAGGCCATATTGAAAACCTACTGCATACCCCACGATAGCCACCAGATGGTAGGCGATGGTGAGAACTATAGCCACCAATGGCAGTCTGTCGCGACGCGCCTCCATGTCGGAAACGGTCGTTGCCGCCCATATCAACAGGCCATTGCCTACCGTTCCAAACAGATGTCCAGACATATTCAGCCGAGCGATTGACAATCCAAATAAGGAGGCAATACCAGCCTGAGAGCTTCCAAGTATGAACAACAGCGTTGATAGCAATGCGGCAATAAGTGCTATCCTCAAGTATCTGGTCGTTCTGAGTCTTCTGGCCCAAGAGCGGTGGTGATGATGCTGTCTATGTCTTGTATTCGTCATAATAAACTTCGTCTGCCGCATACCGAGGAGGCTCCTCCGACATATTCAGCGAATAGCGCAGCAGCGATAGCAGATTCCCGTCGCGTTTGTACATTAGTTAGAAAGCGAAGACCGAACGCGCATAAATGCCGACACCAGGCTTGTTGCCGTAGTACCAACCGCTGTAGCCGTAGCCCCCTTCGTCATAACCGGTGCTAAAGTTGTATTCGTACACATGGTTTTCATCACGTTCCGTACACGACCAATAGTAGTCTTTTATATTTTCCCCACCACGAGTGCTGATGACATCACGAAGACCAGAAATTTCTACATAATCCCAACGACTTTCATCAAAAATTATACCTTTTACGACCTTGCACGCTGCAAGCTTCTTTTCCCACTGGTAGGCAGAGCACAAGAACCAAGGACTGCAACTGTGTTCAGCAGGGTCATAACCTTCGACGCTATAACTTGCACAGTAATTGAAGGCAGGCCAATCTGTATTATTTCGAGCATTACGATACTGCAAGCCCGACTCGGAGGCGGCTAGGCCAGAACCATCCCACTGATAATTATTATAACATGTACCAGTACCCCCCCCCAACTGCAACCGTTGATTGCATCTTTCATCGCAATGGCAAGGCCGTGGTTGTAGGCAGTCAGCGGGGACACATTGTTCTCCTCTCCTGTATCATTGCCTACGTATGCTATCATGGCAACGGGGGTGGGAACGCTGGAAGGATTCAGATCCACAAATATTCCGTTGTAGAAATCTCCATAGTACCAAACACCTTTCTCCAACGTGGTTGTGAATGTTCCACTATAGGGAAGACCGCCAAGACTGCATGAATAGACCTTGTTGTCCGGGAGTATCACATTGCCAATATCTGATGTCGTGATATTTGCAGGGACAAAATCTTTGACATAAGTATAGTCAGCATATGCGTCTTTCATATTTGCGGACTGACAGCTAAAGGTGAAGGTGGAATTCTCGACGGACATCAGGGCTATAATGAATTTCTGCGTGGCTTCATCGGGGGTGATAGTGTATTTATATGTACCGTTAGTGATTTCCAACTTCTTAGTAGAAATGAGTTTTTCCGTCCCAGCCTGACGAAGACTTAAAATAAAGAGGCTCACCTGAGGCTCCATAGTGACGTCGTTTTTCAGTGTAGCATTCGTACCATCCACATTCATTGTGGTTGAAGCAGTCTGGAAATCAAGATTATTGTCATTGATATATTTCAGCGTGCCTTCCTGCGTCATCAGGGCATCGGGCTTGAAACCGCCCTTACCGTCGTGTGCCGAGTAGGGATATACAAACTTCACGGCGTTGTCGCCCCTCTTGGGAGAAATGAGCGTTGCCCTGAACTTGGCAGAATAATTATCATATGTGTTGACTTCGGTAATCGTGGCGATAGCTGTAGCGTGGCCATTATTAGCCGTTTCGTAGTAGATGGCAAACTGATCGTCTACGTCCCAACTATCTTCGCCAATGTGATCGAGATCATTTATGGTGCGCGTCGTGTTGCCCTTGCTGCCAAGGGTGCCAACCAGCTCAACGACGTCATTCTCCGTGGGCGTCTGCTGCTCAGGGGTTATATCACTCGTCATGTCATCACCGCCGGAACAGGCAGCCATTACGGCACCTGCCAACAGCAGAACAGCCGTATAAAACTTATTCTTTCTCATTGTCTACTATAATCGTTATTGTTTACCTTGTTGTTAATTACTGAAACGGATTGGTAACACGATCTATTGTAAAATCGCCAAGCATCAGGCGGCTACCACCACCATCGGACGGAACCTCAACGGGCGAACTTCCCGACAACAACTGTGATTTACCACTCAACTGCACGACACTCATGCGTGCTTCATTGTAGATTCTTTTCTGTTTCATTTTTTGCGGTTAAAATTTGGTTGATAATTGGTTGATATTTGGTGGATAAATAGTCGTAGAACTGCACATTCGGCGATACCCTGCCCCCTACCCTTCTCGGGCGCGGGTGCAAAATTACAAAGAATGTGTGGAACGGCCAAATATTCAGCCGTTTTTTTATGTCAGAGTCTCAAAAAAGACATAGCGCTATGTGTTGTAGGTATGAACCGACGCCCCCTGGGCACTCGGCAGATAGTTGATGCCCCACCAGCAGACCTGCAGGAGGACGAAGGAGCCGACAAGCAGCCAGAGGGCCAGGCGGGCATTGTGAACGGGCAGCTGCCGGTAATGGACATAGACCAGGTAAGCCAGCCAGGTAATAGCCGCCCAGGTCTCCTTGGGGTCCCACGACCAGTAGTGGCCCCAGGCCTCCTTCGCCCACAGGGCTCCGAAGAGCATGCCTATGGTGAGGAAGGCCAGCCCCACGCTGACGAGGTTGTCGGCTATTGAGAGCTCCTCGGCGGCAATGGCCGTCTTCTTGAAGAAGAGCAGCCAGAGGGCCATCACTGCCGCCGCGCCGAGCACGGCGTAAGCGAACATATAGACAATGACATGAGGCGCGAACCAGGGGCTCTGCAGGGCGGGCATGAGCGTCTTGTCGTGAATCTCGGGCTTGAACAGGTTGACGCAGACGAAGACCAGGGCGAGAAGGGTCGAGAACGTCAGTATCCACTTATACTTCCAGCGCGAATAGACGATGATGCCGGTGAGGGGCAGGAATAGCGAATACCAGAGCCGCGTCTCGCCCATCGTACGCAAGGGCGGACGCTCCAGCGACACCCAGTAGGACAGTATGAACGCGAAGAACACGAGCAGGCCAGCTGCGGTTGCGGCGCAGGCCAGCTGCGACTTGTCTCTCCACGCCGCCCAGGCTCCCACGGCCCACAGCACGACGGCTGCTACGGCGAAATATACGAAATGCTCCCAACTCATAGCTGCTTCCTCCTTCCTCCGATGACAAACATACTGACGGCCCCTGCCAGCATCATGTAGATGCCCGCATAGACCAGTGGCAGCCACGGGTCGCTCACCAGCTCGAGTACCGACATCTGGCTCAGGGCGCCCATCTGCGTGTCGTAGCCGTACTGATAGATTTTCCAGCCGTCGGCCTCGCAGGGCTTGTTCACGTCGACCGTGGCCTCAATCTCCTTACCTGCCTTAGTCCGGATGCGGACCTCGGAGGCGAAGCGGCGGGGCGAGCCGTCGTCGTAGGTCTCCATGATGAATCGTTTCAGCTCGATGGTCAGCCCCGTCTCCTTGATGCCGCCTGCGGGAGTGACGGCCCGCCACTCGGGCTCGCCGACAGTGGTTATCATCTTTACCCGCTGCACGTCGGGATTGCCGAGCGTGCCCGTGGTGAGTGCGACGAAGAGCCCCACGTGGTTCAGCAGGAAGGGGACGTCGCGCTTCCAGCTGCGCAGGTGCGTCAGGCGGCGCAAGACGGTGAGCCCCAGAACCAGCGCCACCAAGACGTAGGCAAGCACGAAGGGCCAGAACGTCAGCATGTCGTTCAGCCACGTGCCGTCGGTCTTCTGGCG
>JAILAA010000160.1 GCA_024681875.1 Prevotella sp.
GGCTGTGGCACTACGCGAGGTGAAGGTGCGGCCGCAGAAGATTCGTAGCAACGGCGACACGCTGACTTACTCTGTATCGGCTTTCCGCCAAGGACAAGACCGCTCGATAGCCGATGTGATAGCCAAGATGCCAGGACTGGAGGTAAAGCCAAACGGAACAATACAATATCAGGGTAAGGCTATCAACAAGTTCTATATCGAAGGTATGGACCTGATTGGCGGGAAATATGCACAAGCCAGCGAGAATCTCTCACCTGATAAGATCAAGAGTGTACAGGTGTTCGAAAACCACCAACCAGTAAAGGCGTTGAAAGATGTGCAGTTCTCGGAGCAGGCAGCACTCAATCTGGTATTGAAGGATGATGCCAAGAACGTGTGGCAGGGCATTGTAGATGTTGCTACAGGAGCCACTTTGCAAGGTGATGCCGAATGGCTGCGCGATGTACGAATACTGGAAATGGTATTCGGACGCAAGAGGCAGAGCATATCGATGTATAAAACCAATAACACAGGAAAGGATATAGAACACGAGGTAACAGACCTTTCGCGTTTCGATAAGACGGCTCCTACTGAATCGGGCATCTTGAATAATATATCACTTGGCGCTCCCAGTCTCGATGCCAAGCGTAGTAAGTTCAACGATACCCATATCGTGGCCACTAACTGGCTGTTCAAAACCAAGAAAGACGATGATTTTAAGCTGCAACTTACTGGACTTTATGATTGCAGCCGCCAGCAACAAGAACGCCAAACATTATACCTCGATGCCGACTCGGCTGTTATTACTGAGGCGCAGACAGCCCGCAGCACTCGCAGCGAATGGACAGGTGAGCTACTCTATAAGGCCAATCGCGAGAATCATTACTTGTCGAACACGCTGAAAGGATATATCGACTTCAATAAGAGTGAAGGGCTCTCGATGCTTAATGGTGTGCCAACCCCGCAGCGTGTTGAGCCTCGCAAACGCTATATCGTTGATAACCTCGAACTTATCAACAAACTAAGTGACGGGCGCAGCTATTCTATCACCTCGTTGTTCAGCTATAGCTATCTGCCAAGCACGCTGCTGCTTAGCAACGACAGTTGCCAGGCACTTAACCAGAGTCTGCTTTATTGGGATGTTAACGGCTACTTCCAACATACCATCCAATGCCATAACCTCTTCGGCACCCGCGAGTATCATCGCCACTATACCACCAGCTACACCGATGTCGTAGTCCTCAACCAACTCCGTCCGAGAGAGTTTCTTTTCAAAGTGTTCTTTAATATATAGAAAGGTGAATTATCACAACCTGTTATTATGCCAAATTCTGCCGAGAATGGTTAAAAAAGCTATAATCGGCAGAATTTGATATATTATATTTTGCCGAATCTGATGGGTTCTACTTTTATGGCCGACCATATCACTTCCGATATCATGAAGTCGTGGCGTGGCGTGTCTTCTACCACAACCAGTCTTCTTGCTCTGACTCGTAGTTGATGCGAAGAAATCGAATGATTGGAATGGATAATGATGGAGGTCGAAATCTTAAAAAAAATATGAGATTCCGACCTTCATCGTAGTGTTATCTTACAAACAGATCATCCAGAATGACTTCTTGCTTAACACTCCCGCTATATTGGTTCCTCTTAACTCCAAACGTGGTTATCATTGTCGGAACTAGTGCCTTAGGGGTATTGGTTGCTGCCTTGAATGCCATGATCTTGTTTCGTAGTTTAAGTGAATAATCCTTGTCAATAACAAACTCGCCGTTAGAGAACTTTGCTTCGCATACATTGATGGCGCGGTCTCGTCTGTCAATCAGCAAATCAATCTGTGCACCGTTTATCTCGTTGTAACCAGTTTCGTCATTATCCAGATAGGTATCAAGTGTCCGCTTGGTAACAAACCAACTTGACTGTTGAGTCAATACTGAAGAGATTCCTAAAGACCTTTTTACCTGTTCTATATGGTCCTTAACCAGTTGTTCGAAACTGTAGCCTAGCCAAGCATTCTTCTTGGGATTGTCAAGCATGTGTGTCCAGAAATGTTCGTCTTGTCCATAGTTGTCCTTGATGAATCTAAGATAGAATAACGTATAGAAGTCTGCCAACTGATATGTCTTACTCTTTGTTTTCTTGCCGAAATAATTGTAATCTCTTACAAAACCACATTTTACGAGGTCTTTCAGCGCCTTAGACAACTTTCCGTTGTCGGATAGTTTGGTTGCCATAACTACTTCATCTCTAGTCAGTCCTACACGTTTTGAAGCCAGGGCTTCGACGATTCTAAGATAAAGTTCTGACTGGTCGAATAGTGTTTCGTAAAGATGGTCGAATTCGTCCCACAATTTGCCGTTCTTCTTGAAGAAGCAATTGTCAATATTGTCAGCAAGCGGTCGTCCTGGTTCCAATTGTTTGAGGTAGTATGGGACACCTCCCATAATCATATATACCATAGCGATATCATAGTGTTCCATTTCGAATCCTTGCTTCTGCAGATACAGCTCTGTCTCTGCCAGTGTGAACGGTCTAAGGTACATTTTGCTGTTAGATCGATTGTAGAGACCTCCCTTTTGCTTGAAGAACTTGTTTATTATCCAGTTGGTGGCACTACCGCATATCACAAGCAACACGTCATCCTGTGCACATCCCCATCCGTTCCAAAACCACTCAAAGGCATTAAGAAAATTACTCCCTTTGGTATCCATCCATGGAAGTTCGTCGAAGAAGAGTACACGTTTTGTGCCTGTTCTTGTGTTGTTGAGACAAGATTTTAAATTGTCAAAGGCATCCATCCATGAGGTGGGCTGTTTGTTTTCTTTTTCATGGAAGTATTCCTGAAGAGCTAAGGAAAAATTTTTTAGCTGAACTGGCATCTTTTGTTTGTATAGACCTGTTACTTTAAAGGCAAACCCTATTTGAGCGAACACCTGATTTACAAGATATGTTTTTCCTACACGGCGTCTGCCGTAAACAACCACCATCTCTGCCTCGTCAGAGTAATACAGACGGTTTAGTTCTTGTTGTTCTTGTTTCCTACCAATGATTACTGCCATAACTATGTAATTTTTGTGCAAAGATACTGTTTTTTCTGTAAAATGCAAACGAAAGAGGTCGAAATCTTAAAAAAATTATGAGATTCCGACCTCTTTCGTGTAATATTCATGTCTACCACAACCAGTCTTCTTGCTCTCCGTCGTAGTTGATTGGGCCTTGCCAGCCGTGGGCGCGGCAAGTGTCTTGGATTTGTTGTTGCTGGGCGGGGGTGATGAGGCGGTCGCCTTTGCGCATCTCAAAATACTGCTTGTGGCCAAATAGGTTGATAAGTCGGCGGCGGATGGAACGCTCCATGTAGCCAGGCATATCGTGATACATGTTCTTGAACCCCATTTTCATCACAGCCTTACGGTTGGGGCGGAACATGTCGCAATCCTCTTTGCCGTAGTTAGGATTGCGAGGGTTGATACTGCTGTAAACTACACGGGTGGGGTCGGCATGCTGGCCTACCAACCAACGGAGGCATTGCTCATGGAGCGGGCAATGGTCAAGGAAACATACTATGTAATGATCTACCTTGTCGCGGAAGATTTCTTCCTGTGTCTTTGTCTTATTAGTCTCTTTCATGCTGCAAAGGTAGGTAAAAATGTTGATATTACCAAATATTTCTATATATTCTTTCTTAAAAATAGATCAAAACCTACACTTGAGATTATAACTTTTTGATTATAAGTAAGATAGCTTGTGTATTGTTCCTACATTTTGCTACATATAATCTACACTTTTGGCTTGATTTTGATGGTTTTTAGCTGAAATATGAGGTGTAAAAACAGATAACTTATTGATAATAAGGTAGTCCCACAATAGTTCCATGAATGGGAACAGTCAGTTTCTAACGTGGGAACTATCAGTTCCCTCTGAAGGAACTATTAGTTCCCTTTTGCGAAACAAGTGGAAATTATTAAGTTAACTTGTTTGAAAATAGCGTACAAGACACGATTTTTAGCCGTTTTGTGTAGTTATAGTGTAGCAAAATGTAGGCAGCCTATACTACTTAAACCCTTGATAATCAATAGATAATATCAGTTGGTGTAGGTTTGTGTTATTTTTGAACAAATTATTTCGTGAAGTTTTCCTTGCACATTTCGGCAAATTTTTGTATCTTTGCAGTCAATTTTGAAATTACTTAGAAGATGGAAATTAAAGCAACCCTAATCAAGAACTATAGGAACAAGGAAACCCTGCGATTGGTTGGTCTTCAGGAGATTGCCGATGTGATTCGTAGCGGTGAGTATCAGGAACAAGTAAGCAACTTTCGCAGCGTTTATCCGTTGGCCGACTTCAAGAGTCGCAATCAGGATGGAACGCTTGATTCGTTGCCCGATTGGACTAAGAATCTGCCACGTATCTGCTTCGCGCTGCAACAGGAAAACCGAATGCACGAATGCATCACCAAGTGCTACAATGGCTTGGTGCTGCTCGAGGTGAACAATCTTACTGGGCAGGATGAGGCCAGTGCGGTTCGTCGAGGTGCGGCCGAGATGCCTCAAACGTTGATGACTTTCGTGGGTGCCGATGGGCAATCGGTCAAGATAGTGTGTCGTGGAGAACAGTTTACTGGCGGTTTGCCTTCTGATGAAGGCGGCACCGCGCTCTTCCACGAAAACCTCTACGAACGTGCCCGAATCATCTATAACGGTCAGCTTGGCGTAACCATAGAGAAGTTGGATCCCACCACGCATCGCATCTGCTATATGAGTTACGACCCTCTGCTGTTCTACAACCCGTTGGCAACAGCTATCTACGCCAAGGCCGAAAAGCCTACGGAAGTCATCGCCCATCAGTCATCATCGCTGGAGCAGACTGAGGGGCGTTTGGGCATGGATCGCTACAAGAGCATGCACACCGTTTTTGAGTATAACCTCTCAAAAGCATTTGATGAGACTGAGGGCATCAGTGATAAAGATGAACGCCATCATGCCGCGCTCTCGCTCTTGGCGCAGTATTGCATGGAAACGGGACTCTCGATGGCTCCCGCCATGCGTCAGGCAATGATGAAATCGGTGTTCTGGGATGAGAAGGAGTTGGTGGTTAAGGTGTTCGAAAATGCCTATCGAGAGGACTTGGTAGAGAAATATATGAGCAAGAAAGGCATCAAGCGCACCAAGAATATTCCCCAAGAAACGCTGCTCACGATGAAGGTAAACATATTCCTTAACAGCTACTACGAACTGCGAAAGAATGTGATGCGTGGTGTGCCCGAATATCGCATGAGAACGGGCATCGGCTTCTCATTCCAAGACCTGACTGAAGAGGCCCGAAACTCCATCACCATGCGAGCCATGGAGCAGGGCATCAAGTGTTGGGATAAGGATATACGTCGCTATGTGAACTCCGACGATATAGAGCGTTACGACCCCATCAACGACTATCTGGAGCATCTGCCCTGTTGGGACGGCAAGGACCGTGTAACACCTCTGGCCCAGCGAGTGCCTACGGAGTGGAAGGAGTGGACATACCTATTTCATATATGGATGCGGTCGATGGTGGCCATGTGGCAGGGTAAGGGACAGCTTACGGGTAACGCCCTTGTTCCGTTGTTGATAGGTCGACAAGGTTGCGGAAAGTCATCGTTCTGCAGAATACTATTGCCTCGCGAGCTTCAGGATTACTACAACGATCGCATCAACTTCAAGAACGAGCAGGACTTGAACCTGGGGCTGTCGTCGTTCGGACTCATCAACCTCGATGAGTTCGACAAGATTACCCAGCGCCAGCAGATTGTGCTCAAGTACCTCGTGTCGACAGCCGACCTGAAATATCGTCCGCCTTATGGCAAGGCATACACCTCGAATCGCCGTTATGCCTCGTTCATCGGAACCACCAACGAGCAGACGCCGCTTACCGACCCGTCAGGTTCGCGCCGTTTCCTCTGTGTGAGCATCGATGGCGATATCGACTTCGAGACACCCGTTCAGCACGCTCAGCTCTTTGCCCAGGTGTTGCAAGAAATCCGTCAAGGCGAGTGCTATTGGTTGTCGAAGGACGAAGAGCGTGCTTTGATGGAGCACAATCTGAATTACCAGCGCCTGAATGGACTGGGCGAGATGCTGATGAGCTTGATACAGAAACCTCGTATCGATGAAGACGGCGAGTGGCTTGGCCTGAAAGACCTTTCGGCCCTCATCAAGAGCCATTTTAAAGGTTATAAAGAAGATGCCACTTCTATCCAGAAGATAGCCGCCTACCTGCGTCGCCCAGAATACAAGTTCCAATCCAAGCGCGCCAGCAGCGGCATGCTATACCTTATTAAAAGAAGGGTGTAAATAAAAAGGAGTAGTGCTACAGCAGCACTACTCCTGATTGTTTCTTGCCGTCCATCATTATCTTCAGCGGCTTCTCAAAGCGTACGTGGCGTACGAACTGAGTCTCTTCCACTGCGGGCATCTGGTCGAGCACCTCCTTCTGGAATACTCCGTCGCCAGTAAAGGTGTTGATGGTAAAGTAGCCCACGCCGAACGATGTAAGGTTCTGGAAGAAGTGTGTGCCCTGAGATGGGTCTACACGATAGTTCTTCAGTCCTACCTCTACTATCACGCGGGCGGCCGATATGTGTGGCCACTTCACTGGTATGCCCAGCCAGTAGTCGCTCGAACCCCAGCGTCCCGGACCTATCAGCACGTAATTTTTGTCTTCCTGCAGGAACTTGCGGTTTATCTCCTCTATCTCGTTGGCTATGGCGGGATTGTTCACTGCCGTAAAGTCGTCGTCGGTCTTCACGTACACCACGTCCACCACATCCTCCGATATGCCGTGTCCCAGCGAGTTGTTCGAACGCAGCAGGCAGTCGCTGTCGGGTATCTGTTGCAGATCCTCGTCAAGCACCTGTTTGGCATCTACTATCGGGCGTATCTGCAGCAGGTAGAACTCGCCAGTGCGGTCGTCGTTCAGGTTGCACGCAAACTCTATCTCTACAGGGCGCTTCATCTCCTCTGCACCCAGCTTCTGCGACATCTGCAGCAACTCGGGCAGTGGGAACACATCATGCTGAAGCACTCCGCAGAATGATATCACCTTGCGTCCTCCTTCGTATATGCCGTCTCGGATTATGTTGTCCGTTGGATCGTAGGTCGATGCCAGATATGTCAGCGCACCGTCCTCTGCAGCCTGCTTTACGCGTACCTTTTTTATATTAAAGCCATCATCCACCTTGAAGTCATCGCCCACGTGGGCCATGTCAAGTGCGTAGAATCGTGTCTGGGTTTCGCTCAGTGCCGTCTCCATCTCCGATGTCTGCAGCACCTGTTTGGGGTGATATGGCGACACGCGCAGCGTCTGTCCGCCATCAACGAT